>NZ_JAQKGN010000016.1:0-107168 GCF_027956555.1 Agrobacterium sp. ST15.16.055
GCCTGCTCGCCGCGAGCGCCCAGAACATCAAGAAAATAGCGATGGCGCTCACGAAAGCACCCAAACCCGCCTGGGGATGAGGAAACGAGGCTCATCTTATCTCCCGTTCACCCGCAAAAGACGACAATAAAACGTCATCATCCCGAAAAAGAAAAAACCCGCCGAAAATATCGACGGGTTTGTCAGCGGTCTGTGCCGTGCGTGAAGACGCACGGCATTTTCTTTTGCGGGAATCGGAGCGGCGTTTTTCAGGCAGTTCCGGCCCACCGCAACAGCTGTTTCGGCCCGCCCTGAAACACAGGGCGGGCCTTGGCAACCGGCAGGCCGGAATATGAAAATCTCAAACCGCGCGGAAGGAGCGGCTGGCCTGATCCATCAGCGGTTTGAGGAAATAGGAAAGGACGCTTCGTTCTCCTGTCGTGATGAAGGCTTCCACCGGCATGCCCGGCATCAGGTGGAATTCACCCAGCCGCTTTATCTGCTCCTGCGAGGTGGCGACACGCACGAGGTAATAGCTGGCGCCCGTGCGCTGATCCACCGTCACGTCAGCCGAAATGCGCTCCACCGTGCCGGTGATTTCGGGTGTCGTTTTCTGATTGAAGGCGGAAAAACGCAGATTTGTCGCCTGGCCATAATAGATCTGGTCGATATCCTGCGGCGCGACCTTGGCCTCCACCACCAGCTTGTCCACCTCCGGCACGATCATCATGATCTGTTCGCCCGGTGCGATGACACCGCCGACAGTGTGCACGGCAAGTTGATGCACCACGCCATCCTGTGGCGCGAGAATATCGACACGTTTCAGCTGGTCTTCTGCCGCCACCCGCCGTTCGACATATTCGCCGATGCGGGCGTCCATCTCACGCAGATCGGAACCGACCTCCTCCGACCATTGTTCATCGATCTGAAGGATTTGCAGCGCGGTTTCGCTGATCTTCGCCTCGACCCCGGCAATACCCGCCATCAGCCGGCCAATATCGCCATCAATATCCGTGGCCTGACGCTCCAGCGTGCTAAGGCGGCTTTTTTCCATCAGGCCCCTTTCGTGCAGGGATCGAAAACGGATCAATTCCTCATCGACCATCCCCTGTTCGCGAAAATTCGCCGCACGCTCGGCTTCCATGCCGGCGATCTCGTCGCGAAGCTGGCGCACGCGCTGTTCGAGCTGAAGCTTCTTGCTTTCACGAACGGCACTGCGGGTTTCGAAAAGACGCTGTTCGGCATCCAGCATCGCGACGATATCGGTGTCGCTGCTCCGGTCGAGCAAAGCCTTCGGAAACACAACCTTGCCCGCCCGGTCACGCTCGCTCTCCAGCCGCGCCTTGCGGGCGGTGAAACCACCCTGAAGGACTGTGCGCCACCCTGCTGTCTTATGGGGCGGGGTCACTCTCGCCGGCCACCAGAAGCATGGGCCAAACGCAATGGCGGGCCTGATCGGGATAAAACGGCGCGTAGGCCGGCATGGTCGATAACAGTGTCTGAGCCACAGTCACGCCGAGATCATGCAGGGACATGCGGAAACTGGTCAGCCGTGGTTCCAGAAACTGGCCACGCGGGCCATCGCGGAAGCCGATGACAGCGAGATCGCGCCCCGGTTTTAGGCCCACTTCCGCAAGCCGGCGATAAAGACCGACCGCCATCAGTTCGTAGATCAGCACGATCGCCGTTGGCCGGGGCCGCATCTGCAGCCATTCGCTCGCGGCGTGATAACCGCCCTGCTCGCTGGATTTCGCGCGGATGACCAGTGAGGAATCGTAAGCGATGCCATTGTCTTCCAGCGCGCGCCTGTATCCTTCCAGAAAAACATAACCGAGATTGATGTCGCTGTCGGGCACCGCCACCGCAATCGAACGATGCCCGGCAGCAGCAAGGCGGTCGACCGCGTTTTTCGCGACGCCCTCGAAATCGAGGTCAATCCAGGCGTGGGTGTCGCTGGAAGCGGTCCGGCCGAGCGCCACGAAAGGCAGGCGGGTCTGCTTCAGGAAATCCACACGTTTGTCTATCCGCCGCGTCGCGGAAATGATCATCGCATCCACCATGCGGCGCGCCACCATGCGCTTTAGATATTCATCCGGATCCTCTTCCCCCGGGCAGGGCAGAACGATGAGATCGAGATTATGCCCGGAAAACACGCTTTGCAGACCGTCCGTCACGCCCAGGAAGAAGTTGTCGGAGTTCTCCACGGTCTGCGCGTCGCTGCCGGTCATCAGGCCGATGACATTGGTGGTTCCCTGCCTGAGGCTGCGGCCGGACTGGTTGGCGACATAACCCAGCTTTTCCGCCGCTTCGAGAACACGCCGCCGCGTTTCTTCGTTCACATCCGGCTTGCCGTTCAGGGCACGGGAAACAGTGCCTATCGATATCTCCAGATAATCGGCAAGCTGACGAATTCCTTTCATTCATTCCCCTCCCAGGCCCGGCGCGCAATCGACGCGCCCCTTAACGGTCTTGACATATCTAACATCATCGGAATAGTCTCGTAAACGTTTACGACGCTTTGCGCAAAGAGGAGTTTGCGAAAGAGTCCGGGGAGATGAGATGACATTCAACGCCGTTTTATGCGGGTGCGGAGCCATGGCCAAAGGCTGGCTGCGCACCATTCAATCCACGCCGGAAATCGCCGGCGCGATCAGGATCGCCGGTCTGGTCGACCTGAACGAGAACACAGCCCGCGCACTTGCCGAAGAATTCGCCCTCACGGATGCGGTCATCGGCACCGATCTTCGCCACGTTCTGGCTGAAACGAAAGCCGACATCCTTTTTGATATCGTCATCCCGCAGGCGCGCTTTGCCGTGGTTGAAGCCGGTCTCGAGGCGGGGTGCCATGTGCTGAGCGAAAAGCCGCTTGCCGCCTCGATGGAGGAAGCCGCCACGCTGGTGGAACTGGCAAAAAAAGCCGGCAGAATTCATGCCGTGGTGCAAAACCGGCGGTTTATTGCGGGTATCCGGCGGCTGCGCCGCGCGCTTGAAGACGGTATCATCGGTGACCTGACGGCCATCCACTGCGATTTTTTCCTTGGGCCCCATTTCGGCGGCTTCCGTGAGGAAATGAAGAATGTCCTGCTTCTCGATATGGCGATCCACACCTTCGACGCCGCCCGTTTCGTCGCCAATGAAAAACCCCTCTCCGTCTTTTGCGTGGAAAAGAACCCGGCCGGCTCATGGTATGCCCATGGGGCGAGCGCCAATGCCATTTTCGAGTTCTCAAATGATGTCGTCTTTACCTATCGTGGTTCTTGGTGCGCCGAAGGCGAGCGGACCAGCTGGGAAGCGCGCTGGCGGCTGATCGGCTCGAAGGGCATGATCCTCTGGGACGGTGAAGACAATTTCTCCGCCTCCGTGGCCGGTGACGAGCAGGGACTTTTGCGTGGATTTAAAACCGTAAACGTTTCCGATGCCGTTTCCGAGAAGGATACGCGTGGCCATGCCAGCGTCATTCTCTCGTTCCTTCATTCCATCCGCACGGGTGAGATGCCGGAAACAGCCTCCTTCGACAACATCAACAGCCTTGCCATGGTGATCGGCGCGATTGAAAGCGCCCGCCTCGGCCAGCGTGTTTCCATTGCAGCATAAGGACTGAAAGACGTGAGCAATCCGGCAACATCTATCCGCATCGGCACCATGGTCAGCGCCACCAAGGGACAGGCGGCCGAACGCATCGGCCAGATCGCCGATCTCGGCTTCGAAAGCTTCGAGCCGTTCTTCTGGCAGACCACCAACGGTCAGGACCTTGCCGAACTCGGCAAGCTCTGCCTTGACGCGATTGGCGACCGCGACATCACCATCAGTACGCTCGGCATGTTCGGCAATCCGCTGGAGGAGACGGACATTGACCTTGAGACACTGCAAGGCTGGAAAGACTGCATCGACAATGCCCACCATTTCGGCGCGACCTGCGTTGCGGGCTTCACCGGCCGACTGCGCGACAAACCGCTGCCGGAAAGCCTGCCCAGATACAAGGAAATCTGGAGCGAGCTTGCCAAGCGCGCCGCCGACAAGGGCGTGAAAATCGCCTTTGAAAACTGCGCCATGGACGGCAACTGGCAGACCGGCGACTGGAACATCGCGCACAATCCCGATGCCTGGGAGATGATGTTCAACGAAACGCCGGATGACAATATCGGCATCGAATGGGAACCCTGCCACCAGATGGTCTATCTCATCGATCCGCTGCCGCAGATCCGCAAATGGGCGGACAAGATTTTCCACGTTCACGGCAAGGACGCGACCATCCGCTGGGATGTCATTCGCGAGCACGGCATTTTCGGCAAGGAAAAATTCGTCTTCATGCGCACGCCGGGTTTCGGCGACAGCAACTGGACGGACATTATTTCCGAACTACGCCTCGCCGGCTGGTCCGGCTCCATCGACATCGAAGGCTGGCATGACCCCGTCTATCGCGACGCGCTGGAAATGACGGGACAGGTGCATGGCCTGAATTATCTGAAAAAATGCCGCGGCGGCGATTTCGTCGTCGACCCCGCATAACGGAAGCCTTTTGGGAGAAGGTTTTTGAAAATTGCAGAGACGATAACCAAGAGGAGGAGATTATGGGTATCGCGAAATGCATGATGGCCGGCGCATTTCTGCTGGCGGGCGTGTCCGCCGGCGCTATTGCGGCGCAGGCAGAAGATGTGACGTTGACGCTGTGGTCGCTGGATCGCGATATCCAGCCGGCACCGAACCTCATCAAGGAGTTCAACGCGCTCAATAACGGCATCAAGATCGAATACCGGCAATTGCAGTTCGATGATGTGGTGAGCGAATCCATGCGCGCCTATTCCACCGGCAACGCGCCCGACATCATCGCCATCGACAACCCCAACCACGCCATGTTCGCCGCACGCGGGGCCTTTCTCGACGTGACGGACATGATTGCGAAGTCGGATGTCATCAAGACGGAGAATTATTTTCCGGGACCGCTGAAATCGGTGATGTGGGACGGCAAATATTTCGGCGTGCCCAAGGCCACGAACACGATTGCGCTTTATTACAACAAGGACCTGTTCAAGGCCGCTGGGCTGGACGCGGCAAAACCGCCGCAGACCTGGGATGAGCTGGTGGATGCTGCCCGCAAGCTGACCGACCCCTCGAAGAACATCTATGGTATCAGCTTCAGCGCCAAGGCGAATGAGGAAGGCACCTTCCAGTTCCTGCCCTGGGCGCAGATGGCGGGCGCGACCTACAAGAACATCAATACCGAGGGCGCCGTCAAAGCGCTCGAAACGTGGAAGCTGATGCTGGATGAAAAGCTGGCATCGCCCGATACGCTGACGCGCAGCCAGTGGGACTCCACCGCCACCTTCAACGCCGGCAACGCCGCCATGGTCATTTCCGGCCCTTGGGAAATCGACCGCATGCTGAAGGACGCCAAGTTCGACTGGGGTGTCGCTTTGCTGCCGGTGCCCACGCCCGACGCTCCGCGGTCTTCGGCCATGGGCGACTATAACTGGGCGATCTTCTCCAAGACGAAACATCCGGAAGAAGCCTTCAAGGCAATCGAGTTCTTCGCCTCAAAGGACAAGGACATGTTCAAGAACTTCGGCCAGTTGCCGGCGCGCTCGGATATCCCCGTTCCGCCGACCGGCAATGCGTTGAAGGATGAGGCGCTGAAGACCTTCGTGGAACAGCTGAAATATGCGCAGCCGCGCGGCCCCTCGCCCGAATGGCCGAAGATTTCCAAGGCTATTCAGGATGCCATTCAGGGCGCGCTTTCGGGTCAGATGAGGCCGAAAGCCGCGCTCGACCAGGCCGCTGAAAAGATAAAGCTGGTCGAAGGCTGATCCGGGCGGGCGGCCGGCTTTCTCCGGCCTCCACCCAAGGGGTTCCTCCCGGTGGGGCTGCCTGCCGCGACAAGCGGCGGCGGCCCCGACTGGAGCTTGCGAGGATGTTTCATGAAAAAACTGTTTTCCAGCGTCAGTGACGGTCGCGGTTTCGATATCGTCCTTGTCGCCTTTCCTTTGGGCTTCCTGTTCGTCATGGCGGGGCTGCCGCTCATCTACAACATCGTCATGAGCTTTCAGGAAGTCGACATGTTCAGCCTGGGCACCTTCGTGCGCCCCTTCGTCGGCTTCAAGAATTATATCGACCTGTTCCGGCAACCGGAAACATTGCCGATCCTTTTCAACACGGTCACCTTTGTCGTGGCCTCGATTGCCGGGCAATTCGCCATCGGCTTCGGTCTGGCGCTGTTCTTCTGGGTCAATTTTCCCGGCGCAACCTGGATGCGCGGCCTTTTTCTCGTGTCCTGGGTCATGCCCGGCCTCGTGGTGGGCGCGATCTGGAACTGGATCCTCTCGGGCGATTTCGGTGTGTTGAATTTCTTCCTGCGGGAAAGCGGCCTGATATCGGGCAATATCTTCTGGCGCTCAGATGCGAATTTTTCGCTCTGGGCCGTCGTCATTGCCAATATCTGGCTCGGCACTTCCTTCAACATGATCCTGCTTTCCGTCGGCCTCGCCTCCATTCCCGGCGACCTGTACGAGGCCGCGGAACTGGACGGGGCGAACGCCTGGCAGCGCTTCTACACCATCACCCTGCCGATGATGCGCTCCACCATCGGTGCGATCGTGTCGCTGGGCCTGATTTTCACGCTGCAGCAATTCGATCTATTCGCCGCCATTACCGATGGCGGGCCGAATAACAGCTCCAACGTGGCGCAATATTGGGCCTGGGATCTGTCCTTCCGGCAATATGATTTCGGCAAGGGCGCCACGATCTCCGTCATCATGATCGTGTTCGTCATGCTGGCTTCCATCGTTTATGTGCGTTCCACTCGGCATGAGGTGCGCGGATGAGCATCACGACCCGCAACCGCCTGATGCTGGCCATCGCCATCGTACTCGCCATCATCTACCTCTTCCCGCTTTACTGGATGTATCTGACCTCGCTCAAGAGCGGCTCGGAAATGTTCGCCAATCCGCCCGCCTTCTGGCCCACGGACCCGCAATGGCAGACCTATGCCTATGTCTGGAACAGCCGCAACATGGGCAGATACCTGTGGAATTCGGTGCTGATCGCCTCCAGCGCGGTGCTGCTGATCACCATTCTCGGCGTCGGCTGTGCCTATGTCCTGGCGCGGTATCGCAATGTCTGGGTGGATATCGGCCTGTTCCTCATCCTTATGCTGCAGGTTCTGCCGGCATCTTTGATGATCACGCCGATCTTCGTCGGTTTCTCGCAATTTGGGCTTCTGGACTATCCGCGCTTGTCGGTCATCCTCGCCATTGCGGCGAAAAGCATGCCCTTCTTCGTGGTGCTTGTGCGCGCCACCTTCATGGCAGTGCCGCAGGAGCTGGAAGAGGCGGCACTTGTGGATGGCAATTCCCGCGTGGGCGCCTTTTTCAACATCGTGCTGCCGCTTGCCAGAAACGGCATTCTCGTCAGCGCCATCCTCATCTTCATGCAGGCCTTCGGCGAGTTCGTCTATTCGAAATCGATGATACAGGCGGCCGATTTGCAGCCGGCGAGCGTCGGCCTCAATTCCTTCATGGGCCCCAACACCAGCGAATGGAACAACATTATGGCCTATGCGACCATGTATGTGACGCCCATTCTTGCCCTTTTCATTCTCTTGCAGCGCCGCATCGTATCCGGCCTGACCTCAGGAGCGCTCAAATGACCCCTCAGATCGAACTTTCCGGCGTCAACAAATATTACGGCGCCTTTCATGCGCTGAAGAACATCAACCTTTCCATCGAGAAGGGCACTTTCGTCGCGCTTGTCGGCCCGTCGGGCTGCGGCAAATCCACACTTCTGCGCTCGCTGGCCGGGCTGGAAACCATATCGGCCGGCGACATGCGCATTGCCGGCACGCTGATGAACGGTGTGCCGCCGCGCAAGCGTGACGTGGCCATGGTGTTCCAGTCCTATGCGCTCTACCCGCATATGACCGTGGAGGAGAACCTCACCTATTCGCTGCGGATGCGCGGCGTCGCCAAGGCCGAGGCCCGCAAGGCGGCGGAAGAAGTTGCCGCCACGACAGGACTTTCAAAGCTGATGAAGCGCTATCCGCGCGAACTCTCCGGCGGCCAGCGCCAGCGCGTGGCCATGAGCCGGGCGATCATCCGCAACCCGCAGGCGTTTCTGTTCGATGAGCCGCTTTCCAATCTCGATGCGGCGCTGCGCGTCCACATGCGCAAGGAAATCCGCGCGCTACACGATCGCCTGCATGCAACCTCGGTCTATGTCACCCATGACCAGATCGAAGCGATGACCATGGCCGACCATGTCGTCGTCATGCGCGATGGCGTGATCGAGCAGCAGGGCACGCCGCTTGAACTCTACGACCGGCCGGTCAATCGTTTCGTTGCAGGTTTCATCGGATCACCGGCGATGAATTTCATTCCGGCGACCGTCAGCCCGGATGGCGCGTCTCTTCAGCTCAGCTTCGGCGAAGGCGAGCCGCAACAATCGATTGGGAACCCGGCCTCCCTGCCGCCCGGCAAAGATGTGATTGTCGGCATCAGGCCGGAACATATCCGGCCAGTCGCAGCAGCCGGAGCGACATTGGCGCTGCCGGTTTCCGCGGTGGAAACAACCGGTTCGGCGACCTTCCTCACGACAGGAACCGCCACCGAACTGGTCATCGCGGTGCAGGGACGCAGCGCAGTCAAGGCCGGTGAAACGATCGGCCTCGACATCGACCCGTCCGATATGCATTTGTTCGATGCGGAAACAGGCGTCGGCCTCCTGACCCGCTGAGCGGCGGTTTTGCCGGCTGTTTCCTCCGCCGGCAAACACGAAGCGTGGAGTCGAATGACCATAAACGGGAAAACAGCATTCCTTATCGGCGCGGCCATCCTCGCCGGTCTTGTCATCGTCCAGCTCAAGGATGTCCGCATCGCCATCGGGGAACGCGCCATGGGAGGTTATGACGGTTCGAGCAACCCGGAAGCGGCCTCCCGCGCCGAGCGGGAAGCAAAACAGGCAGCCGCGCGTGCCGAGGCTGCGGCAAGCGCGCTGGAACCGCAAAACTGACCGCGACCACAGAAGCTGAAATATTTCGATTGGAATAGTCGCTGCAATCTGACCTGTGCTATCAGACATGTGGTTTGGCAACGGGGGATTGAATGGCGAAAGGGTTCGTGACAGCCGAAGAAGTGGCGAAAAAGGCGGGTGTCTCACGCTCCGCCGTTTCACGCACCTTCACTCCCGGCGGCAGCGTATCCAAGGCCGTCCGGCGCAAGGTACTGAAAGCGGCACAGGAACTCGGCTACCGCGTCAACCGGCTGGCGCAGGGCCTCAACAATGACCGTTCCAACCTCATCGGGGTCGTCGGCGCCAACCTCGGTTCTCCCTTCATTTCAAAGCAGCTCGATCTCCTCAGCATCGGCCTTCTGCGTCGCGGCCTGCAATGCCTGCTGCTGAATGCCGCAGATGCGCGCAAGGACATTGCACCACTCATCGAGCGTCTCTTCGAATTCCGCGCGCAGGCAATCATCGTTCTTTCCGGTGAACCTCCGGCCTCTATTATCGACGAATGCATCGCCAACGGCGTGCGTCTCATCCTCATCAACCAGCATCTGGACCGCACCGATACGAATATGGTGCTGAGCGACGATTCCCACGGCGCCAACCTGGCCGCCATGCGGCTTGTGGCAGCCAGGTGCAGAAAGGTTGCGGTTGTCTCCAGCGGCAGCCGGACGCCCGCACAGTTGCGCCGCGTCAACGCTTTCACCGAGCGCATGACCATAGAGGGTATCCAGGTGGTTCCATGGTGCGGCGGTCCCACCAGCTATGACAGTGGCTATCAGGCCTGTCGAGAACTGCTCGCGGACAGGACCATCGATGGCGCCTTCTGTGTCACTGATCTGCTGGCACTTGGTTTCATGGACGCCGCCCGGCTGGAAATGGGCCGCCGGGTGCCGGAAGATATCTCGATTGTCGGTTTCGACGATATTCCGCAGGCCGGCTGGAAAAGCTACCAGCTGACGACCGTTGCCCAGTCTTTCGACGCATTGACAGAGAAGGTTTTGACCGCGCTCGATAGCGATGAGCCGGAAACCCGGCTTCAGGTCGTGCCCGTTTCCATGGTCGAGCGCATCACCGCGCGCTAGACCAAATGTCTTTCCGGGCAAAAATCTTCACATCAAACCGCAACGCGTTCACGCTGCGGTACAAGCCCAAGCTTCAGATCGCGCGGACTGCCTTCGGCACGCTCGAGAAACAGGCCGAGGGCTCCGAAGAAGATTTCGAGAAAGCTTTCGACCGAACCATCGTGACGATCCGGCTCCCGGCCGAAGCGCTCCGCCAGCGTTCGGTAAAGGGAAAGCCGTTGCGGCGCGATGTGCGGCAGCGCCAGGCCTGCGCCCTGGCGCAGGCAATACCAGTCGGCAATCAGCTCGAACATCGGCAGGTCCAAGGACAGGACAGTAGCATCAGAAGAAAAAAGGCCTTTCCCTCCAAGCAGATCGACAACCTCCCGAACGCTTTTATCGGCGATTGCCGTGACGACCTCGGCCGGCCATTCCCTGGGGAAATAACGGTGCCTGATCAGCGCCCGCTTGTGGCCCAGCAGAAATTCACCGTAATTGCCGGCGGCAAAGGCCGGGTCGTTCGCCTCGCCCGCCAGTTCTGTCTCCTGTGCATAACCATCGGAAATACGACCATTGACCGGCAGGGCAGCCATCTCCACCGTCTCGACAAGGATTTCCTGCCGCGACGGGTGGACGACCTTGAAGGCAGGCGGAAAGGCGACGAGCGACGGCACGGCGATATTGGTGAGCGAGTTTTCGCCTTCCCCGCGCCGGGTCACGCCTTCCACGTGCAGGTGCCCGCTGAAATGGACGGCAAGCCCGGCCTGTAACAGCGCATCCTCCACCGCCTTGCGCGGCGTGCGGCGCACGACATTGGTTTCGCCGAACAGGGCGCCTTCCGCACCGCTTGCGCCATCGAAGGGATCGAGCGCCGGATAGTGGGAAAAGCCGAGCAATGTCTTGCCATGCAGCTCCGCCCTGCGGCGCACATCAGCGATCCAGTCGATGAGGAAGGGCTTGCAGCGCAAAAGCGCATTCCATCCACCGGAGGTGCTGTCGATAAAAGCCGCCTCCTCGCCCACTTCGAACGCACCATCGAGCGGCTCGAAAATATTGGCGTCGATCATCAGCAGCCACAGGCCCGGTTCCGGTTCGACCAGATAGGAGGCATCCATCAGGCGGTAGACATTGCGCCCATCGGGTGAGCGCACCGCGTACAACCGGTCCTCCGGCGCATCGGAAACACCGAAAGGGGTTTCCCAATGCAGATAATCCGGCTGGCGGAAATAACCGAAAGCCGCCATCGGGCCAAGGCCTGCAGGATAGCCTTCGCAATACATCCCGTCGTTCACGACGACGCGCTCACCGGCCCGCCGCGCATCGCTTGAAACGGAAAGGCATTTGCCGTTCTCCGTCAGAAACTCCTTGGTATGGTGCCGGCCGCGCGGTCCGAAAATATCGTGGTTTCCGGGCAATGCGTAGAAGGCTGTGCCGTGGGCGTCGCTGTGGCGTTGCAGGATGTTCTTCAGCGTTTCGGTCGTCACCCGTTGGCCATCATCGGTATAGTCGCCAAGCAGCACCACATGGCGAATGCCGCGCTGCCGCACCTCCTCCAGCGCCGCATGCAATGCATCGGCGCTCTCGTTGAAAACCCGGGTGGATTCACGCGTATCCGACCAGCTGCGCATGGTGATGCGCTGACCATCGATTTCGATGCCGGGAAATCCGAAATCGGCTGCCGTGTCATGGAAATGCGCGTCGGCGATGACGACAACGGAGGGAAGCGTGCGTGTCAGCATGGTTGAGCGGTCTTTCTGCCCTCGACCATCTGCCCTCGACCCTGTCGATCCAGTCGGAAGCACGGCAGGGGCCGGGCATAAACGGGTCCATCCATTTCATTCCTCCACATGCATGAAGCACGAGGCCCCCTCTGCGAAAGGGCCTCCGCCTTAAATCACGCCGATGCCGCCCGCGGACGATCCGACAGCTGCCGGGCGGCCAGCGCTATATTCGATGCCTGGCTGACGCCTTTGGCAACACCGGCTGCTGCGGCCAGCACCGGCCCGCCATCCCTGAGACTGCCGATCTCCAGAAAAGGGCACACATCGCCGCCAGCTTCGCTGACGAGTAGCAGCCCCGCAAGACAATCCCATGAATTCATGTGTAATTCGAGATAGCCATCGGAACGGCCGTCAGCCACATAGGCAAGCCCCAGCGCGCCGGAGCCGGCGCGGCGGACATTGGCGCCCATATCGAGCAGATTCCCAACGACATCGAGATAGGTCGCATTCGCGATACGGGTGGACCACCCCATCTCGATCGAAGCAGCATCGAAGCGCTCCGTTTCCGCAGTCTGGATCGGTTGCCCGTTGCGCGTCGCTCCCTCGCCGCGGCGGGCGAAATAAAGCTCGCCAAGGGCGGGATTATAGATCGCCCCGATTTCGGTCTGCCCGTTTTCGACATAGGCGATGGAGATGCAGAAATGCGGAATGCCACGGGCAAAATTGGCGGTGCCGTCGATGGGATCCACGACCCAGACGCGGTCACCGATCTCGCCGCCGCCCTCTTCCCCGAAAAAACTGTCTTCCGGGAAAGCGGCCGCGATCGCGCCGCGAATATGCGCTTCGGAGGCAGCATCCGTCACTGTCAGAAAATCCTGCGGCCCCTTCATCGAAAAGCTGCGCGTCGCCTCGCCCTGAAAACCTTTCAGCACCAGCTCCCCGGCGGAAAGAATAACGCTGCGGCACAATTCGGCACGCGCTGCCAATGTATCGGGATAGTGGATCGAATCCATGCGCAAGAACCATTTCTCAAAGTTTGAACACGTGTTCATATTGCACGCGCGTTCAAACTTTTCAAGGGGCGTTGAAAAGGTGCTGATGAACATTGGGAGTGGGCGGGCCGCCCATGCCAAGTGAACAGCTTGGCAGAAACAGGCAGTTTGAAGCAAAGGACTTATTTCCAATCAAAAATCCCCCACCCGGAAACATAAAATACTGAAAACAGTGGAATGTTGCGAAGCGAAGCGCCTGCATCTTGCGGTTGATACAATTGTCTGTCGGTTAACCCTGTGTATTTCCAATGACGTAACAGGAATTATGTTACAAATGTCGTTCTGTACTTGAAGAGCCATGAATGAAAATACTGACCACCACGCAAAAACTGCATGATTTCATGTCCGTCCGGTCCGACAATCCTGATCTGCTGAAAGCACAGTATCGCGCTTTCAGCCGACAGATGCCGATGATGTATTTCATCCTGCTTTCAAGCACATGGGCGCTTGCAGTAACGCATATGCAATTGGCGCCGCTTTGGCTCACCGTTGGAGTTCCCACCCTGTTCACGCTCGGCTGCACGCTCAGGATCGCCTTCTGGTGGAGGACGCGCGGCATGGATCCCGAACCGCGGGTGGCGCATGCAGCCCTTCGGCGCACGAACCGCCTCGCTGCCGGCATCGCCATGGCATTTACGCTCTGGTCTTTCCTTCTGGTGCCCTATGGGGATGCCTATATGCAATCCCACGTCGCCTTCTATATGGCGATTACTGTCATTTCCTGCATTTTCTGTCTGATGTATGTGCGCTCGGCCGCCTTCACGGTGACGCTCATCGTCAATGGCGCCTTCATCGCCTTCTTTCTGGCCTCGCAGCAACCGACCTTTGTTGCCATTGCCATCAATGTGCTGCTGGTCTGCACCGGCATGATGTCCATTTTGCTGACCAACTACCGCAATTTCGAGCGCATGGTCATTTCACAACAGCGCACGGAAGCGCTCAGCAACGAAAACCTGCTGCTGGCCAATATCGACAGCCTGACGGAACTGCCCAACCGTCGCGCCTTTTTCGCCCACCTTGAAGCCGAGCTCGAAAAAGCCAGGGCCAACGGAACCCGGCTGGCGCTGGGTGTCATCGATCTGGACGGATTCAAGCCGGTCAACGATCTTTACGGACACTCCGTAGGAGACAGGCTGCTGGTCAATGTCAGCAAACGCCTCACCGCCAATCTGAAAGCCAGCAGGGCCTTTCGGCTCGGCGGGGACGAATTCGCCATCGTCGCCCCGATCATACCCGATGACGCGCAACTCGTCACAAATGCCAATGCGATCTCCGAGCAGTTGAGGGCGCCTTACCATATGCCGGAGGGCACCGTGCATGTTTCCGCATCCATGGGAATTGCCGTGTTTCCGCACCTCGCCTCAACGCTTGAACAGCTATTCGACAGGGCGGATTATGCCCTTTACCACGCCAAGAAAACCCGGCGAGGCGATGCCGTTCTGTTCGATGCGGAGCACGAAAAGCAGATCAATATCGAAGCCCGCGTCGAGCACCTGCTCAGACAGAGGGATATGGAAAACGAGCTTTCGGTCGTGTTTCAGCCGATCGTCGATATACGCGACGGAAGAACGGCAGGGTTTGAAGCGCTGGCGCGCTGGCACAGCCCGGTTCTCGGGCATGTGCCGCCTTGCCAGTTCTTCCCCATCGCGGAACGGGCCGGCATCGTCGGTTCGCTGACACGACCGCTTCTCAAGATGGCGCTCGCCTCCGCCGCCACATGGGAACCCTCCCTGCGCCTGTCGTTCAACCTTTCGGCCCAGGACCTCAATTCCCATGAGGGCGTACTTTCCCTTCTCGGCATTATCGAAAACAGCAACTTCGATGCATGCCGGCTGGACCTTGAAATTACCGAGACGGCTTTTGCCCATGATTTCGAACAGGTGAGGCAATCGGTCGAAATGCTGCGCCGCCTCGGCTGCGGCATATCGCTGGACGATTTCGGCACCGGCTATTCCAGCCTGACGCGACTGCATGCATTGCCGCTGACCAAGATCAAGATCGACCGCAGCTTCGTCACGGACCTGCACGAAAAACCGGCCAGCTACAAAATCGTGAAATCCCTTCTCACCCTCAGCCGCGACATGGAACTGGAATGCGTGGTGGAAGGGGTGGAAACACCAGCCGAGCTAACCGCACTCGAAGGCCTCGGCGCCACGCTGGTGCAGGGCTACATCTATGCGCCGCCGCTTCGGGAAGAGGATGTCGGTGCGTTTCTTTCGGGCCAGGCGACTAGAAGCGGAACTTCCGCTGGCAAACGCAGAAACAGGCTCCGCTAAATCAAACCGGCGAAGCCATTTCACGGTCTCTTCCAAACCGCCACATGGCTCCGGTCAAGACTATGAGAGATGACCGAAATCACAATGATCATAGTCAAAGACATGCAACCGATCGTCCCCGGCAAAAACTACGAACAAAACGAGAATTAACTCGGATTTATATTAGCTTCTCTTTTTTCAAGAGCGATAAATATTTGGGGTCCGCATCCGCAAATAGATCGTAGCCTTCCAGCATGTATGCGCGCAAAAGATGTTCTTTCGCCGCAAAAGTATCGCCTAGCTCGAAAAAGGAAACTCCGAGTCCGAATTGGACAAATGCATTGGAGAAGCCGTTCCCACTATTTTCCGCCTCCCGAAAGGCACGACAAGCGTTTTCCCAGTCACCAACCTGTAGGAATGCATCACCAATAGAAGCGTTCAACCATACCGATGCATCCCATATCCGCTTCGGAGTTGGCAAAAGAGCGAGAGCTTGCCGCCACGAAGTTATCGCTTCCACCGGCAAACCGCGCTCATCGAACTCGTCACCTATGGATGAGAGGCGAACTACTTCACGGTAGATATCGTCGGGGAGTTCCTGCTCGTTATTATTCACGGCCTTCTTTCCGTTTGAGGTAGAAATCCAGGTACTGTTTTTGATCCCCTGCGAATCCTTTCTGCCCATATATTTCGAATATTCTACCAAATACGTAGTACGCTCGCTCTCTATCGCCGAGTTTGTACATTGCTTCCCCTTCCGTCATAAGAACAAGGTGGTCCTCATGATTTGGATCGTCATACATTTTCGCCATGACTTCGATCCATTTGGAGGCGTTGTCCTTATCTCCCAGATCGACATAGTCTTGGACAAAGCCTGCTGATAGGCTCTGCGGGTAATAGTCCCATTTTTCTTTAGGTTCAGGTATCAACGCCCAAGCCTGGAGCCCCAGTTCGACAGATCCCGCCAAATCTCCGGCCTGAAATTTCTGACCAGATAAATCCAGCAATTTATCAATCTGTGCCTTCAGGCTTGCTTCTATTTCAGGCTTTCTAGTCATTTTTTTCCTCAGTTGGCAGGCGGCAGATAACGGGAGCGAGTTTGCCCCCCTCGACTCGAGTTTGATGGCCCCCATTCAAACCGATAATTGTCAGAGTTCAACATCCAATCTCGCACTTCTTGTGATCGGGCGCCATGGAAGCGTCCCGTAGAATTCCAATAGTCGACAGCGTCAACCGGGTGGTGACCCATATGCGTTTGAGGTGAATCGACCGGTCTCCAGACATTGTTTTCGTCAAGAAATTCATCCTGCCCCCTACGGTTCGTCCGCAACAGGCCTTCTTCACGCATCCGTTCACGAACCTCGTTGCCGGTGCGTGAGGTTTTGGAAGGAGTATTGCCCAGATACTGCCTGCGAAGGCTTATGCGCCGAGTACTTCTTGCACCTTGCTCACCTGTCTCCACCGCCGTTCGGCCAGCTGTCTGTGTCTGACTTCTCGCCAGAGCACCAGCCTCAGCCGTTGCGGCAGTTCTGCCTGCGACTTTCATGCCTGCAGCAACAGCTCCGGTACCACCCGCAACACCTTGGACCATTCCGACGGTGTTTTCGACCTGTTGTGCAGTCTGTTCGGATGCACCGGCAAGCCTAGCGACATCGCCGGAGGCGCTTGCAATGGCGGTTGAAGTCGCTTCACCCGTCCACGCCTGACGCAGGCCAGCCTGGAAATTGTCATAGCCGTTAGCAACAAGAAGGCCACCGCCGATCATGGCCGGGATACCCGGTGCTGCACCGACACCCGTGCCGGTTGCCGCGCCTCCAACCCCGGCAAGGGCAGCGCCGGCAACTGCCTCCGCAGCACCGCCAACCGCCTGCAGACCACCTACCGTTCGAGTAACAATCCTCCCATTGTTTTCATCGAATTCGCTGATCGCCTTTCCAGCTTCATCAAGTTTTTGGCCGGTCCAGTCCAACGCTTGTTCATACCACGCCTTATCCTGCTCATCATTCGCGTCTGGCGGCGTACTTGTCTCGGTCGATTTGACGTTGACGTATTCGCCTGGGCAATTTCCGTTGTTGAGCGTGCAGCGATCTGTGTGCCGTTGAACAGGTATTCCGTTCGCCCTTACGATAGTGGACGAAGTGACAGGTTCAACGATATTGCCGACGGTTCCTGACTTTACACCAAGGCCTACGCCGGGCTCATCGCCATACGAGCAACGGAACTGCGAATTCTGGCGCTTTATGACGAGGCCGTTTGATCGCACATCGGGCGAATAGTTGTTCTTGTCATCTCCTTTGCCCCAGCACATGTAAGGAACCGGTTTGTCCGGCGATTTGCAAACATCTGGGGACAGGCATACAGCCAACGCTGAAGCATCATCTGGAATAAATTCCGGCGGGCTCGGATCCGCGGTCGTTGGCGGCGGATGATATTCGTCTCCCTCTTCGGGGTCATTGAAATATGCGCGCTGCTCCTCCGCATCAAGGCTGCTTTTGTAATCTACGTACCCTGCAGCGCGGTCGGGTTCGTGGAAGAGGGTGGTCTGCGGCAGGTTCAGTTCTTTCGCCAAGGCGATGTTCGGCGAAGGATCTGAGCCGTAAACAGTAATTGGCTCCAGAACGGTGACATCATCGCTCATGCCATCGTCTCCGCGTGCCTGTCGGCGATTGACAGTATCGGAACACCGCGCCGTTCGGGCCAAGGAAATCCTATCCGCCACGTGAGAAATACTCGGCCAATTCCGGGCCTCATGTCGAAGTGGACACCGTCGAGAACAAGAGGGGACCACTGAACGCCCCGTCCCTGGTCGAGCTCCACCCGCAGCGAGATGTCAGGTAAAAACCCTATCTTGATTTCATGCGGGATGAGGACGGCGATGTCCACGCGGTCACGTCATGGACCAAGGACCAGCTGAAGGACATGCCAGAACATCGTCATTAATAGCATTGTCATTCATTAAGAGGAGCGCCCGGCGGTTTGTCGGGCGTTCTTTTATTGTCGGGCAGGCGTTTGCGCGTCAGACTTCCCCGCGCACATCAAACAGCGAGGAAACCGCCGTCAACAGGCAATACGGCGCCGGAAATCATCTTGCTGTCATCGGAAAGCAACAGCGCGATGCTCTGCGCCACCTCTTCTGCTTCCGCAAAGCGGTTGAGCGGATGACGAACCATCATCGGCTGGCTCTTTGCGGGGTCGTTCCAGGCTTCCGCTGCGAGTTCAGTCAGCGTAATTGTTGGGGCGACGGCGTTGACGCGAATACCGTGGGGGCCGAGCTCCTTGGCGAGAACGCGCGTTGCGCCCTCTAGACCTGCCTTGGAGGCCGCATAACACAGGTGATCCTGAAAACCGCGATGACCGGCGATTGAGGTGATGTTGACGATGGCGCCGCCGCCGCCATTTGCGATGCGGGCGCGGGCAAATTCCTGGCAGGTGACGAGGGCCGCACGCAAGTTAATGCCCAGCACGGCTTCATAACCCGCATCGCTCATGTTGAGCACGCTTTCCAGCACGTTGATGCCGGCGCTGTTGATGAGGAAATCGCAGGGCCCAGCCTCCGCCATCGCAGCGCGGGTGGCGGCGACATCGGCAAGATCAACGCGGATCGCACGTCCGCCGATTTCGCTTTTCAGGCTGTCGAGATCGGACTGCGTGCGGCTGATCGCCACCACGTCCGCACCGCGGGCGGCCATCAGTTGCGCGCAGGCACGGCCGATGCCTTTTCCTGCGCCGGTGATGATGACGGATTTTCCGGAAAACTGCATGGAATCCTCTTTATTTCTTGCGGCCATGACGGCCGGATGATGTGAGTTCTTGGAGCCGCTCAGGAATGACTGGAGGCGCGAATGGCGCGGGCAGCGCTCTGGAGCGCCAGGAACGCGTCGTAACGCACCTGATGAACCTTTTGAAAATCAGGATCGGGCGTTGCGCAGCTTACAATCCGCGACATCGCCGGCATGGCGGCAATGAGGTCGGGATAGGTTCCAGCGGCAACGGCTCCCAGCATGGCCGAGCCGAGAAGCACCGGCTCTTCGCATTCGGTCAGTTCAACGGGAAGCCCCGTCGCATCGGCCAGCAACTGCCGGGCAAGCGGATGAGCGCCTGCCCCGCCGCTGACGCTGATGGTTTCCACCGGCGCGCCGTTGCGGGCCTGCGTTTCGATGATCTGGCGAAGCCCGTAACCGAGGCCGAGAAGACCCGCCACATAAAGCGCCACGAGGGAATCCACGCCGGTCTCGGTGCCGTAACCGGCGATGACGGCGCGTGCATGGGGATCGGCAAACGGCGCGCGGTTACCGAGAAATTCCGGCACCACGTGAAAATCCTCGGTGATCTTTGCAGCAGCGGAAGCGGATGCGGCAAGATTGAGCGCCCGGTCAGCGAGCCATACCGGCAAGGCTTTGCCTTCCTTGTCGGCAAGCGCCTTCGCCTCTGCATAGGCCGGGTGCAGTTGCACGAGATAATCGATGGCAGCGCCGGCGGCAGACTGGCCGCCTTCATTGAGCCAGGCGCCCGGAACCATGGCTGAATAATAGGGTCCCCAGACGCCGGGCACGAAGGCGGGTTCGGTGGTGGTCGTCATCGTGCAGGACGAAGTGCCGAAAACATAACCGAGGCATCGCGACGCATCGCCGCCCGCAGCCACCGTGCCGATGCCGCCGGCATGGGCGTCGATCAGACCTGCCGCAACCGCAGTGCCCGCAACCAGACCCATGGGTTTTGCCGCGTCTTCCGTCAAACCGTTACCCAGCGCCGTGCCGGGATGGACGACGCTTTGACCGATGCGACGAAAACCCTGCTCAGCAAGATCGCCAAGCCCGATACGGGTGAAATACTCCGCATCCCAGCGCTTTTCGTGGGCGAGATAAGTCCACTTGCAAGTTACCGTGCAGGCCGAGCGATCAAGCGCGCCCGACGCCTTCCATGTCAGAAAGTCCGTGAGGTCGAAAAAATGCTCGGCCCGGGCATAGATGTCGGGCCTGTTTTCGCTGAGCCACAGCAGTTTCGGCGTCTGCATTTCCGGGGAAATACGGCCGCCGACATATTTCAGCACAGCGTGTTCGCCGGCATTGATACGCTCCGCCTGTTCGACGGCGCGGTGATCCATCCAGACGATGATATCGCGCTCGGGATGATCGGGTGCGCCCACCGGCAGGGTCTCATCTTCCGGTCCACGCACCACCAGCGAGCAGGTGGCATCGAAACCGATGCCGGCGACCTCGGCCGGATCGATAACGGCGCGGGAAACGGCTTCGCGGACGCTGTCGCAAACGGCCTGCCATACTTCGTCACTCGATTGTTCGGCAATGCCGCCATCCTCGCGATGCATGCCGATCGGGCGTTTGGCGGTGGCGAGAAGCTTGCCCGCGACATCAAAGACACCGGCCCGCGCCGAGCCGGTCCCGACATCGACGCCAACAAGATAGGAAGCCATTTGCGATACTCCTCGGAGCGGATCATCCGGTGCTTAAACAGGTTAAAGCGGCGGAACCGTTCCGGTTCTTCCGCCGCTTCAGAGATTATTAAACGCGGTCGAAGTTGGTCGGCAAGACCAGCATATCGCGGATGGTGACGGTACGTTTGCGCGTCAGCATATAAACGACGGCATCAGCCACTTCGCTCGCATCGATCAGGCTGCCCGATTCCTTGGCCTTGCGGAGGTTTTCCTCCGGCCAGTCGGCCAGAAGTGCCGAGACGACCGGGCCGGGAGAGACCTGCGCGACGCGCACGCCGTGCGGGATCATCTGGCGACGCATGCCCTGCACGAAGCTGGTGATCGCCCATTTCGAGCCAGAATAGACCGGCTCCCAGTAGGTCGGGAAATGACCGGCGATCGAGCAGGTGACGACGATATCGCCGGTCTTGCGCTCCGACATATGCGGCACGACGGCATGAACATTCTTCATGACCGCGTTGACGTTGAGATTCAGCATCTTGTCGATGGCTTCGGGCGTCGTTTCGGTGAGATCGCCGCCGATATAGGTGCCGGCGTTGCAATAGAGAATGTCGATATGATCGACCTTCTTGAGAATCTCCGGGATCATCGCGTTGCAGCTGTCGGCATCGAGCAGATTGGTGACCTGCGGGATGGCGCGGTCGCCGAGCTTGGCGACCAGATCATTCAGGGCCTTCTCGTTCCAGTCGACCATGACCACGGTTGCGCCCTGTTCCAACAGCGCTTCGGTGGTGGCAAGCCCGATGCCGGATGCGGCGCCGGTGATGACCGCGATCTTGCCTTGCAGCGATTCAGACATTTAATTCTCCTGCGTTTATGAAGATGTTTCCGGGCCGGCTCAGCGCCATTCGCGCCCGATATAGATGGCCAGCAGAATGATGCCGCCCTTGATGACATCCTGCAGATAGGGGTTGATGCCCATCAGGTTGAGGCCGTTATTGAGAATGCCGAGCAACACCGCGCCGATGAGCGTGCCGAGGATGAGGCCCCTGCCGCCGGCAATCGCCGTGCCGCCGAGAACGACGGCGGCGATGGCGTCCAGTTCGAAGCCGACACCGGCATTGGGCTGACCGCTCATCAGGCGGCCGGTGAGGATGAGGGCGGCAAAAGCGGCCGTCACACCGGAGATGCCATAGACGGCAAGCTTGACGCGCTGGGTCTTAACGCCCGAGAGGCGGGCCGCCAGTTCGTTACCACCGAGCGCGTAAACGTGGCGACCGAACGCCGTGCGCTGTAACAGCACCCATGCCACCGCATAAATCACCACCATGATGATGACGGGCACCGGAACGACGCCGATACGGCCGACGCCGAACCAGGAAATCCAGCTCGGAATGCCGCTGACAGGGTAACCGCCGGAATAGATGAGGCCGAGACCGCGGGCCATGCCCATGGTGGCGAGCGTGACGATGATGGCGGGCATTCTGCCCCAGGCGACGAGCGCCCCGTTGAAGATGCCGATGCCGAGACCGATGAACAGGCCGGCAGGTAGCGCAATTGCGGGCGAGAGGCCGGTGTTCACCATCAGGCCAGCGGACAGTGTTCCGACAAGCGCCATGACCGCGCCGACCGAAAGGTCGATGCCGCCGGTGAGGATGACGAAGGTCATGCCGACGGCGAGAATGCCGACGACGGAAACCTGCCGCAGCACGTTCATGATGTTGTTAACGCTGAAGAAATTGTCGCTCGCGAGCC
The DNA here is from genome assembly GCF_027956555.1 of Agrobacterium sp. ST15.16.055. Lineage (NCBI taxonomy): Bacteria > Pseudomonadati > Pseudomonadota > Alphaproteobacteria > Hyphomicrobiales > Rhizobiaceae > Agrobacterium > Agrobacterium sp. ST15.16.055. Next base: position 22,213 of record NZ_JAQKGN010000016.1, read on the forward strand.
CCATGAGGATGGAGACGACAATCAGGCCCGCCAGCGGCAGGGCGAGCGGCGAACGCAGCATGGCGCCAAGACTGAAGCCGCCCGTTTTCGCGGCGGTGCCGGTGTTTGCATCAAGCGACATGTTCAACTCTCCCGGTGGTGGCGTTTGTCATTATTGTTTCTGAATTGATGTCTGCGCCTTCGACGGTGGCGACGATGCCGCCGGAACGGAAGACGCAGACCCGGTCGGACATGCCGATCACTTCCGGCAGCTCCGAGGAGATCATGATGATCGAATGGCCCCTGGCGGCAAATTCGCGCATCAGCGAATAGATTTCTGCCTTTGCGCCGACATCGATGCCGCGTGTCGGCTCGTCGAAGATCAAGACGCGCATGTCATGGTTCAGCCAGCGGGCAATCACGATCTTCTGCTGGTTGCCGCCGGACAGCGTGTCGACGCGGGCGTACGGCCCCTGCGCCTTGACCTGCACCTGCGCCATGGCCTTCGTCGTGTGCTCCAGTTCCTTTTTGAGATCGAGGAACCAGTGGGCCTTGCGGTATTTGCGATAGTTGTTCAGCGAAATATTCTGCAGGATCGAGAAGCTGGTAATCAGCCCCTCCTCCTTGCGGCTTTCCGGCAGCAGGCCGATGCCGCGCATCAGCGCCTCATCAGGGCCGGAAAAGCGCGTGTCCACACCGTCGACCTTGATCTTGCGGCGCGAGGCGGAATGTGCCCCGAGCATGGCGAGAACGGTTTCCGTGCGGCCCGAGCCAACGAGCCCGGCAAAGCCGAGGATCTCACCCTTGCGCAGAGCAAAGCGCGAGACAGGACCGCCCTTCTTCAATTGCAGCTCTTCGACTTCGATCACCTTTGCGGCGGCGGGATCAAGTTGCGGCTTGGGCGGAAAGCTGGCTTCGATGCGCCGACCGACCATCATCTCCACCAGGCGGTCATTGTCGACTTCCGAGGTCAGGCAGGAACCGATTAATTCGCCGTCGCGCAGAACGGTAATGCGGTCGCAGATCTCGAATATTTCCTCGAGGTGGTGCGAAATGAAGATGATCGCCACGCCCTGACGCCGCAGCTCGCGCATGACCGTGAATAGATGCTCCGTCTCGGAAGGCGTCAGTGTGGCGGTCGGCTCGTCGAGCACGAGAATGCGGGCATCGAGCGACAGTGCCTTGGCGATCTCGACAAATTGCTGCTGGGCAACGGAGAGGCGATGCACCGGCACGTCAAGCGGAACATCAACCGCCAGCCGGCTCATGATCTCCGCGGCGCGCTTGCGCATCGCGCCCTTGTTCAAAAAGCGCAGCGGCCCGCGGATTTCGCGGGCAAGAAACATGTTTTCCACGGCGTTGAGATAGGGGATCAGGCTGAATTCCTGAAAAACGATGCCGACGCCGGCGGCAATCGCCTCATCATAATTGGCGAAGCGGCGATCCTTGCCATCAATGCGGATCGTCCCTTCCGAGGGCTGCAGAATGCCGCACAGGATTTTCATCAGCGTCGACTTGCCTGCGCCGTTTTCGCCCAGAAGCGCATGCACCTCGCCGGCGCGCGCCTCAAGGTCGACGCCACGCAGGACTTCGATCTTGCCAAAGCTTTTTCTTATTCCATTCAGTTCCAGCATTTCACCCTCCTCAATGGTCGGGACTGCCCCGCCCCCGCATGAAGCGGGGACGGGACGTGGGAGGCGTTCTTACCAGCTGAACTCGCCGGCGTTCTTGCTGTCGACGACCATGACGTCGATCGGTACTTCCTTCGGCACAACGCGAGCACCCCACTTCTGGGCGAGCGCCATGGCAAGGCCGACACGGACCTGGTCACGCGGGAACTGCGCGGTGGTTTCGATGAAAGGACCACCGTCTGCAATTGCCTTCACCGCTTCCGGGGCACCGTCGACCGAGGTCAGCTTGATGTCCTTGCCGGAACCCTGGATAGCAGCCAACGCTCCCATGGCACCGCCGTCATTCACCGAGAAGATGCCGGCGAGGTTCGGGCGCGACTGGATCATGTTTTCGACGACGCCGAGAGCAACGGAGCGGTCCTGACGGCCGTTCTGCGTGTCGACGAGCTTGATCTCGGGGAATTCCGCGAGAGCAGCCTTGCAGCCTTCGACGCGCTGCAGGATCGGAACGACCGGGATACCGTCGAGGATGGCAACCTCACCCTTGCCGTTCAACGACGTACCGAGATATTTGCACGACTGATAGCCAGCATCACGGTTCTTGGAACCGACGAAGGTATCGACCGGGCCGTTGGCGTTGGCGTCGACAGCAACAACGATCACGCCGGCAGCCTTGGCAGCGTGTACGGCAGCTTCGATGCCGGCGCTGTCGGTGGGGTTCAGGAGCAGGATATCGATCTTCTGCTGAAGCATGTCTTCAACGTCGGAAATCTGCTTTGCCACATCGTGGCCGGCGTCGGTGACCACGACGTCAGCGCCGATACTGGCGGCAGCTTCCTTCAAGGCTTCCTGCATCGATACGAAATAGGGATTGTTCAGTTCCTGGAAGGTCATGCCGATCTTCAGCTTTTCCTGCGCCAGCGCCGGAGCGGCCATCATTGCAATTGCGGCTGTCGCCATCAGAAACTTGGATTTCATTTTCATCTCACTCTTCCTCCCGTTTGGAAAGTTGGGGCAACAGGTGCCCGTTTCCGGACAGACCTCTGCCCGAATTCTTAGAAATCGGCGATGTGTCGCTGGTTTACTCCGCCATCACAGCTGCCTTCTGGGCCGCAAAAATGGTTCGGAACCTCGACGGCGACATTCCCTTCAATTTCAGGAAATGCCGGTTGAAATTGGAAAGGTTGGAAAAGCCCACATCGTAGCAGACCTCCGCCACTTTCACGTCCTGATCCGCCAGCAGCATCTGGCAGGCAAGATCGATGCGCAACTGATTGCGATAGCGCACCAGCGTCGTTCCCGTATGGCGCTTGAAGGCGCGGGAAAAGGCGCTTGGGCTCTGGCCCACCATATCGGCGAGATCGATTTCCTCAACCTGTTCCGTCAGATGTTCGCGCAGATGCGAGAGTGCACGGTTGATGCCGCTATCGCCTATACCGGTCAGATCGAGCTCGTAACTCAGGCTCGCCAGCACTTCTGAAGACGGCGCATTGACCAGGAGATCGAGAATTTCCCAGAAGAGCGCCAGACGGGTCAGGCCCTGCGCCTCGATAAGCCTAAGGATGAGCGGACGAACGCGGTCGCTCGTCTCGTCGTCAAACAGGATACCGCGACGGCTGCGATCAAGGAGGCCGCGCACGACCTCCATTTCCGACATGGAGGCGCAGGCATCTTCGATAAAGCTCTCCGGAAACTGGATCACGAGAGAGCGTGTCGGCACGATTTCGTCCGGCTCGATCTCGCTGATCCAGTTCTGGGGGAGATTGGGGCCGGTCATGATGAGCTGACCGGGGCCGAAGCGGCCGACGAAGTCACCAATGTAAAAGGTGCCTGACGTCGCGACGACCAGATGAATTTCGTATTCGGGATGATAGTGCCAGCGCACGGTACGGAACGGATAGCCATGCCGCCAGGCAGCGAAAGATTCGCCCTTGCGGATGTGCACCAGTTCCAGATCGGGCTGCATCATAGTTCCTCCCATCCTTACGTCCGCCGTATTCACGGAGCGGGCCATTCCTCTTTATGGCTCGTCCAAGGCGTTGATGAGAGCATATGGCGTGCGGCATCTCTGCATCCACATCACGCCGAAGAAATTGCCGATACTTTTTTGACTCTTTTTTGTCGAGAATTGAAGAGTCGTCTGAAAGGGCTGACTATAAACGCGGCGGGCGTGGCGAATTTTCCGCTCAATTTGGCGTGATGCGCCCAGACAATGCGCAGCCGAAGACGATTTCAGGTGAAATTTTGACGTGTGGCCTGCCGGATGCCGGCAGGCCACACTCATACTTTTCCGCAACGTCCCTGCCGCTCAATCATCAGCGGCAGGCTTTGTCCTTTATTGCGGCATGACGATCTGCAATTTCACATCCGTTTCCCGTGCTTCGACCGCGCGGTCGAAACCGGCGATACTGTCTTCGAAGGGAATGGTCGCGGAAATCAACGGCTTCAGGTCAACCTTGCCGGAGGCGATGAGCGCAACGGCCCGGTCGTAAACATTGGCGTAACGGAAGACCGTTTCGACCCGCAGTTCCTTGGCCTGCAGGCCGACAATATCGACCGGAACCGGATCGACCGGCATGCCAACGAGCACGATGGCACCGCCCGGCCGCGCCAGCTTCGCCATACCGAGTACGGCGGGTGCAGCACCTGAGCATTCGAAGACGATATCACAACCCCAGCCATCCGTGGCGGCCGAAACCGCTTCGGCAAGGTTGCGCTCGCGGATGTTGACGGTCTCGATGCCGTCATAGGCGGCGATGATATCGAGCTTCGGCTGAGCGAGATCGGCAACGATGACCTTGGCACAACCGCCGGCCAATGCTGCCAGGGCAACCATCATGCCGATCGGGCCGGCGCCCGTGACAACGGCGATATCACCGGGCTGAATGCGTGCCCTGAGGGCCGCCTGCATGCCGATTGCGAAAGGTTCGACCATCGCGCCTTCGGCGAAGGACACATTGTCCGGCAGCTTGTAGGTGAAGGCTGCGGGGTGAACGACTTCCGGCGTCAGGCAACCATGGATCGGCGGCGTCGCCCAGAAGCGGACAGCCGGATCGACATTGTAGATGCCGAGCTTGGAGGCGCGTGATGTGGGATCGGGAATGCCGGGCTCCATGCAGACGCGATCACCCGCCTTCAGATGGGTGACATCGGAACCGGTTTCGATCACCGTGCCGGAAGCCTCGTGGCCGAGGACCATGGGCGCGTTGACGACGAAATGACCGATCTTGCCATGGGTATAATAATGGACGTCCGAGCCGCAGATGCCAACCGTATGGGTGCGGATGCGCACATCCTTCGGTCCGAGCTCACCTGAACCCGCTCCACCGGGAATTTCAAAATCCCTGAGCGAGAGCTTGCCCTTTTCTTCCAGCACCAGTGCCTTCATCTCATCCTCCGTGGTTTTGCGATACGCCTGGCAGCGAATTCAGCAAGCGTGATGGCGTGCAATTTCGGCGAAAGTAAACAGAAATCGGCTGGATCGGACGGTTTTTCTTTGCGTCGGAAAAACTGTATCGAGATGTCTCGAGTTTCTCATCATCCGCCGCCGGAACAGGCCGTCGGACGCGTTCAACAAGCCTCCGATTCGCCGGAGCAATCGACACCCGCGAGACCAAACGATAGCCCGGATCGATCAACCTTTCCTGATCCGTAGTCCTTCCAGAAAGGCCCGGAAACTCTCAACCGCCCGCTTCGAGGTGGCTTCGGGATCGTCGGAATGGGCGATCCATTGGGCGGCGCTGCTGCTTGCTGCATTGATGAAGCGGGCGCATGCCTCCGGATCGATGTCACCGATGGTGCCTTCCTCCCGGAGCGCCTCCAGACTTCGGGCGACAGCGGAAATACAGCCATTGGCATTTGGCCAGCGCGATGGATCACCCAGCACCGCCGGTCCGTCGCGAAACATGATCCGCTGGATTTCCGGTTCGAGAGCCATGCGCACATAACCGAGATTCTCCTCGACAAAACCCTCCCACCGGGAATCGGCCCTCGAAGAAATATCACAAAGCCTTGCGGTCATTTCCGCGTCGATTTCGGCCACAACGGCCGAAAGCAGGCCTTTTTTATCGCCGAAATGATGGTAGAGCGCGCCACGGGTGAGACCGGCTTCGGCGGTGAAGTCGTCCATAGACGCTTCAGCATAACCGATGCTGCCAAAGGCCTTGCGGCCCGTAGCCAGAAGCTTCGCCCGCGTCTCGGCAATCATTTCACTGCGAGGTTTGCGCATTTCTTCTCCATTTTTCTCATACGTCGCGTATATTAGTTGACATACGCGCCGTATGCAATTATCTCATTAACATACGCCACGTATGTATGTGGTGGACACCCTTCGAACAAGGTGCATCCCGATGTCTAATCCATACAGAGAAATTTTCCGGGCTCCAGGCGCAAAAGGCTTTTCCGCCGCCGGCTTCTTCGCCCGCCTCCCCATTGCCATGGCCCCGATCGGCATCGTCGCCATGCTTTCCCAGACCCATGGCGAATATTGGCTGGCCGGCGCCGTCTCGGCAACCTTTGCATTGACCAATGCCGCCCTCTCCCCGCAAATCTCCCGGCTGGTGGACCGCAAAGGGCAGAGCAAGGTCCTCATCCCCGCCACCATCGTCTCGGTCATCGCCTTTGCGGTACTGATTATCGCGACAAATCAGAAATGGCCTGCCTGGACGCTGTTCCTTTCCGCCTTCCTCGCCGCCGCCATGCCAAGCATTCCCGCCATGATGCGCGCCCGCTGGACGGAAATCTTCCGCGACCGGCCTGAACTGAACACCGCCTTCGCCTTTGAATCCGCCGCAGATGAACTCGTCTACATCTCCGGCGCCTCGCTTTCCGTTGGACTTGCGGTTTCGCTCTTTCCGGAAGCGGGCATGATGATCAGCACCACCTTCCTGGCGCTTGGCACCTTTGCTTTCCTTCTGCAACGCTCGACCGAGCCCAAGGTGCGGCCGGTTGAAAGCGGCCGCCGGCAGCGTTCAGCCATCTTCCTGCGGCCGGTCCAGATCATCACGCTTGCCCTGATCTTCGTCGGCTCGACTTTCGCCACGGCCGAGGTGAGCGCCGTCGCAATCACCAAGGCGCTTGGTCAACCGGAAGCCGCCAGCCTCGTCATCGGCGTTTACGCAATCGGCTCCTTCGTGGTCGGCCTCATCCTTGGCGCGCTCAACCCCAAAATGCCCCTGCAACGACAATTGCTGATTGCCGTCAGCGTGCTTGCGCTCACCGCCCTGCCGCTGCTTGTCGCCAACACCTCCGTTGCGCTTCTCGCTTTTGCCGTTTTCCTCAGCGGCGTTGCAATCTCGCCGATCTTCATCACCTCATTCGGCCTGATCGAGCGCCGCGTGCCGGAATCGATGCTGACGGAAGGTGTAACGTGGGTGATGACCGGCATCGGTATCGGCATGGCGCTCGGCGCCTTCGTCTCCGGCTGGGTGATCGATAATTTCGGCCCGGATAACGGTTTCTGGGTGTCCGTCGCCGCCAGCCTTTCGACCGTCGTCATCATTGGGCTCGGCCAGCGCGCCCTTTCCGGAAATCGCGAACGATCCGGCCCTGCGGCCGCAATGCAGCAACCTGCGGAGTAAGAACAGAGGATCTAGGTCATCCCGGGCGAAAAGCCGCTCGGGATAGACCTGAATTGCATGGGCTGGGGCTCTGCGCTCAGCCCATGCGCTCGGACACATGTTCTCCGGGGGACGCGGGAAAAACGACAGTTCGGTTTCCGTTCAGAAAGACCCGGTGATGAATATGGGCGTGGATGGCCCGCGCAAGAACCTGGCTTTCCACATCCCGGCCAAGGCTGACATAATCCATCGCGCTCTGGGCATGGGTCACGCGGATCGTATCCTGCTCGATGATCGGCCCTTCATCAAGATCGGCAGTGACGTAGTGGGCGGTCGCGCCGATCAGCCTCACGCCACGCTCATAGGCCTGCTTGTAAGGGTTGGCACCCTTGAAAGACGGCAGGAAGGAATGGTGGATATTGATGATACGGCCGGACATTTCTTGACACAGCCGGTCCGACAGGACCTGCATGTAACGCGCCAGCACCACAAGCTCCGCTCCGGTATCCCGCACCACCTGCAAGATCGCGGCTTCCGCCTCGGGCTTCGTTTCCGGCGTGACACGAATGTGGTGAAAGGGAATATCCTCGTTCACCACCTGCTTCTGGTAATCCAGATGATTGGAAATCACCGCGACGATCTCGACCGGCAGCGCACCGATGCGGGAGCGATAGAGCAGATCGTTGAGGCAATGGCCGAAACGCGAGACCATGATCACGACTTTCGTCTTTCGCGAGAGGTCGTGAATGTCATAATCCATATCGAAATCGGCCGCGATGGGACCGAAGCCGTCGAGCAGCCCATCGCGTCCCGATCCCTGTTCGGAAACGAAACTCAACCGCATGAAGAAGCGGTCCGTCTCCTGGTCGGTGAATTGCGAACTGTCATTGATGTTGCAGCCGGACCGGGCGAGGTAACCGGATACGGCGGCGACGATGCCACGGCGCGCCGGGCACGAGACTGTCATGATATAGGTTGTCAAATTCTGCTCCCTGGGTCTTTGCCGCACGGACGGATCGCCTGCGCTTTCCCGCCGATTGCCGATGAACCGCCGGCCATGGTCAGGACGGCGATTGAGACTTGCCGAAGCCCCGCGAGGCGGCTTACGAACCGTAGATCGGAAAGGCCTCGCAAAGTGCAGTAACCTCTGCCCGCACCTCGGCCTCGATTGCGGCGTCACCCTCGGCATTTTTGGACAGGGCATCGATGACACGCAGGATCAGCGCACCGATCTGTTCGAATTCGGCGACACCAAAGCCGCGTGTGGTGCCGGCGGAGCTGCCGAGCCGGATACCGGAGGTGACGAAGGGCTTCTCCGGATCGTTGGGAATGGCGTTCTTGTTGCAGGTGAGACCCGCCCGCTCCAGCGCGATTTCGGCAACCTTTCCGGTGACGCCCTTCGGGCGCAGATCGACCAGCACCATATGGCTGTCGGTTCCGCCAGAGACGATCCCCAGCCCACCATCGGTCAGTACCTTCGCCAGCGCCTGTGCGTTGGCGATGACCTGGCCGGCGTAATCGGAAAATTCCGGGCGCAGTGCCTCGCCGAAAGCCACAGCCTTGGCGGCGATGACATGCATCAGCGGGCCACCCTGATTGCCGGGGAAGACCGCCGAATTCAGCTTCTTGGCGAGATCGGCATCGTTGGTGAGGATCACGCCGCCGCGTGGGCCGCGCAACGTCTTGTGGGTGGTGGAGGTGACGACATGGGCGTGCGGCACGGGGTTCGGATATTTGCCGCCGGCGATCAGACCGGCATAATGGGCCATATCGACCATAAGGTAGGCGCCGACTTCGTCGGCTATTTTGCGGAAGCCGGCAAAATCGATCTGGCGTGGATAGGCAGATGCGCCCGCCACGATCAGCTTCGGCCTCGTTTCCAACGCTCGCGCGCGCACCTTCTCCATGTCGATCAGATGCGTCTCGGCATCGACCTCATAAGAAACGACATCGAACCACTTGCCAGACATCGTCACCGGCGAACCGTGGGTCAGATGACCGCCATGGGCGAGCGACATGCCCATGATCCGGTTGCCCGGCTGCAGCAACGCCAGGAACACCGCCTGATTGGCCTGCGCGCCGGAATGCGGCTGCACATTGGCGAATTCCGCGCCGAAGAGTTGCTTCAACCGGTCGATGGCGACCTGTTCGACCTTGTCGACGAATTCGCAGCCGCCGTAATAACGTTTGCCGGGATAACCCTCGGCATATTTGTTGGTCAACACCGAGCCTTGCGCCGCCAGAACATCGGCGGAGACGATGTTTTCCGAAGCGATCAGCTCGATCTGCGTCTTCTGGCGATCGAGTTCCTCGGCGATGGCGTCGGCGATCACCGTGTCCGAAACGGTATTATGTGACAGTCGGTTGAGCATTTTTTCTCCTCCAGATCAGGCGATGTCCGCCGCAAGTTCCTTGCAGCCGGTTTCAAGCAGATGGCCAAGATGCGATACGAAACTGTTCCAGATATCCATACGGAAACGGTTTTCCGCATCGCGCCAGAGCACCACGCTGACGCCGTCGAAAATCGTCCGGCGCCCCTCGCCCACCGCAATGGTGTCGATGTCGCGGGCGCAGCCCAGCGTCAGCAACTCGGCGGCCTGCGCACCTTCGATCAGCAGCGTCACTTCCCGTCCGGAAATATCGACGAGACTATGCGGATGGCTGGCGTAAACGCCTGCGCAGGCGGCAATCAGCCCGTCAACCGCGCTGACAGGTGCAAGCACGGTCCATTCGTCGGGGCCAAGGCGCAGGACCTCAATCTCGCCCGAAGCGGCGCGGAGGCCGATCCGGTCGGGCAAGGTCAGGCCAAGGGCGGCGTTGAGCGGGGCGAGATCGCCGCGCGCGCGCAGCGACAGCCGCGCCTGCGCGGCCAGAACGCTGACCCGGGCAGCTTTGCTCTCGGCCAGCGTGCCGGGAACAGGGGAGGAAACGCGCATATTCATTGTCATCTCCGGGGTCAGATCTTCAGGCGGGTGTTTTCGGGATCGACGAAGACCATCCCGGTGATTTTTGCGGCAATGGTGCGGTCCAGCATCGGAATGTAGACGGTCTCACCCATCCGATCATGGCCGCCCTCAACCAGCGCCAGCGCAATCGGCTGGCCAACCGCATCCGAGTGATAGGAGGAGGTGACGTGACCCACCATTTTCATCGGTATCGGCTGTTTCGCATCGAAGACGATCTGCGCGCCCTCTTCCAGCTTGGAGCGATCTTCCGTCAGAAGGCCGACGAGATGGCGGCGGCCCTTGGCGACGAGATCGGGACGGGCAAGGCCGCGCTTGCCGACGAAATCGGGCTTTGATTTGCCGACCGCCCATCCCATCGCGGCGTCATAGGGCGTCACCGTGCCGTCGGTGTCCTGGCCGACGATGATGTAACCCTTTTCAGCGCGCAGCACATGCATGGTCTCGGTGCCATAAGGCGTGATGCCATATTGCCGACCGGCCTCCCACAGGATTTCCCACAGCTTGCGGCCAAGCGGCGCCGGCACGTTGACCTCAAAGCCGATCTCGCCGGTGAAGCTGACGCGGAACAGCCGCGCCGGCATGCCGGCGACCGTGCATTCCACGCAGGACATATGCGGGAAAGCGTCTTCCGTCAGTTCGACACCTTCCACCAGCGGCGCAAGCAGCTTGGCCGCGTTCGGACCGTTCAGCGCAATGGTGGACCATTGTTCGGTGGTCGAGGTCAGCCAGACATTGAGATCGGGCCATTCGGTCTGGAGGTAGTCCTCCATCATGTTCAGCACCCGGGCGGCACCGCCCGTGGTGGTCGTGACGTGGAAACGGTCCTCGGTCATGCGGCCGATGACGCCGTCATCACGAATGAAGCCGTCATCGCCGAGCAGCAGGCCATAACGGCAGCGGCCGGCGGCAAGCTTCGTCCAGGGATTGGTATACATGCGGTTCATGAACTCGACCGCGTCAGGACCGACCACTTCGATCTTGCCGAGCGTCGAGGCGTCGAAAATGCCCACACTCTGGCGCACTGCCCGACATTCCCGGCCGACCGCCGCATCCATGTCTTCGCCCGGCTTCGGGAAATACCAGGCGCGACGCCATTGCCCGACCGGCTCATAGACCGCGCCATGCTCCTCAGCCCACCCGTCGATCTGCGTCTTGCGCGTCACTTCGAAATGCGCGCCGCGGTGATAACCGGCGAAGGCACCAAAGGTTGTCGGCGTGTATGGCGGACGGAAGGTGGTCAGCCCCACCTGCGGCTGGCGCTTGCCAAGCGCTTCCGCCGCGATGTTCAGGCCGTTGATATTGGACATCTTGCCCTGATCGGTGGCCATGCCATTGGTTGTGTAGCGCTTGACATGCTCGATGGAGCGCATGCCCTCGCGCACGGCGAGCCTCAGATCCTTGGCGGTCACGTCGTTCTGGTAATCAACGAAAGCCTTGGCCTTGCCAGCGTCACGGTCGCTCGGCAGTTCGGTGTGGGAAACGCCGCTGCCGGTACGATCATGATCCACCGCATGGCTGGAAACGTTAGTGGTCTTGCCAAGTGCTGCGACGACTTCACGACCCCGCTCCGCGCCATCCCTCAGCGCGGCCTCGATGCCCCAGAGCCCGCGACCGGCACCTGCAATCACACAATCCTCGTTGGTGAAGGCGGGCAGGAAGGTCGTGCGCTCATCGTCCCAGGCGATCTTGCCCTGCGTGTGAGAGAAGAGATGCAGCGACGGCGTCCAGCCGCCCGACATCAGCACCGCGTCGCAGGCAATCTCCTGCCCCGCACTGACCGACGCGCCACTAACCGCATTGACCCGGACGGACTTGACCCGCAACCGCCCCGATGTCGCCGTGACCGTATGCGACAGCTTGACGGGAATGCCGAGCGCACGCGCCTCGTTCACCAGCTCCTCGCGCACCTTGGCGCGGGTATCGACAATCGCCTGGACGCGCGCGCCGGCGCCGTGTAGATCGAAAGCCGCATACCAGGCACTGTCATGGCTCGTCACGACCACCGGCCGGTTGCCGACCTTGACGCCATAGCGGTTGAGATAGGTCTGGGCAGCACCCGCCAGCATCACGCCCGGCCGGTCGTTGCCGTGGAAAACCAGCGGCTTTTCCAGCGCGCCCTGCGCCAGCACCACCTGACGCGCCCGAACGCGCCACAGGCGCTCGCGCGGCGTATCCTTCGGCACGGTTTCCAGATGATCGCTCAGCTTTTCGCAAAGGCCGATCATGTTCTGGTGGTAATAGGCAATCGCCGTCGTGCGCGTCATGACCTTGACGCCCCGATCCTTCAGGGCCGTCAATTCATCCGCAAGCCAGGTCCACGCTGGCTTGCCGTCGATCTTCGCCTGGGGTTCGGACAAAAGCGTGCCGCCGGCTTCGGCATTTTCATCGACCAGCACCACCTTGAGACCATCGACCGCCGCCGCGCGCGCCGCTGCAAGACCGGCAGGACCGGCGCCGACGATCAGCACGTCGCAATGCAGGTTGCGCGAGGCGTAGGTATCAGGATCTTCTTCCGTCGGCGAAACGCCGAGACCGGCGGCCGCGCGGATGAAGGGCTCATAGACCTTGTTCCAGAAGCTCTTCGGCCACATGAAGGTCTTGTAGTAGAAGCCCGCCGAAAACAGCATATAGGCCATGTCATTGACCGCGCCGATATCGAATTTCAGGCTCGGATATTTGTTCTGCGAGGTGGTTTCAAGCCCGTTCCAGATTTCCTGCACGGTGGCGCGGGTATTCGGCTCGAAACGTCCGGCGCTGCGGCGAGTGCCGATCAGCGCATTGGGCTCCTCGGAACCCGCCGCCACCGGGCCGCGCGGGCGGTGGTATTTGAACGAGCGGCCCATCAGGTGCACGCCATTGGCCAGAAGTGCCGAGGCGACCGTATCGCCCTTCACGCCGCGATAGGTCTTGCCGTCGAAAGTAAAGCTGACCGAGCGGGCGGCATCCACACGGCCACGGCCGGAAACGCGATAGGAGTTCATTTCGACACCTCGGAACTTGCGGTCAAGCGGGTCAGGGAAGACCGTTCAGGACGCGGCTCACCCGCGCGATAGGTCGTCAAGAAACGGTCGCTCACCGTGTCACGCACGGCGTTGAAGAAGCGGCCGCAGCCGTGCATGTGCCGCCAGCGCTCGAAATGCGGACCCTTCACGTTTTCGCGGATGAACAGGAATTCTTCCCATTGTTCATCGCTTTGCGACGACGGGTCGGCCGGGCGGACGACATGGGCCTGGCCGGCATAGGTGAATTCGGCTTCGGGCAGCGTTTCGTTGCAATAAGGGCAGCGGATCAAAAGCATGGTTCAAATCCTCGGAGCATTTCCGGAAAATGCGTGGAAATTAGTGCGCCACGGCGGCAGCGGCGGCCTCGTCGATCAGGCGGCCGGAGCGGAAGCGTTCCAGCGTGAAAGGCGCGTTGATCGGGTGCGGTTCGTTTTTGGCGATGGTCCAGGCGAAGGTGTGGGCGGCGCCCGGTGTTGCTTTGAAGCCACCGGTGCCCCAGCCGCAATTGACGTAGAGCCCGTCGACCGGCGTCTTGCCGAGAATGGCCGAGCGATCCGGCGTCACATCGACAATGCCGCCCCATTTGCGCAGCATCCGCATGCGGTTGAAGATCGGGAAGATTTCGACGATGGCCGCGATCGTATGTTCGATCAGCGGCAGGCCGCCGCGCTGCGAATAGGAGGTATACTGGTCCGTGCCCGAGCCGATGACCAGCTCGCCCTTGTCGGACTGGCTGATATAGGCGTGGACGGCGTTCGACATGACCACGCAGGGGAAAATCGGCTTGATCGGCTCCGACACCAGCGCCTGCAATGGATAGCTTTCAAGCGGCAGACGCACGCCGGCCGTGTCCATGACGACCGAGGTGTGGCCGGCGGCCGAGACCGCAACCTTCTTCGCCTTGATGAAGCCCCTCGCCGTCTCAACGCCCGCGACGGAGCCATCGGCGTTACGGCGAATGGCGGTGACCGGGCAGTTCTGGATGATATCGACACCACGGGCGGCGGCGCCGCGCGCATAACCCCAGGCGACCGCATCGTGGCGGGCCGTGCCGGCCCGTTCCTGAAGCGCGCCGCCCATGACGGGGTAACGCGCATTCGGCGCAATGCTGAGCGGCGGGCAATAATCCTTGCACTCTTCCGGGCTGAGCCAGCGATTGTCGACGCCGTTCAAACGGTTGGAATGGATGTGGCGCTTGAAGCTCTGCACATCGTGCACATTATGCGCCAGCATCAACACGCCGCGCCTTGAATACATGACGTTGTAGTTCAATTCCTGGCTCAGGTTCTCCCACAGATCGACGGCGTGATCGTAAAGACGGGCGCTCTCGTCATAGAGATAGTTCGAGCGGATGATCGTGGTGTTGCGGCCGGTATTGCCGCCGCCGAGCCAACCCTTGTCGATGACGGCGACATTGGTGATGCCGTGCTGGCTGGCCAGATAATAGGCAGCGCCCAGACCATGGCCGCCGGCACCGACAATGACCACGTCATATTCGGCTTTCGGCTGACTGTCGGGCCATTGCTCGTCCCAGTTCTTGTGGCCGGTCAGAGCATTCCGCAAAAGATTGAAGGCATTAAAACGCGTCATGAGCGGGACCCGATGGTTGGAAAATCTCGTGTCGCAAAAGCTAGGAGCATTTGCCGCGCCCCGGCTGGACAATCGCGTCTGTTTGCATGAATATTTGCGTCATGACCTCACACCGCGCCAGAAAACGCCTCAGCGTCGCCTTCCTGCTTGCCGACCGCTTCACGCTGTCGGCCTTCGCGAATTTCGTCGATGTGCTGCGCCTTGCGGCCGATGAGGCGGACCGTTCACGGCCTATCCTGTGCGAATGGTCGGTGCTCTCGGCAAGTTTGAGCAGCGTGCAGTCGAGCTGCGGCGTGAAGGTGCAGCCGGACACGCGGCTGATGGACGCTGCGCATTACGACTATATCGTCGTTGTCGGCGGTTTGATCAGCGATCACAGCGCCCTGCCGCAGGAAGCGCTGCGCTTCCTGAAAGAGCGGGCAGCGGCCGGCGTTCCCATCGTCGGGCTCTGCACCGGCGTTTTCATCCTGCATGAGGCCGGCCTGCTCGATGGCTATCGCTGCTGCGTGAGCTGGTTCCACCGCCAGGACTTTCTCGACCGTTTCGATACCGTCCAGATGATTTCCGACCAGATCTTCGTCATCGACCGCGACCGGCTGACCTGTTCCGGCGGCCATGGAGCAGCGCATCTGGCGGCGTTCCTTGTCGAGCGCCATGTCGGCCAGTCCGCCGCCATCAAGAGCCTCAACATCATGATGATCGACAGTGCGCTGAGCGGCGAAAAACCTCAACCCGGCCAGCAGAGCGCGCGCAAGGCCAACGATCCCCTCATCAAAAAAGCGATCCTGCGGATGCAGCAGAATATCGAAGTTCCGAGAACCGTGCAGGAACTGGCGAATGATCTCGGCCTTGGCCGCCGCAGCCTCGAACGGCGTTTCCTCACCGACCTGGGCGCAACGCCTTCCAAGGTCTATCTCGAACTGCGGCTTGATCGCGCTTTGTCGCTCCTGCGCACGACGCGTGACAGCATCACCCAGATTGCGCTCGCCACCGGTTTTTGCGATGCGCCGCACCTTTCCCGCACGCTCAGAGCCGAGCGCGGTTTCACCCCCAGCGAATACCGCAAGACTCAGGTCGGCCACGTCGCGACCGACGAGGAATTCGCCGTCGGCGTGCTGCTTCCACAATCCTGAAAATCTTGCGTCGGTTCTAGGAACCCGCCCCCATGAAGGTCAGCCGGGTAAGAGCCGTATAGCTCGATTCCGAGGCCATCAGGGCTGCAAAGACGAGCACGAGAACCGGCGGTAACAGGATGGCGTAGATCAGGACCAGCCGTTCCCAGGCCATGTGCATGAAAATCGCCATGATCAACCCCGCCTTCAGGATCATGAACAGGATGATGAGAGACCATCTCGGATAGCTCTGGATACCGAGATAATCGATCATATAGGAGAAGGCGCTGAGAACGAAAAGCAGCCCCCAGACCACCATGTAAAGTCTTATCGGATGCTGCTGTCCCTGTTGTGACTGTTGCTGCGCCATGATGCCATCCTCACTCACCACAGATAAAAGAATGCGAAGATAAAGACCCACACCAGATCCACGAAGTGCCAATAAAGCCCCGTTATCTCGACGATCTCGTATTGCCCCTTACGGCTGGTGAAGAACCCCCGCCTTTCCTGATCGAAATCTCCCCGCCACACCTTGCGCGCGACGATGAGAAGAAACAGGACGCCGATGGAAACATGGGTGCCATGAAAGCCCGTGATCATGAAGAAAACCGAACCGAACTGCGCTGCACCCCACGGGTTGCCCCAGGGACGAACGCCCTCTGCGATCAGCTTGCTCCATTCGAATGCCTGCATTCCCACGAATGTCGCGCCAAGCGCTGCCGTCGCCACCATCAGCGCGGCGGTTTTGCGACGGTCGCGGCGATATGCGAAGTTGACGGCCATGGCCATCGTGCCGCTGCTGCTGATAAGAACAAAGGTCATGATGGCAATCAGGATCAGCGGAATGTGCCTGCCGGCAATCGTGAGCGCGAAAACCTCGCTGGGATTGGGCCAGGCCGCGGTGGCCGACATGCGCGCCGCCATATAGGCCAGCAGGAAACAGCCGAAAATGAAGATATCGCTCAGAATGAATATCCACATCATTGCCTTGCCCCAGGAGACGTTCTTGAACGCCCGCTGGTCCGATGACAGATCGGCGGCGACGCCGCGCAGTCCAGCCGGCCGCAGATGCGGATCACTTATCGGTCTTTCCTCCATGGATGCGGCCATGATCGACACTCCTCAGGTGACCAATTGACGGCAGAGATCGGCAAAACTATTCGCCCAGCCGGCGAAAAGCGCAAAAAGGATGAGCCAGACGACCAGCATGAAATGCCAGTAGATCGCGCACAGCTCCACACTCAGGCGCATTCTTGCCGACAAGGGCTCTCTCCGGGCACGGATTGCGGTGCGCCCAAGTACGAGGAGCCCGCCCAATATATGCAGGCCATGCAGACCGGTAATCATGTAGAAGAAGCTGTTCGATGGGTTATCCGCCAGAATATAGCCTGCGGAGATAAGTTGCCTCCACGCCAGGAATTGACCGGCCACAAAGAAAACAGCCGTCGCAATGGCTGTCACAAGAGCCGCATTCAGCCTGTCACGATGATCCGGACGGGTTTCGGTTTTCGCCCATTGCAGCGCCAGACTGCTGGCGGCGAGCGCCGCGGTGTTCACCCATAACAGTCCGGGGAGCGGAATACCCCACCAGTCGGCGCCGCCCATGCGGCCGAGATAGGCGCTGATGAGCAAGGTGAACAATGCACCGACCACCGCCAGAAATATCCCAAGTCCGAGTTTCGCAATTGTCACCGACGATCCCTGCATCTCCGGCGCATCGCCTGCCAGACCAACTTCCAGCCAGGGCTTCGAGGCCAGCCGCTGCCGCGCCATCCACCAGCCGATGATGCCGGCGATACCGGCCATGAAGACAAGGATGGCGCTCATGACAAGGCCCTCTCGGACGACCCCGCCGAAGCCGGCTGGTTTTGCGGCAGGAAGTCCTCAGCCGCGCCGGGCACGCTGTAATCATACGGCCAGCGATAAACGACCGGCAGTTCCTTGCCCCAGTTGCCATGAACCGGCGGCGTCTGCGGCGTCTGCCATTCCAGTGTCGTGGCCCGCCACGGATTGCCGACGGCCTTCTTGCCCCACCGCAGGCTCCACTCGAGATTGAACACGAACAGCAATTGCGCCGCACCGACAATGAGCGCGGCCACGGTGATGAATATGTTCAACGTGTGCGCCGAATCTGGAATGAAGGCGGTTTCGCCCAGCTCGTAATAGCGGCGCGGCACGCCCATCAGCCCGAGATAATGCATCGGGAAGAAGATGGCATAGGCACCAAGGAAGGTGATCCAGAAATGGACGTGCCCCATCGCCTCGTTCAGCATCCGGCCCGTGACTTTCGGATACCAGTGGTGAATCGCACCGAAGATCACCATGATCGGCGCGACCCCCATCACCATATGGAAATGGGCGACCACGAACATCGTATCCGAAAGCGGCACATCGACGACGACATTGCCAAGGAATAGGCCGGTCAATCCGCCATTGATGAAGGTGACGATGAAGGCGAGCGCAAATAGCATCGGCAGGGTGAGATGAATATCGCCGCGCCAGAGCGTCAGCACCCAATTATAGACCTTGATCGCCGTCGGCACCGCGATGATCAGCGTCGTGGTTGCAAAAAAGAACCCGAAATTCGGGTTCATGCCGCTGACATACATGTGATGCGCCCAGACGACAAAGCTCAGCGCCGCGATGATGACGATCGCCCAGACCATCATCCGGTAGCCGAAGATATTCTTGCGCGCATGGGTGCTGATCAGATCCGAGACGATGCCGAAGGCGGGAAGTGCGACGATATAGACTTCCGGATGGCCGAAGAACCAGAACAGGTGTTGGAACAGGATGGGACTGCCGCCCTCCTGCTTCAATTGTTCGCCCATCTCCACGATGGCCGGCATGAAGAAGCTCGTGCCGAGCAGCCGGTCGAACAGCATCATGACGGCGGCGACGAAGAGCGCCGGGAAAGCGAGCAGCGCCATGGCGGTCGCCGTGAATATGCCCCATATCGTCAGTGGCATGCGCATCAGCGTCATGCCGCGCGTGCGTCCCTGCAACACGGTGACGACGTAATTCAGCCCGCCCAAAGTAAAGCCGATGATGAACAGGATCAACGATGACAGCATCAGGATGATGCCCCAGTCGCGCCCGCCCGGCGTTCCAGAAAGAAGCGCCTGCGGCGGATAGAGCGTCCAGCCGGCGCCCGTCGGCCCGCCGGGTGCGAAGAAACCGGCCACCAGCACAAGGACGGCGGAGAGGTAGAGCCAGTAGCTCAGCATATTGGCATAAGGAAACACCATGTCGCGCGCGCCGAGCATCAGCGGGATCAGATAGTTGCCGAAACCGCCAAGAAACAGCGCGGTGAGCAGGTAAATCACCATGATCATGCCATGCATGGTGATGAACTGATAATAATGTTCCGCGTCGATGAAGGAGAAATAGCCGGGAAAACCGAGCTGCAGGCGCATCAGCCAGGAAAGCACCAGCGCCAGCATGCCGATTGCGATGGCTGTCAGGAAATATTGAATGGCGATGATCTTGGCGTCCTGGCTGAAAACATATTTCGTCCACCAGCTTTTCGGGTGATAAAGCTCGACGTCCTCGACTTCAGCGGGCTGAATGACCTGCCCGGCGCCGGATCCAATCTCGACCATGTTCCATCCTCCCTGTTCCCCCGATGCGGTCTTCCCCTCTCAATATGCACGACGCTCATCTGGCTGCCGACGTTTCCGCCGAGGCCAGCAATTTCGAGAAAGTCGGCTGCTGCTCCAGCCAGGCTTGATAATCGGTGTCGGTATCAACGACGACGGTGCCGCGCATCTGCGGATGGCCCACACCGCAAAGTTCCGCGCAGAGAACCTCGAATGTCCCCGTCCGGGTCGGCGTGAACCAGTAATAGGTGACCGAACCGGGGATCATGTCCATCTTTGCCCGGAACTCCGGCACGTAAAAATCATGCACGACATCGACCGCGCGCAGCAGCATTTTCACAGGCCTGCCGGCGGGCAGATGCAACTCGCCGCCTTCAACGATGACATCGTCCATTCCGGCGGGATCGTTCCTGTTCAGGCCGAGCGGATTGTTGGGTCCAATAGCGCGCGTATCCGCCCGCCCGAGCCGTCCGTCCGCTCCCGGCAGCCGGAAACTCCATTGCCATTGCTGACCGACGACCTCCACCTCGCTCGCACCGTCAGGGACGGTTACGAACTGGTTCCATACGAAGAGGCCCGGCAAAAGCATCGCCGCCACCCCAACCCCGGTCCCGCCCGCCAGCCACCATTCCAGGCGCTTGTTTTCAGGCTCATATGCCGCCCGGTTTCCGCCGCGGTGCCTGAAGCGGAACACGCAATAGGCGACGAACAGCACGATGGCGGAGAAAACGAAGCCGGTGATCCAGAAAGTGATGATGATCGTATTGTCGATATAGCTCCAGTTCGACGCTATCGGCGTCCACCACCACGGGCTCAGCAGGTGGAACACGATCGATCCCACTACCAGCAGAACGAGAACCACAACGACAGCCATCGTCTCCTCCCGTGACCCGGCCACGACTGCTTCCAAAACCCATCGCAAAATATATTAGCATTATCTCATAAATGAGTCGGGCGAGCAATTATGGTAGCGTCTCCTTCCTGTGCGCCTGCATCAATCGGGAAGGCAATCGCGAAAAGCAGACGGATCGGAAGAAAACGATACCACATGGCGTCCCCGCACTCTGCGTAGCCATTCCAACCGCCGCGGCTCCCCTCAGCGGGGCCGCAACGGCAGGAAGGATGATCTACGGATAGATTTCCTCTATGAATTCAAGGCGTACGGCTCGGATAATCGGACACGATCAGTTTCCGATAGAGGTGCCAGGTCGAGTGGCCGAGGATGGGCATGACGACCGCGAGGCCGATAAATACCGGGATCGTGCCGACAACGAGCAAGGCCGCGACGATCAATCCCCAAAGCGCCACGGGAACCGGGTTGGCAAGCGTGGCGCGGATGCTCGCATCCACCGCCGCGACTGCGCCGACATCCCGGTCGAGCAGCAGCGGGAACGCCACCACCGTTGTCGCCAGCACGACGACCGCGAAAACGAAACCCGCGAGATTGCCCCAGATGATGAGGGAGAGACCTTGCGAGGTCGTCAATACGTCCGACAGAAAGGTAGAGAGCGAAACCGGACCGGTCGCATCGAAAGTCGCAGTGTAGATGCTCTGCGCAACAATCAGCCAGACGACGAAAAGCACCAACAGCATGACGGCGACCGCGATGATAGACGGCAGGGCCGGAGAGTGACGAACCTCCAGTGCATGCCGCCAGGAGCTATCCAGCCCCTTTTCGCGCCGCCGACTGATTTCATAAAGCCCGATGGCCGCGATCGGACCAATCAGTGCAAAACCCGACATCAGCGGATAAATAACCGGCAGCAAATTGGCGCCGGAACTCCACATCACCAGAAAAACACCGGCGATCGGATACATAAGACAGAGAAAAACATAGTGGGACGGCTTTTCTTTAAAGTCCTCAAGTCCCAGCTTCAACGCATCCACGATATCCGGGATGCCAATCTTGCGGACTTCCGGGCGGGCAAATTCACCACTCGCACCGGACATGACATGGAATGCCGTCATAGCACTTCTCCTCCTGCGCCATGATCCGGCTGGCGGTACAGGAACGCTCGGTGACTTCTATCGAGGCGTAAAACCGCAACCGGCTGTTTTGTAATTTATCAAATTCTGGCGCCTTTGTCGCCTGTTGTTTAAATTGGAGACATCAGATGCCCGCCGTCGGCACAACTGGACTACCCTTGAGCCAGGTTGAGGCAAATGACGGTCCTGTCATCACTGAACTCCGCCGTTGTCGAACCTTTGACGGACGGATACTCGCCCAGCTTGTGAAAATCCGCCGCCTCGACACGCGCGAATTCCGCTTCCCAGGCCGCAACATCCGTCCCAGCCGGCAAGGACAAATAGCCGTCGGAGAATATTTCAACGCTCGAGAGCCCGTCTTTGGCAATGCGGAGGTCAACCGTCCCCTCCTGCATGACCGTTCCGCCATTCACCGAGGCGTAACCCAGCACATGCCCATGCCGGTTTGCGAATTGCGGCTGGACACGGATGCCGCCCATCAGGAATTCCTCGACCGTTTCAACGTCGTTCTCAAGACCGCTCATCCCGGCTGCGGCAGTGACGGCATTTTCCGCATCCCGCGCCGTCATGATACCGTTTGCGACCGCCGAACGCAGGCCGGAGAAGATCGTCGCACGCGTTCTTGCTTCGGCCGCATCACCGTCACCGATGACGGCAAGAAGCTGTTTGAATACGAATATACGCGCCGAAGTACTTACCGTATCGATCAGCTTCGTGTGCTGAAACAGACGGGTGCCGTTGATCCTGACGCCGGAATCGCCGGCAAGCAGCAGGCGGAAGCTGTCGCCCATATCCGCCACGATCGCCAGGGTGGTCGATGGCGGATGGCCGGCATTGATGCGCTGCGCCTCCTTTTTCAGGATATCGCTGATATTCTGAAAAAGCGCGGGCGCGGCGAGCGTTTCCAGCCTGCCGTCAAGGCTCATCTCAGCCACGGCATTGGCGGCGGCGAGAGCCGCAATGCGGCCGGAAGTCAGCCCGCCGTAATTTGCTCCGGTCGGGTCGGTCGCGCCGTCGAAAACGGCCAGAACCCGTCCGGGAATGAGAAGCGCCACATCGTCCCCCGGCTTTGCGGCGTTCTTGTATTTCGATTGCGAAAAGCTCGCGATATTCATCTTTCCGGTGTCCTTGCAGAGGGAGGCTGGCGGCGACACATGGGTCGCCGCTGCTGCAGTTTTGAATGATGTTTGATGGCTTCAGACGAAAGAGGCTTCCTTGTCTTCCGAAAGCCGGAAGACGACGAAGACGCAAAGTCCGGTGCTGACGAGAAGCAAGGTGGAAAGAGCCGCGGCCGTGCCGAACTCGCCGTCAATCACCTGAATATAGATCAGCACGGGCATCGTAATCGTCCGCGCCGTGTAGAGGATCAGCGTCGAGGACAATTCGTTTATGGCGGTGATGAAGCTCATCAAGGAACCGATGATGAGACCTGGCAACATCAGCGGCACCGTCACCGATATGAACGTCTTTGCCGGAGAAGCGCCGAGATTGACCGCAGCCTCCTCGATGGAAGGTTTGATCTGCCGCAGGATCGAGGTCGTGGAGCGGACGCCGTAAGGCAGGCGGCGGATAAACACCAACAGGATGATGATGAGCGCCGTGCCAGTGATGTCAAAAGGCGGATAACGGAACGTCGTGACGTAGCCGATTGCCATGACGACGCCGGGTATCAGATAGGGTACCATCAGCAGAAGATCGAGCGAGCCCGATACTGCATTGTCCCGCCTGACCACGATGAATGAGAGCAGGCCGGAAACGATGGCGATCAACACCACGGCTGCAATCGCAAAGGTGAAGCTGTTGGCAATCGCCTGCGGTGAATCGCGAAGAATGCGGGCATAGCTGTCCAACCCGAAACCGCCTGTGAAGACAGGGCCGTTCGTCGCAAGGAACGATGTGTAGATGACCGTAAGGGACGGTAGCATGGCGACAAAGACGACCAGATAGCAGAAGCCATGCACGATGAACGATTTCAACGGGCGCATGGGCTGTTTAACCGGCCGGTTCGTCAAAGAACTGGCGTAACGGCGTTTGGAGAGAATGTGCCGCTGCAACAGAAGTGCGGCCATGGAAATAGCGATCATCACCATGGAAATCGTGACTGCCATGGTCGGCGTGCCCGCCATTTCGGAGGTATATTGCGCATAGGCGATGGTCGAGAGCGTCCTGATGCCCTTGCCGAGGATTGCCGGCGTTCCGAAATCTGCGATGGACAAGACGAAGCAGATGATCGCGCCGGTGCTGACTGCCGGAAAGACCAGCGGCAAGGTGATCTTGCGGAACCGTTGGAACGCCGTGCAGCCGAGGTTTTCCGCCGCATCCTCATAAGATTTGTTGATGGTGTTCAGCGCATTTTCCGTCATCAGGAAAATATAGGGAAAGAACTTCAGGCTGAAGACCATCACGATGCCGGGTATCCCGTAAATGGTCGGCAAGGAAATACCGGCGAAAGACAGGAGATTGGTGACTGCGCCGTTGGCGCCGAACAGCATGATCCAGGCATAGGCGCCGATGAAGGGCGGTGCACATAGAACCAGCACCGCGAAGGTGGCAATGAATGTACGGCCCTTAATGCGGTAACGCGAGGTGCAGAAGGCAAGCGGAATACCGAGCAGGCAGGCCCCCAACATGCCAAGCACACCGATGACCAACGTATTCCACAATGCCACGGTATAAAAACGCCGCGTCAGCACCTGCACATAGTTGCCGAAACCGAATGCACCCGTCTTGGCGTCGAAGAAACTGATGAAGAATACGCTGAAGATCGGCAGGATCAGGAAGACAGCCAAAAGGATAACGGCAAGCACCGTCACGCTTGTCCAGAAACCCGGCAGCCGCAAACGAAAACCTCCGGGCATTGAAGTCGCGGTCATATCCGTCATGACAGGCGCTCCCCGGTAACGCCTTCACCGAAGAGCTTGGTATCACCGGCAGACCAGGAGAAAACCGTTTTCTGGCCGGGCTGAAGGGCGATGATGTCAGGCGACGGCTTGGTGATCGCCTCGATTTCCTCTCCCGACGACAGCACCGCGGCGACATTCATCTCGCGGCCGGTGAAGCTGACCTGCCTTATGGTGACAGGCAGTTCGATGCGGCCTTCACCATCTGTCGCAGGCGAACCGACGGTAATGGCTTCGGGACGGATGGCGGCAACGACCGTTCGTTGCGGCGCAATGGCGTCGACCTGCGGCAACCCTACGCCGTGCCCGGAAATGGAGGTCCGCCCACCCGCACGATCCAGCGTCAGGAAATTGTTTGCCCCCACAAAGGAGGCGACGAAACGATTGGCGGGGTTGTTGTAAACCTCCCAGGGCGCTGCGGCCTGCTGGATGACGCCGCCATACATCACACAGACGAGATCGGACATGGCAAGCGCCTCCTCCTGATCATGGGTCACATAAACCGTGGTAATGTTCATGGCTTGCTGGATTTCGCGCAGCTCGCGCCGCAGATCCACACGCAGTTTCGCATCGAGGTTGGATAGCGGCTCGTCCATCAGCAGCACTTTGGGATTGATGACGAGCGCACGCGCAAGGCCGACACGCTGTTGCTGACCGCCGGATAATTCATGCGGCATGCGCTTGGCGTAGGGAGCGAGCTGCACGATGTCGAGAATCTTGCCGACCCGTTCGCGAATCTCGGGGGAAGACGCCTTGCGCTGCTTCAAACCGAAGGCGATGTTGTCGAAGACGGAAATATGCGGGAAGACCGCATAATCCTGAAAAACCATGCCGACATCGCGCTTGTGTGCGGGCACATGTTCGATCGCCTGTCTTTCGATGCTGATACTGCCGCTATCCTGCTGGTGAAACCCCGCAATCGTGCGCAGGAGGGTTGTCTTGCCGCATCCGCTCGGACCGAGAAGCGTAAAGAACGATCCCGAGGGGATGGAGATATTGATGTCGGAGAGAGCGACGACATCCCGGTAACTTTTCTTGATGCTGGTAATTTCCACGGCGGCCATGTGCTGCTCCATGACAGATCCTGCGCGGCCCGTGACCACGCTGGACAAACGAAAAGCGAATTGTGAATGAAATAAAAGGGGACGGTCGCCGCTGCGCCGTCCCCGGCAATTAACTTACTGAACGTCGAGCAATGTCTCGTTCCACTTTTCCATCAGACGCGCGCGGTTGTCTGCAGCCCATTTGAAATCGTATTTCGCATCGGGAACATCGGCCAGCGGAACAAGCGCCGGATTGGCGGGAACATCGGTTCGAACCGAGCGACGACCCGCCTTCACCACGATTTCCTGCGCTTCCTTGGAGACGATGAAATCGATGAAAGCCTTGCCATTGTCAGCATTCGGCGCTCCCTTGACGAGCGCCATGCCGTCAGGCGCGATTGCCGTACCCTCTTTCGGATAAACGATCTCGACCGGCGCGTTGCCGAGCTTGTAGCGCAGCGCGGCATCTTCCAGCGTAATGCCAACGGCCTGTTCGCCATCGTTGACGAAACGCGGCACCGCGCCTGAAGAGGTGGAAAGAACAGAGTTGGTGAGGATGCCGGTATAAATTTCCCAGCCTTTTTCCTCACTGTCGAAATCCTGCAATACCGTTGCCATCTGAATATAAGCCGAGCCGGACTGATCGGCGCGGGCCGAAGAAATCAGGCCCTTATATTCCGGCTTTGCCAGATCGGCCCAGGACGTCGGAACGGGAGCGCCTTTCAGGGCCTCCTTATTAACGATAAAGGCCGTGACGACAGCCGTGAAAGGCACCCAATTCGTGCTCGGTGAGAAGGCCGGGTTGATCGATGCAGCCTCAACCGGCTTGTATGGCTCGAAAAGGTCGGCGGAGAAATCGATAACCGTCCCGTCGACGCTCCAGATCACGTCGCCCGCCGGCTTGCCGCTCTCCGCCTTGATGCGGTTCATCAGCTCGCCCGATCCGGCTTTGACAAGCTCGACCTTGGTGCCGGTTTTCTTTTCGAACATGGGCAGCAATTCGTCCATGAGCTGCTGCGGGGCAGCGGAATAGACCACGACGCTGCCTTCGGCATGAGCGAAAGCCGCGCTGGCAAGGAAAGTCGCGCCGGCAAAAAGGCGCGCGAAAATAGTGCATGATTGACGCATGAGGGGGCTCCGTTTTTTTGTTCCCTGACAGACCGGCCCTGCGACATGATTTTTTTTGGTTTTGCCTGTCGCTACCCGTTGTCTGTTATTTATTTTCTTTACGTAAATTAATTAGTCAAGCCGAAATTTATTTCGATTATGACAATAAAATATCCTATTGAAAAACCACATTATTTCCTGTTTTTGACTTACAGCCGCCCAATTTCAATGCCAGTTTTTGCGGTGAAACGCGGTATACAATCGCGTAATTTTCGCTAATCATCAGGCATAATTTCTCGCGGGAGACTTGTTTGATCGATCTCGGCTACAATGAGCGGCGTCTGCTCGAGATTCTGCGCGGCAAGGGAGGCATGTCGCGCATCGAACTGGCGCGCGAAATGGATGTTTCCGCACCGACCCTTACCCGCCTGACGGCCAATCTGCTGGAATCCGGCCTCATCATCGAAGCGGAGGAAGCCCGCAATGACGGCAAACGGGGGAAACCGTCCACAGCCATCGAAATCAACCCGAACGGGCTTTTCACGCTGGGGGTCTACTTCAATCCTGACGATCTGCGTGTCTGCGTGGCCGATCTCAATGGCACGATAAGACAGGAAATCAGATCGGAACTGGAGGGGCACAGTTTCGAGCACATTATGGAGATGGCCGAGGCGGCCGCCCGGCAAGTGCTTGAAAAAGCGAAGATAAGAAAAAAAGATGTGCTAGGCTGCGGCATCAGCTTTCCCGGCCATTTCAAGCGGGATCGCGGCCATGTCTTCCGCATCAAGCAGTTCGAAAGCTGGCGCGATATCGACGTCGACAAGGACTTTCAGCCCTATTTCGATTTCCCGGTCTTTCACGAAAATGACGGCAATACCGTCATTCTTTCCGAACTCTATTATGGTGCAGGCCGCAATATCCGAAACTTCGCGATGATCTGGCTGACATATGGCATCGGTGGTGCGCTGGTGGTGCAGCGCCATCTCTATCGCGGCACCAATGGCAATGCCGGCGAATTCGGCGGACTGTTTCCAAAATCCCATCCCCGCCCCTCGGGACAGGACTTGTGCGACACTCTGGCTGCTCAGGGCGTCGCCATTCGACGTCTAAAGGATATTGACGAGAGTTATGCCGACCATCCCGCCGTGGCGTCCTGGCTTGAACGGGCAACGGATCAGCTTCGCCTGCTTTCTTTGACTGTCGCCCGCACGATGGATCCGGCAGCCATCATTTTCGGTGGATCGCTGCCGGACTGGATTGTCGAACATATCGTGCGGCGTATCGGCTCTCTGGATATACTCGGCGAGGATTTTTTCGTCGAGCCGCCGGAGATACGCAAATCGATCATGAGCGACTTGCCTCACCTGGGCGCCGCCAGCATACCGATCTACCGCGCCATCACGCCCAGCTATTATTCCGGGCGGGCGCTGAAGGGCTGGGCATGACGCCTCATGGCCGTTACGTGCCCTTCAGTGTATTGTCCAGAAGAGCCTCCACCGTCCAGAAACACCGCTGAATATAGAAGTCACCGCGCGATTCCGCTCCCTTTGTGTTAAATGAAATCGCCGCGTTGGCGTCGAAGATGGCGAGCAGGGCGCACGACCCGGCAAATTCTTTGGCGCTTTCGCAAACCACCCTTCCCACACATCACCGCGTCCAGCATGTCATTGCTTTTAGCCTCGATGGCGAATAGCGGGTTGAGATGACTTCCGGCAAAGGGTATCAGGTGCCACTCTCAGGCGGACCTACCGCAAACAACAAGGCGCATCCTGACATGATACCGGACTTCCTCGTCACCCATTCCGGTGGCTTCCATGCCGACGAACTGCTGTCGAGCGTTGTGCTGACGCGGCTTTTCCCGCAGGCACGCCTGATCCGCAGCAGGGCGCCCGAATGGATCGCGCCCGGCGCAGATCGCATCGTCTACGACGTCGGCGGCGCTTATGACGCAGCAAAGGGAGCCTTTGATCACCACCAGCGCGGCGCGCCGTTGCGCAAGGACGGTCAGCCCTATAGTTCGTTCGGACTGATCTGGAAGCATTTCGGCCGCGATTATCTTGCCGCCTTTGGCGTTCCGGAAGACCATATCGAAACCATTCACGCCTCTTTCGACGCCAGCTTCGTGCTGCCGGTCGATCTGGTCGACAACGGTGCGCTCAGCCCCTCCACAGCCGGGCCGCTCGCGGGACTGACCCTGCCCGTCCTGCTCGAAACTCTGAAGCCTGTTTTCGACGAGACAGATCCCGAAGCGGACAATCGCAGTTTCCACGCGGCGTTGGCCATCGCCCGCAGCTTCGTGGAGGCAAAGATTGCCAACAGCGCCGCGAAATTGCGGGCCGAGACGCTGGTAAACCGGGCTATCGCGGATGCCGGCGAGGGACATATTCTGGAACTGCCGGTGGGCATGCCGTTCCGGCCCGCCATCGTGAAGGCGGGGGCGGACCATTTGCTTTTCGTCGTTCATCCGCGTCACAACGACTGGTGCCTTACCGGCATTCGTCGCGCGGATGAAGGTTTTGAGCTGCGGGCGGATTTGCCGGCCGCCTGGGCAGGCCTGACGGATAAGGATCTGGAAGCGGTTTGCGGCGTCGAAGGCGCAAGCTTCTGCCACAACGGCCGGTTTGTCGCAGCGGCGAGAACCCGCGATGCTGCACTGGCCATGGCGGCGTTGGCGGTAAAGGAGGCGACCGCAACCAAATAGTGGCATGGTCGCCAATCAAGCGGCAAATCTGCATTGCCAAAGCCGTGCTTGTCGTCGAATGTCGGTGGCGCCGCCTGGGCGGTTTTGAGATCGCCGATCGCGATACTGACCGTACGCGTCGCAAAAACGCCTCCTGGAACAAGCAGCGGGAGGCGAAACATATGCCTGGATGTGGGTTTTGATCTTGCCCATACCCAGTTCTTGGTACGTCCTGAGAAGTTCGCCGGCGCGCGCCCTTGAGCATCGGGCCGCCGTGGTTATCCTGCCCGAATTATGGCGGTCACACACGTATTGAGGAATACGCGACCGCTTTCGGGGAGGATGTCATGAAATTTCTGTTGGCCGCTTCGCGTGCCATTGATGCCGCCAATGCAGCCATTGGCAAAGGTGTTTCCTGGCTGCTTCTCGCGGCCATTTTTATCAGCGCCGTCAATGCAGCCATGCGCAAGGCGTTTTCGATGAGCTCCAACGCCTGGCTTGAATCGCAGTGGTATTTGTTTTCCGCCGTGTTTCTGATCGCCGCCGCCTATACGCTTCTCAACAACGAGCATGTGAAGGTGGATCTGGTCTATGGAAGTCTTCCGCGCAAGGGGCAGCTGTGGGTCGATATTCTCGGGACCATCTTCTTTCTCATGCCTTTCTGCCTCATCACGGTCTATCTTTCCTGGCCGGTGTTTCTGCAGAAACTTGCGTCCGGTGAGGTTTCGAACAACACGGGCGGCCTCATTCAATGGCCCGTCTGGGCGCTGATACCGATTGGCTTCAGCCTGCTGGCCATTCAGGGCGTTTCGGAACTCATCAAGCGTGTCGCGATCCTGCGCGGCGATATCCCCGATCCGGTTGCAGCGGCTGACGCCGCCGCCGCACTGCTCTGATCGAAGGAAACAACAACAATGGCATTCATTGCGGAAAATCTCGCGCCCATCATGTTTGCGGCGCTCATCATCGTGCTTTTGCTCGGCTACCCCGTCGCCTTCGCCCTGGCCTTCGTCGGCTTTTTCTTCGGCTTTGTCGGGATAGAGCTCGGCCTGCTGCCAGTGACGCTGTTCCAGGCCATCCCCGATCGCATATTCGGCCAGATGTCGAATGAAACGCTGCTGGCCATCCCGTTCTTCACCTTCATGGGGCTCATTCTTGAAAAGAGCGGCATGGCGGAGGACTTGCTGGACACGATCGGCCAGCTGTTTGGACCGGTCCGCGGCGGCATCGCCTTCGCCGTCATCTTCGTCGGGGCAATTCTGGCCGCCACCACCGGCGTCGTCGCCGCCTCGGTTATTTCGATGGGCCTCATCTCGCTTCCCATCATGTTGCGCTATGGATATGACCGCAAGGTCGCTGCCGGCACGATTGCGGCTTCCGGCACACTGGCGCAGGTCATCCCGCCCAGCCTCGTACTGATCGTGCTGGCTGACCAGCTCGGCCGTTCAGTGGGCGACATGTACAAGGGCGCGCTCGTTCCGGGTCTCATGCTCGTGGCCGCCTATACGGTCTATATCATCGTGACCTCGATCATCAGTCCGACGAAAGTCCCGGCCCTGCCGCCGGAGGCGCGGACCCTGCGCGGCACCAAGCTCTTGCTCAAGGTCATAACCTCGCTGGTACCGCCGCTCGTATTGATATTCCTCGTGCTTGGCACGATCTTCCTCGGCATCGCCACACCCACGGAAGGCGGCGCCATGGGTGCTGTCGGCGCGCTCGCCCTTGCGCTTGCCAACCGCAAGCTCAATTTCGGGCTGATCCAGCAGTCTCTGTACGCCACGGCAAAGCTGTCGTCCTTCGTCCTGCTCATCCTGCTCGGCGCGCGTGTCTTTTCCCTGACCTTCTATGGCGTGAACGGCCATGTCTGGGTCGAGCATCTGATGACGTCGGTTCCGGGCGGCGAGATCGGCTTTCTGATCGTCGCCAACCTGCTGGTCTTTTTCCTGGCCTTCTTCCTCGACTATTTCGAATTGGCCTTCATCATCATCCCGCTGCTGGCGCCGGTCGCCGATGCGCTTGGCATCGATCTGATCTGGTTCGGCGTGATGCTGGCCGTCAACATGCAGACGTCGTTCATGCACCCGCCCTTCGGTTTTTCGCTGTTCTTCCTGCGGTCCGTTGCACCCACGCGCGCCTACAAGGACCGGATCACCGGACAGACCATCCAGCCGGTCACCTCGTCCCAGATCTATCTGGGCGCCATTCCCTATCTGTTCATCCAGCTGACCATGGTCATCATCATCATCGCCTTCCCCGGCATCGTGATGCACTACAAGTCAGGCGTGAAACAGGCCGATCCTTCCGCCGTCCATATCAATGTACCGATGCCGGGCGCAGGTACGGACGCCGATCCTTTCGCCAATCCTTTCCTGGCGCCGGGCAACAACGCACCGAGCTTTGGAAAGCCGGGCGCGCCCTGACAATCGGCCGGGCGCGAAAGCGCCCCCCGTAACAAACATCGCTGACATTCAATAGGAGGAGGTAATCTATGAAGGTCAACCCAGGTCGCAGACAACTCTTGTCGGGCGGCGTACTTGCAGGAGCGGCTGCGGCTGCTTCGGCACTTGCGACACCCGCCATAGCCCAGTCATTGCCAACTATTCGCTGGCGTCTCACGTCCGGCTTCCCGAACAATCTGGACACGATCTATGGCGGCGCCGTGGTCATGGCCAATGCATTGAAGGCCATTACGGGCGGCAAGTTCGAAATCCAGGTCTTTCAGGCTGGTGAAATCGTTCCAGGAGCCCAGGCCATCGACGCCGTAAAAGCCAATACCGTCGAGATTTCCCATACCTGCGGCTACTATTTCACGGGGAAAGATCCGACATTCGCCATCGGTTCGACCATCCCCTTCGGCCTGAACGCCCGCCAGCAGAACGCATGGCTCTACCATGGCGGCGGCAACGAGGCTTACAACGAATTTCTTTCCGACTACGGCGTCATCGGCATTCCCGGTGGAGCGACGGGTGCCCAGATGGGCGGCTGGTATCGCAAGGAGATCAAGAGCCTCGAGGATATCAAGGGCCTGAAGATGCGTATTGCCGGCGTCGCCGGACAGGTGCTCGCCAAGCTTGGCGCGGTGCCGCAGCAGCTTCCGGGCGGCGACATCTATCCGGCGCTGGAACGGGGCACCATTGATGCCGCGGAGTGGGTCGGTCCCTATGACGACGAAAAGCTCGGCTTCTACCAGATCGCGCCATACTACTATTATCCCGCGTTCTGGGAGGGTGGACTGACGATCCACTTCTTCATCAACAAGGACCAGTATGCAGCACTGCCTGATGAATACAAGGCAGCGCTCGACACCGCCTGCAAGGCCGCCAACATCAACATGCAGGCGCTGTACGACGTCAAGAACAAGGATGCGATCCGCTCGCTGGTTTCCAAGGGCACGCAGCTTCGCCCGCTGCCCCGCGATGTGCTCGACGCCGCCTATAAGGCGACCTTCGAGCTTTATGACGAGTACACCCAGAAGCATCCCGCATGGGCCAAGATCTATCCGGGCTGGAAGAAATTCCGCGACGAGAGCTTCGAATGGTTCCGCGTCGCCGAATATACCTATGACAGCTACGGCTATGCCATGCAGACGGCCGGCAAATAAGCAGGCATAGACTTTACGAGGCCCCTGGATGGCGACATTCCGGGGCCTCTGGCCTTTGGCGGCTATTCTTTGATAAGCCCGTTATCGATCGCATAACGGATGAGACCGGCAGTCGTCGCTATATCCAGTTTCCTCTTGATGTTCTTGCGATGGGTTTCCATCGTGCGCTCGGCAATGTCGAGCGCCAGCGCAGCGTCACGATTGCTCTTTCCGCGCGCGATCAGCAGCAGAACTTCCTGTTCGCGTGTCGTCAGCGCCTTCAGCCTGCCGGACGCCCCCTCCATTAGCACATCGCGAACGCCAGAGGAAAAATAGGTGCCGCCGGCAGCCACGGTTTCGATTGCAGCGACTATTTCTTCGGTCGCCACGTCCTTCAGAATGTAACCGGCTGCACCATACATCACCGATGTCGATATATATTCCCGGCTGTCATGCATCGACAGCATCAGCACCCGGGCGGAAAGCTGCTTTTCCTTGAACAGTTCCAGGGCATCGATGCCATTGATCTGCGGCATATTAATATCCATCAGCACCACATCGGGCCGCGTGGCGACAGCCGCATCGATACCGGCCATGGCGGATACCGCGGTTCCAACGACTTCGAGATGCTCGTAAGTCTCAAGGACGGCCCTCAACCCGTCCAGAACCAGAGGATGGTTGTCGATCAACAACACACGGATCGGATGAACGGTCACTCGGCGGCCTCCTGTAAGCCGTCGTTGCGATCCTTCATGGCAGTGATGGGCAGCACCGCGCGCAGAACGGTTCCCCTGGCGGAGCTTTCGACATCCAGCCTGCCGCCGAAATGCGTCATGCGTTCCTGCATGTTTCTCAAACCGAGCCCCTTGCTTGCCGGCATCCCGTTCTCCTTCCGAACGGCCGGAAATCCACGACCATTGTCGCTGACATCCATCTGGACCCGTTCATCGCGGCTGGAAAACCGGATGGCGACCTGCGTCGCGCCGGCATGGCGCTCGATATTGGTCAACGCTTCCTGTGCGACACGGTAAAGCGCAACCCGCGCCTCCGGGACAAGCATATGCTTGAAGGCCACGGATTCAAGCGTCGCCGCAATTCCCGTGCGTTCGGAAAAACTCGAGATCAGGGATTCCAGAGCTGCCGTCAGCCCCAGATCGTCGAGGACACGCGGGCGAAGATCGTGCGAGATGCGGCGGACTTCCTTGATCGCTTCGTTCAACGCAATGGCGCCTTTGCCGATCGCCTCGACAGCCCCGACATTATCCGGTGTGACCTTGCGCCGCGCGAGATCGATCGCGAAACGCACGCCGACGAGATTTTGGGAAATGCCGTCATGCAGTTCCCGGGCAATGCGAAGGCGCTCCTCCTCCTGCGTATCGATGATCCTTTGCATCAAGTCCTTGAGCCGGCCATCCGCCAGCCGCTGCTGGCGCAGATTGAGCAGCATGCAGGTGGCGAACACCAGCAATACGGCGGGAACCGCAAACAGGGCGACGATCAGGAAGTTCCAGGTGATTGAATGCCGCAACTCCTCCTTCGCCGCCGCCGTTGTCGCAAAAACGTCGTCGAGGTAAACGCCGGTACCGATCATCCAGCGCCATTTGTCGAGGCCGGCCGCAAAGGAAAGCTTGTCGGCCATTTTTTTGGTGGAGGGTTTTTCCCACTTGTACTGGACGAGCCCTCCCCCCTTTTTCGCCTCGACGATCAGATCGTAGATCACCCGGTTGCCATCGGGATCGTGGAGATCCAGCCAGTTGTTCCCCGGACGGAAATTCTGTCGTGGATGGACCACGTTCAGCCCGTCATAGTCATAGACGAAGAAATAGCCGTCAGTGCCATAGTCGAGACCGGTCAGGATGCGCTTGACCTCTTCCTTCGCGGCCTCGTCATCCGGTCCTGCCCTGTCATAGACCGAGCGGATCGCCGAAAGGGCGAGATTGGTGAGGTTGAGGAGTTCAGCCTCCTTTGCAGCGAGCATGTTTCGTTCGAACGCATCGATGCTCGTGCGCGCCAGCGTCATAGACTGCCACGTGATCAGTGCGGTAATGACGATAATCGCAAGAACAAGTGGCCCGATGGCCAATGCGAGAATCTGGCTCCTGAGTTTCATGCCCCCTCCCGACACATCCATCTTGTGCTCTTTACTTCACAAAACTTAATGCCGCAAATGAGAGACATTGGAAAGCGACCCGCGCGACGCGACCATGAGTGACCTATTCAGGCCTGTTCCTGAAGAGCGGCTTTCAATCAAGTCCGGGGAGCGCCCGGCAATCGGCGCTCCCGTTTTCGTCAGGCCTGATCCAGGGCAAGGGTCAGGTCGGCAACAAGATCGTCGGGATGTTCGATGCCGATTGACAGCCGGATCGTGGAATCCAGCACACCGATGCGCTGGCGGATATCGGCAGGAACTCCCGAATGCGTCATCGTTGCGGGGTGAGATGCGAGAGACTCCGTGCCGCCGAGGCTGACCGCGAGTTTGAATATGTTGAGCGCATTGAGGAATTTGAAAGAGGCGGCCTGCCCGCCGGCGATGTCGAACGAGAAGGTCGATCCCGCGCCGGAGCATTGAGCGGCAAACACCTTGCCAGCGGCAGATGCCCGATCGCTGAACGGAAGATAATGGATTTTCTCGACCTTGGGATGCGCATTCAGGAATTCCGCCACGACCCTGGCGTTGCTGTCCGCCCGCTCCATCCGGATTTGCAGCGTCTCAAGGGAACGTCCGAGCATCCAGCACGAGTGCGGATCGAGTTGCGTGCCGATTGCTCCACGCAACGCCTTCACCTGCTTCATGACATTCTTCCGACCGAGCGCCGCCCCGGCAATGAGATCGGAATGCCCGCCAACATACTTCGTCAACGAATAGAGCGAGATGTCCGCGCCATGCTCGATGGGCCGCTGGAACACCGGGCCGAGGAGCGTATTGTCGCAAGCGATGATCGGCCTGTGCCCCTGCCTCTCGCTGATCGCGTCGGCGACCCGGCTCATCATCGCGACATCGACAACGCTGTTTGTCGGATTGGCCGGCGTCTCGATGAGGATGACGGAGACCCTGCCTTTCGCCATCGCCTCTTCTGCGGCAGCCATCACCGAAGTCTCGCTGACGCCATCGGCAAAACCCACTGCCGAGACGCCGAAATTATGGAAGGTCTTGGCCAGCAGCGTCTCCGTGCCGCCATAAAGCGGTTGGGAGTGGAGCACAGTATCACCGGGCCGGACGAAGGCGAAAAGCGTCGTCGAAATGGCGGACATGCCGGACGAAAAGAGCGCGCAGCTCTCCGTTCGCTCATAAACGGCAAGACGATCCTCGACAATCTCGCTGTTTGGATGGTTGAAGCGCGAATAGACGAGGCCCGCGCCCCTGCCTTCGGGCGGCTCCTTGCGGCCGGAGACGTAGTCGAAGAAGTCACGCCCGTCTTCCGCCGACTTGAAAACGAAGGTCGATGTCAGGAACACGGGAGGCTTTACGGCGCCCTCCGACAATTCCGGATCATAACCGTAATTGAGCATCTGGGTTTCAGGATGGAGGGCGTGGTTGCCGATGTGGGTTTTGGACGGATGCGGCGCGGTCATTTCCGATGATCCCTCAGCTGGTGTTGAACTACCTGCAGGTTACACGCAGTGAAACCAAAATACCTTGCATTCTGAAGCGTCGAGTTGTCTCATAAAGCAATATATTGCGGAGAATGGTCATTTATGTCGCAAAAAATTGCAGACCCGATCGACAGGCGGATACTCAGGGAATTGTCTGCCGATGCGCGGATCACGAACAACGAACTTGCCGAGCGGGTTGGACTGTCAGCATCGGCGTGCCTGCGGCGGCTTCGACGCCTGGAAGAGATAGGCGCCATCAAAGGGTACTCCGCGATCATTGATCCGGCAATCGAGGGATGGACCATGACCGCCCTTGCGTCCGTCCGCCTCAGCCGCCAGCACGATGACGAAATCCGGATGTTCGAGGCGGCCGTTCTTGACTGGGACGAGGTTCTCGAATGTCATCTGGTCACGGGTCCGAGGGACTACATGCTCAAGGTCATGTGCGGTGGGCTGGAGGACTACGAGCGTTTCATCAAGGACAAGATTGCAAAGCTGAAATGCGTCGAGACCATCGAGACCAGCTTCGTCATGAACACGATCAAGGCGCGGCGCATCTGAACGTCATGGCCACGGCGGCAATCCGCTTTCTCATCAAGCCTTCCGCCCATCGGCGCTAATCGTTCCCGATTGCTTCAAGCCAGATGCTGACGGCGACCGCTCCCGCATCGGGATGTCCCATAGCCCGCTCGCCAAGATAGCTCGCGCGCCCGAGCCGCGGCTTCATCGACGTCGTCGCCTCGGCGCCTGCGATACCTGCCGCCAAGGCGGATCGCCAGGCGTCGTCGGCCGACGCTCCGGCTGCGAGCTTATCCCGGAACGTTGCTGCCGCTGGGTGAAGCGCATCTATCATCGTACGGTCTCCCGGCTTCGCACCGCCGAGTTCTGAGACCGCGAGAACGGCCGCCACGAACGCTTCCGCCATCTGTTGGGCCGTCGGCTTTTCGATCCCGGCAAGATGGCGCGAAGCGCGCATCAGGCCCGTGGCGTAAAAGGGGCCCGAGCTTCCGCCGATTGCCTTCCGCATCGCATTTGCCATCTCCATCAAGCCGCCGGATATATCTGCGAAGCTCTGCCGTGGCAGCGCCAGTATTGCTTCGGCGCCGCGCACCATGCTTGTTCCAAGGTCACCGTCGCCCGTAACACTGTCCAGTTGCGTCAGTTTGGGCTCCGCAGCGATCAGTGCACCGGCGACCCGCTCCGCGGCGGAACGCAGTCGTTCACCGGCGACCGTGACGCTGCTTTGCGCGGTCACGCTCGTCTTGACGCCTACCGACGGCAAGACGCGGTTGCGGTTCACCACACCGCCGCGCGGCCATGCACCGGCGTCGGTTGGCGCATCCATGAGATTGAGCATTGCGTCGTCCACATGCATGACCGACAGGGAAAAGCCGGGCATATCGAGGGCGGAGAGGAAGGTGCCGGCCCATGCCCTTTCGACCACGACGCGCTTTGCCTCCAGACGTGTGACGGCGGATCGCGCCACGACCGCAAGTTCCATTGGCGGCGTCGATCCCAGTCCGTTGATCAGAAGCGCAACCCGGTCGCCGCTCTTCAGCCTGCCATCGGCTTCAATCGTTTCGAGCACCAGCTTCACGAGCTCGTCCGCCGGTGCGATGGGCATCCGCCGAACGCCCTGTTCTCCATGGATGCCGAGCCCGACTTCGATTTCAGCGTCGCCAAGGACGAAGCCCGGCCTGCCAACGGCAGGGAGCGTGCAGGAGCCCAGTGATATTCCCATGGAAGATAAGTTTCCAGCGGCTTCCCGGGCGATGCGGGCCACCTCTTGAAGGGAAAGTCCCTGCTCCGCGGCCGCGCCAGCGAGCTTGTGAACAAGCACTGTACCTGCAATACCCCGGCGGCGATCGTCGGGAACTGTATCCTTCAACGCAACGTCATCGGCAACGACCACGATCTCGACCGGAATTCCTTCAGCCCGCGCCAGCTCGGCCGCCAATCCGAAGTTCAGTCGATCACCCGTATAGTTCTTGACGATAACCAGAGCGCCGGCCGGTCCGGCCGCAGCCCTGATGCCGGCAAGAACCGCATCGGTGCTCGGCGAAGTGAAGACATCGCCTGCCACCGCAACGGTCAGCATACCCGCGCCGACATAACCCGCATGAGCTGGTTCATGGCCACTGCCGCCGCCCGACAGGACCGCCACCCTGCGCTTTTCCGGGTCCGGAAGGCCAGAGCGGATGACGACATTCTCATCCGCTAGCAGGACCGTCGCGGGGCTGAGGGCCACCACGCCCTCAAGCATGTCCCGCACAACGGTGGCTGGATCGTTGATGAGCTTCTTCATGCCTTTACTCCTCGATGCAGTTCGTCGACTGGCGGGGACGCGGACGTGCCCTCCCGAAGGTGAACAAGCACGATCTGCCGGTCAATTTCAAGTTCCGGGCATTGGAACTCGTAGCATCGATTGAGGGTATGCGAGGCAAGCACAGGTGCATATCCGCCATTGCCTCTCGCGGCGGAGACGTTATCATGATGGCGCTGTAGGACGGTAAGCTTTGGGAGGAGCGATACGTGAGACGGATGTGGCCAGACGAATTTACCTTTCTGCTGGACGGTGCAGAAGAAGTTGACCTACATATTCCATCGGCGGCGCATGACGATGGTTCGCCCGGGAAAACAATATCCAGAAAGGCCTTGAAAGCCCGTATCAGCCAACAGGATTTTGAAAATATCTGGCATCTCGCAGAGGCCCGCTACCGGCTGGGCGGCAGGTTGTCAGGCAAAGCGATTACGCTGATCGCCAACAACCCCCATTACCAGAATTGGCACCCCGCCGACGGCGGCAGCATCGAAAGCGTCTCCGATAGCGGTCAGAAATACACGACACGCTATGTGATCGTGCACTTTCTTCTGGATGATGTCAGCGAAGCTGTCGAAGCCTGAAATCCAGAAAGGCGGCTCTTTTGTGCGGGCGCAGCCCGCAAGCCGTTGAGGGCCGAGCATATTACGGGGGGAGACGATGGACAAGC
The DNA here is from genome assembly GCF_027956555.1 of Agrobacterium sp. ST15.16.055. NCBI lineage: Bacteria > Pseudomonadati > Pseudomonadota > Alphaproteobacteria > Hyphomicrobiales > Rhizobiaceae > Agrobacterium > Agrobacterium sp. ST15.16.055. The sequence goes on from NZ_JAQKGN010000016.1 coordinate 61,530, forward strand.
CACACCCATGGCGACATATGGCGAGCGCGCCGAAAACCGGAGATCGGATCCTCATCACGATACGGTCGTCCGAACAAGGGCCGTCCCAGGTAGACCTCGCCTATTGGTCGAAGGGCGACCAGTACGGCTCAGAGGGCTGGCGCGCTTCAGACTCCTCGCCGGGGCGGATCATCGAATATTCGGAGTCGGAATTGAAGTGCTGGATGCCTATGCCTTCAGCCAATATCGATGGTCTTACGATGCCCGCTCCCTGGGAGGGCGAGGACGACCGGGAGCTTGATGGGTCTGGGATCTGAAAGTTCGGGTTCGATCAGTGCTTGCCCGAGCCAACGGTTCATTCCAGCCTCAATCCGCCGCGACTATCGAACGGTTGCCGAATGGGGACATGGCGTCGCAGGCGCGTCGATCTGGCTCCGCCAAAATGGGCGATGGCGCCGGCGGCTCAAGCGGACTGATCCTTATTCTAAAAATTATGAACTGGTGATTTTGTTCTCTCAAACTGATGCTTTCCCAAATCAAGGCAAGGGCGTCGCGTCACTTGGTTCGAGAGAAGATAGGATTTTTCATGCTGGAACTCCCGAATACGTCAACAATCGAAGGCAATGCTGTTCGGTGGGGGAAGATCGGCAGCGGTCCGCCGCTGGTTGCCGTTCACGGCACACCCTTTTCTTCTCAGGTCTGGCGTAAGATCATCCCGCATTTTGCCCATGATCGGACCATCTATTACTTCGACATGGTTGGCTATGGTCAGTCTGAAATGCGCGAAGGACAGGATGTTTCGCTCGGAATACAGAATAATGTTCTGGAGAAATTATTTAAAGAATGGAATATTGAACGGCCAGAGATGCTGGCCCATGACTTTGGCGGGGCAACCGTCCTTCGTGCCTACTTTCTCAACGGGTTGCGCTATTCCGCCTTAACGATCTTCGATGCTGTCGCTTTTGCCCCATGGGGGTCCCCTTTTGTGCAGCATGTTCGTCAGCACGAAATGGCGTTTTCCGACATGCCAGCCTACATGCATCGTGCCGTGTTGCGCGCCTACCTACAATCCGCCGCGCGCAATCCATTGTCGGAAGAGGCGCTGAAAATATACAGCGCGCCTTGGACTGGTCCTGTCGGGCAGCCTGCATTTTACCGGCAAATCGCGCAAATGGACCAGCGTTTCACAGATGAAGTCGAAACTCTTTATACCCGAATGGACTGCCCGGTAAGCGTACTTTGGGGAAAGAATGACGAATGGATTCCACATCACATGGGCGAGCGTCTGGCGGCGTTGATTTCCGCTAAAGACTGTATTTCGCTACCCGAGACCGGCCACCTTGTTCAGGAAGATTGCCCGGAAGCAATTGTCGCCGCAGTCTTGAGGAGTTTCAGGTGACCGTAAAAGTACCGAACAAGGCCACCGAATAAGTCTTCAGCCCTCGGTCACATCGCTGAAATTGTTACCTTCAGGTCGTTAATCAGTGTCGGCACCAGTTCTCCGACAGTCGGATGGATAGGCACCGCCCAGCGGAGTTTTTCGGTCGTCGCCCCCAGGTTCATGGCGTCCAGAACCCCGTAGATCGCTTCGTCACCCCCGACCCCCAGAAATGCGGCGCCGAGCACCCGGTCGGTGTCAGCGTCTGCGACGAGCTTCATGAGGCCGAGTATTTCACCTTTCTCGACGGCTCGACCGACACGGCTCATAGGTCGGGTCGAGACCTTGACCCGGTGGCCGGCCTCCTTCGCCTGACGCTCCGTCATGCCCACGCGCCCGAGAGGCGGATCAATGTAGAGGCCGTAACCGAGGATGCGATCGGACAATTTGCGATCGCCGCCGTCGAGGAGGTTCGCGGCGGCGATCTCGAAATCATTGTAGGAGGTATGCGTGAAGGCGCCTCGTCCGTTGCAATCGCCAAGCGCCCAGATACCTTCGACATTCGTCTGAAGTCGCTCATCCACCTGAATGAATCCATGACGATCAGTCTCTACGCCCGCGAGATCGAGGCCGAGATCGTCGGTATTCGGCTGGCGCCCGAGGGCGACCAATACATGGCTGCCCCGGACTTCGCCTTGATCGGACCGCACGACGACGTCTGAGCCGTCCATGGCGACAGACAACAGTTTCTGGCTGAGAAGAACGTTGACGCCGTCTCTTTTGAGGATATCCGCAATGGCTTCCGAGATATCTCTGTCCTCCCGGGGCGCAAGGTGCGGTCCGCGCTCGACGACAGTGACCGCTGCGCCGAAGCGCCGATACATCTGGGCAAATTCCAGTCCGATATAACTGCCGCCGAGGACAACCAGGTGTCTTGGCAATTCAGCGAGTTCGATCATCGAAGTGCTTGTGAGATACGGCACGTCGGTCAACCCCTGCACATCGGGGATGTGTGGTCGCGCGCCCACGTTGATGAAAATCTGCGGCGCCGTGTAGCGTGTACCGTTCACATAAACCTCCTTTGCACCGGCGAATTGGGCCTGACCATAAACCACATCCATCGTTTCGAGACTATCGAACCAGGACGCCAGGCCGCTTCTCGCATCGAGGGTCACCTTCCTGGCGCGAGCCGCCACGGCCGACATATCCATCGTCGGCTCACCAGGAATAGTGACCCCGAATTCGGATGCACGCCGCGCCATCTGGGCGGTCTTGGCACAGGCGACCAAGGCCTTGGTCGGCATGCACCCGGCGTTAACGCAGGTTCCGCCGAGATACTTCCGTTCGATCAGGACCACCTTGCGGCCCATCGCCGCCATACGAGCGGCGAGAAACGGCCCGGCCTGTCCGGCCCCGATGAAGATTGCGTCGTACTCTCTCATGACACGGCCACCACGACGAGAAGCGCGAACGCTATGATAACAGTGTCTTCGACCAGCGCCACGGGGAGCTCAAGCCCGAAACGGTTAGCGAGCCAGAAGCGACTGATCGCGCCGCCCAAGGTTTCGGTGACAGCGCCGATGACGCCCGTGAAATGCCTCGGAGCCACCATTCCTGCAGTTGCGGCGGTCATCGGGCGGCCGATAGAACCCGTCACGGCCCGGAGCAATCGAGTGAAGAAAAGAGCGTTCCGGAAGATATCGAACCACCCAAGATACCTGCCCCAGGCGGTTGTGAAGGGAGTGGCCCTGGTGGGCAGGTCGACGGCGATTCCTGAGGGAACTGGGAAAAGAACGAGCATTCAAGTTCCTCTGAAAGTTTAGTAAATCAAGAACGTGCCGCTCGCATGCTCGGCAGACACATGGTGACAACCCCGCGGCGGCCAGCAACGTGCGAGGGTGTTATTTCAAGGGAAAGCGTGCCTCCATCCCGAATCCTCCACACCTTCTCAGTACTGGCTCAGTGGTCAGGCTCGTCAGGATACCACGTTCCATCTACGACGGCGATTGCAACATTTCTCGCGCTGCCACCCAAAAGGGCGACATAATTTTATCAAAGCAGAGATATTTTTTTGCCCGCCTCCCTGCGCTTGATCGAACAGGCTTCCTTGGGCCTGACATTTCCAGTCAAGTCCCGCCGCGTTGTTTCCGGCGTCTAGCCACGATCACCTGATCTATAAGGGCGCTCCCGGCGCGACCCCGCAAGAAGGATCTACCGGGCTCTGACCGGAGAATGGAATTTTTCCGGTTAAAGCCGCAACGGTTGCGCGTTGTACCGGCAAAATCGGAGAATAACCGTTCACGAACGTTTCGCATTCCGGCATATGGTAAAGGAGAAACGGGGAACCGAGCGAAACATATATGGTCGGAAGATAGTCCCACAATCTTTCCATCGATGCGGGAAACGGCCCGTGCAAATCTGCCCACCGCGGACCAAGGTGTTCCCTGGCGGACATCTCTTCTTCAGCGAGAACATAGACGCCAACGTCATATAGCGCCGCTTCTATTTTCTCGCCAGGCCGCAGAATTGTCACATCAACCCCCGCCTCTCGAAGAAGCTGGTCAAACTGAAGTTGTGCGATCGGACCGGAAGGGGTCATTCGCAGCAGGGCACACGACCAGGCAGACACGCTTTTAAGCAACCGGTCGGCTGTTTCGCGTTCCGCAATTACGGTTCGGGGTGGAACATGAAAGATATGGAGGTCGCATATAGACCAAATCTGGTCGATGCATGATCCATGCCGCGTCTTCCTGTCAGCAATACTGCATTATGCGGGCAAGATGTTCCAAACTTTCAAAGAAGCTACGGGGATTTTCTCCGTCCTGATTTGCTGCCGTCCGCAGCGCGTGTCACCCAGACGGAAAACTCGTTATCATTGGAGAACACTATGAGCGACAGCGGCATTCCCGTTCCCGAAGGTCCAACCGAACTGATCGATACAACTTACATGGTTGGACAAGACAACATCACACCCCGGATCGGGCCGTTCGGCCTCGACGTGCATAACCCTGTTTTCCTGATCTCGGGTCTGACCATCGTTGGCTTCGTCCTACTGACGCTCGCTCTCCAGCAGTATGTGGGACCGCTCTTCTCCGCCCTGCGCGACTGGCTGACAGCGACCTTCGACTGGTTCTTCCTGGCTGCCGGCAATGTTTTCCTGCTTCTTTGTCTATTCTTGATCGTCTCGCCCTACGGCAGGGTCCGCATCGGCGGGCGCGATGCTTCGCCGGATTATTCCTATTCCGGCTGGTTTGCGATGCTCTTTGCTGCCGGTATGGGGATCGGCCTGATGTTCTATGGCGTCTCCGAGCCAATATCACATTATTCCTCCGCCGTCGCGGGGAATGCCGGAAGTCCCGAGAGTTGGGCGCCACTCGGAGGCGCGGCAGGGGACACGGCGACCGCCCGGCATATCGGCATGGCCGCGACGATCTTCCATTGGGCCCTCCATCCTTGGGCGATCTATGCGGTGGTCGCGTTGGCGTTGGCGCTGTTTTGCTACAATAAGGGCCTACCGCTCACAATACGCTCGATCTTCTATCCTATTTTCGGCGAGCGTGTCTGGGGTTGGGTGGGCCACATGATCGATGTGCTCGCTGTCTTCGCCACGCTTTTTGGCCTTGCCACATCCCTTGGTTTCGGCGCGGAACAGGCAAATGCCGGCCTGAATCACCTGTTTGGGATGCCGGTCAACGACATCTCGAAGGTCGTCCTGATCGGTGTTATCACCGCTGTGGCCCTGACCTCGGTAGTGGCTGGGCTCGATGCCGGCGTCAAACGCCTTTCGGAGATCAACATGATCCTGGCCGCGCTGCTCCTGGCCTTTGTCGTGGCAGTCGGTCCGACGCTGGCCATTTTTACGGGCTTCTTCACCAACCTCTACGAATACATCCGCTACCTGCCCGAACTGTCGAATCCCTTCGGTCGGACCGACGACAATTTCCGCCAGGGCTGGACCGCTTTTTATTGGGCTTGGTGGATCTCCTGGTCGCCCTTTGTCGGCATGTTCATTGCACGCATCTCGCGCGGGCGGACGGTACGCGAGTTCCTCATCTGCGTGCTCATCATTCCCTCGCTGGTATCGGTCTTCTGGATGACGGCGTTCGGTGGGACGGCGATCAGTCAGATCGTGAACGATGGTTACCAGGCCGTGGTCGATGCTCCGCTGGAGCTTAAATTGTTCGCCATGCTGGAAGCCATGCCCCTGCAGGCTGTCACAAGCTTCATCGGCATCGTACTGGTCATCGTATTCTTCGTCACCTCGTCTGATTCCGGCTCGCTCGTCATCGACACCATCACCGCCGGCGGCAAGGTGGACGCACCGGTTCCCCAACGGGTCTTCTGGGCGACATTTGAGGGCCTCGTCGCCATTGCCCTTCTGCTTGGTGGTGGACTGGGAGCACTTCAGGCAATGGCCGTATCGACAGGCTTTCCGTTCACCATCGTCCTCTTGCTCGCCTGCTTCGCCATCCTGAAAGGACTAGCAAACGAACCGCGCTAAAGATTTGGAGATCGAATACGCCGAGCATTGCTTTGCAAGAATTCACGAGCTTCGTGACCTGCTGCCGGTTTTTCGGACACGAAATTAAGCTAATCCCACCTTGTTTTCAAATTCCATCGGGCTGAGATAGCCCGGTGTCGAGTGGCGACGTTTCGGATTGTAGAGCGCTCGATGTAATCGACCACGTCTGCCTTTGCATCGTCTCTGGTCCGGTAGACAGCATTCGTACCGTTTTCTCTGTTTTCAGTGAACAAGACGCTCTCTTTATCTCTGGTGCGCGAGCGCGATGGACTCGGCAACCTGCCCATGTCCGGAATCCAGCTTGCTGGTAGCAACTCGGATATGGGAACTTGGCAGGATGGAGAACTTGTTGCCTGGCACGACCGCAATATTTCGTGCCGCAAGCGTTACCAGAGCGAAAGATTCCGATTCCACCGGCACCCAAAGGCAAAGGCCGCTGCCGGGCATGGTGGTAACGCCACGCTCAAGCAGTTCGCGCGCCAACGCATCGCGTCGTTTCTGATAAATGGCGCGTGCGTTCGCGACGATTTCGGAGGTTTCCTTGTCTCGGATGAGCCAGGCCACCGCAGCCTGTAGGACGCGGCTTGTCCAACCGGCGCTGAACGCTCGGTAGGATTGGATCTGTTCGACAATGGCTTTTGATCCCGAGAGAACCGCAAGCCGCAGATCAGGCCCTAATGTCTTCGAAAAAGACACAATACGCACCGTTCTGTCTGGAAAGCGCGAGCCGAGCGACACCGGTTGTGCAGCCGAGATATCAGCAATACCATCATCTTCGATAATCAAAGTGTCGCTATCTGCCAGAACATCGGCCAGCGCCTGCATTCGCTCTGGGGTAACGGTCTGTCCCGTTACCGAATGCAAGCGCGGCTGAAAAAGAAACGCAGCGGGCCGCTCCGTCATCGCCTGTTTCAGCGCAGTGGGCATAGGGCCTTCTTCATCGGACAGCACGGGAACGATTTTCACGCCCAGATCCTCGAGGATATCGAGAAGACGCATAGCGGTCGGGTGTTCGACGGCAACCACCGAGCCCGGACGCACGAGCGCGCGGATGGTGGTGTAAACGCCATTATATCCACCATTGATGGCAAGAAAGGCTTCGGCGGCATAGGGCCAGTCGTCAGCAAGCGCATCTTTCAACTCAGGCACGATGCGGCTGCGCTCGTAGCTGTTCAGATCACTGACAGACGTTGCATGCACCATGGCCTTTGCAAGCGGCGGCAGCAATGTCCGATCAGGAACCGCCATGGAAAGATCGAGAACATTCGCGCCATAATGGCCGGCACTCGCCAACCGCTCCGGCTTTGCGACGAAGCGTTCCGCGCAGACCCAGGTTCCGTTACGCCCGCGACCGCTGACGATCTTCTGCTGGCGCAATTCGCTCCAAGCCTCGGAGATCGTAGCCGGACTAACCCCAAGCTCATAAGCCAGATCGCGAATGGCGGGTAACCGCGTTCCCACCGGCAGCAATCCGGCTCTTACGAGCGCACTCGTTTCCAGCGCAATGCCACGAATGGTTTTGTTGGTTATTTTTTCAGCAAGCCAGCGGGCTTTCACAATCTCGCTCAATTTTTTCTCACTTTAAATGTTCAATAACGTAATAACATTTGTACGAGTTCAAGTGTACATTTACTCTCGAGGCATCAAAAAAACAAACGAGTAAAAAATCATGCCCTTGAAACTTCGTCTTGCCCTTCGAGATTGGGACTATATGACACCGCTCGTTCTGGGAGATGTCTCGTCTCCAAAACTCCAGATCGAGGTCGATCGGGTCAGCACTCTCATTTCGAACATCGCTGAAGACGAGGCTCACGACGCTGCCGAAACCTCCTTCAGCCGCTACGCGCAGATGCGTTACGATGGCGATGAGAGCGTTATCGGTATGCCGAACTTTATCATGCGCGGCTTCCGCCACCGCTGCATCATCACCACCAAGGATAGCCCGATCCGCACGCTTGCCGATCTTGCGGGCAAGAAGATCGGCGTGACCGGCTGGCGCGATTCCGGCAATATATGGACCCGCGCGGCCTGCCGTCGCGAAGGCGTGGGGGTGGAAGACGCCATGTGGTATGCTGGCCGTCTGACGGAAGCCCATCCCATCACCGACCGTCTGGATGGTTTCGGTCGTCCAGGCCGCATCGAGGCGGCGCCGGGCGAACGCCCGATGGTTGATCTGCTGAAGGATGGCGGGCTCGACGCCGTGTTCACCCCCTTCATGCCGAAGGGCTTCTTCGATCAGGACTCCCCTTTCCGACAGGTTCTGACGGATTACCGGGCTTCTGAAGTCGCCTATTTCAACGAAGTCGGTTATGTGCCGGGCATGCATCTTATCGGGTTCAAGGCCCATATCGTGCGCGAAAATCCATGGATCATGGATGAGCTCAGCGAGCTTATCGACGCCTCCCAGCGCATGTGGCTCGACAAGCGCGAAAAATACGCCGACACAACGCCATGGATGATCGACGAGTTGCGCCGTTGCGCTGCGGATCTGCCGCCGGACTGGAGTGCCAGCGGCTTTAACAAAAACGAAGTCATGATCGTCGATTTCGCTAATGAGCTTCACGCTCAAGGCATTCTGCCGCGGCTTTTGACGCCCGCGGAGCTGTTTCCGCTGCACGCCGCAGGCAACTGACGACAACAGACAGACCTTGGCAATTCAACCGTTGCAAACAAGAAGGGGAATACCAAAATGCAAACGAAATTCATTGCTTCCGTCGCCCTTGCCGGGCTCATTCTCGCTGGACCGGCTCTTGCCGAGACGGCGCCCGCTCCAAAGCAGAGCGTGAACGAGGAACTTCGCGCCCGGCTTCCGGAAAAAATCCGCTCCGAAGGAAAGATGGTCTCCGTCAACAATGGATCCTTTCCTCCCTATGAGATCGTAACCGGCACCAAGATGGAAGGCGCAAGCGCCGACCTGACCGATGCGCTGGGCGAGCTGCTCGGCATCAAGATCGAGCATGCAACCGTCGGCGGCCTGCCAGCGCTTCTGGCAGGCGTCAATTCCGGGCGGTACCAGTTTGCATTTGGTCCTGTCGGCGATTTCAAGAGCCGCGAAGAAGCGAATGACTTCGTCGACTGGGTACAGGAATTCGTCGTCTTCGCTGTTCAGAAGGGCAATCCCAAGGACATCGTCTCGCTCGACACATCCTGCGGCCAGCGCATCGCCGTCATGGCTGGCGGCTCGGCTGAGCGCGTGATCCAGGCCCAGGCGGAAAAATGCAAGGCCGATGGCAAGGCCGCGATCGAGGTTCAGTCCTACACCGACCAGCCAAGCTCCATTCTGGCGGTTCGCTCCAAGCGCGCCGACGCCTTCTTCTCCTCTCAGGCGCCGTTGACCTATTTCGTATCCCAGGCCAATGGCCAGCTGGAACTGACGGGCGTCGGACAGAAGAACGGTTTCGATGACCTCTATCAGGGCGCTGTCGTTCCCAAGGGCTCTGAACTCGGCCCGGTTCTTCTCGATGCCATCAAGGTGCTGATGGACAACGGGACCTATGCGGCCATCATGAAGAAGTGGGGTCTTGAGAATAACATCCTCACGCAGCCCGGCATCAATCTCGGGGGCCAGTTGCCAAAATGACGAGCTCTGTTGAAATGAAAGTGCCGCTTTCGGGTGGCGCTGATCTGCGGGATGTGGCGACAGCCCATACCCCGTTTCGTACGGGAAGACTTGTGCTGTGGGTCGTCATCGTCCTCGTCGTCGCCAATTTCGGCTGGATCGTCGCCAACAACGAGAACTTCGGCTGGCCCGTCGTCGCTCAATATTTCTTCGATCCGACCGTCATCAGCGGTCTCTATGTCAGCCTCGGGCTAACCGTCATCGCCATGATCCTTGGCATCATTCTCGGCCTCATCATCGCGATTGCCAGAATGTCGAAAGACGGTCTGGCGAACTCTTTCGCTTCGCTCTTCATCTGGTTCTTCCGCGGCACGCCGCTGCTCGTCCAGCTGATCTTCTGGTACAATATGTCCACCCTCTTTCCGCAGCTCTCCATCTCGATCCCCTTCGGGCCGACGCTTGCAAGCTGGGACACCAATTCCGTAATTACGCCAATGACCGCTGCAATCGTTGGTCTGGCCCTCAATGAAGCGGCCTATATGGCGGAAATCATTCGCGGTGGTCTTCTTTCAGTCGATCGCGGGCAGGCGGAAACGGCAGAAGCCTTCGGCATGACCAAGGCACGCGCACTCTGGCGCATCATCATCCCTCAGGCCATGCGTTCCATCGTTCCGCCCACCGGCAACCAGCTGATCAGCATGATCAAGGCAACATCGCTTGTCAGCGTCATTGCCATGGCCGATCTTCTTTACTCGGTTCAGTCCATCTACAACCGGACCTTCGAGATCATCCCGATGCTGCTCGTGGCAGTAATCTGGTATCTGCTGATCACATCTGTCCTCAATGTGGGTCAGAACTATATAGAGGCCTATTACGGCCGTAGCGACCGCCGCAATACCGGCGTTACAAAGCCAGCACGGGAAGAGGAGGCTAGTCATTGATCTCAGCTACAGACCAGAAGCCTCTCGTGCAGGCCCGCAACGTCCACAAGTCGTTCGATCATCTGGAGGTTCTGAAGGGTATCGATCTGGACGTGATGCCAGGCGAAGTCGTGGTCATCCTCGGGCCGTCCGGCTCAGGCAAATCCACCTTCCTTCGTTGTATCAACCACCTGGAGACAATCCAAAAGGGATCGATTGCCGTCGATGGTGAACAGATCGGCTATCGGGTGAAGAACGACCGGCTGGAGAAGCTCTCCTCCAACAGCATTGCACGCCAGCGTCGCAAGATCGGCATGGTGTTCCAGCAGTTCAATCTCTATCCGCATATGACGGTGCTGCAGAACATCATCGAAGCGCCGGTGGGCGTCCATGGCGAAAGCCGCAAGAATGCAACCCTAAACGCCATGCGCCTGCTGGAACGGGTTGGCTTGTCAGAAAAAGCATCCAGCTATCCGCGCCAGCTTTCCGGCGGGCAGCAGCAACGTGTGGCGATTGCACGAGCTCTGGCAATCAAACCGAAGCTCATGCTGTTCGATGAACCGACTTCCGCGCTCGACCCGGAACTCGTCGGCGAAGTTCTCGCCACGATGCGCGACCTTGCAAGCCAGGGCCTGACCATGATCGTCGTGACGCACGAGATCGGTTTTGCGAAAGAAGCGGCAGATCGGGTCATCTTTATGGATGGCGGCAATATCGTCGAGATGGGCAAGCCGGAGGACGTTATCGGCAACCCGCGACATCCGCGAACACAGGCTTTCCTCTCCCGCTTTCTGTAAGCGAGACGTTTTCTCCCCAACCTGACGCCATTTAACGGCTGGCGTCCTTTTCAAGACCCTGGTGGACCCATGCTAAACGACAACCAATATGCCCGCGTTTCCGATTTCGAGCCCATGGAGGCGGAACTCAAGGCCACGCGCCAATATCTGCACGCCAATCCCGAGCTTTCACAGGAAGAGGTAGAAACCGCTCGCTATGTGGCGGAGAAACTCGAAGCCTGGGGCTTTGAGGTGACCCGCAATGTCGGCGGTCACGGCGTCGTCGCCCGCCTGAAAAACGGCAGCGGGAGCAAGAGCATCGGCATTCGCGCCGATATGGATGCACTGCCGATCATGGAAGAGACCGGGCTTGCCTATGCCAGCAAGACCCCCGGCAAGATGCACGCCTGCGGCCATGATGGCCATACGACCGTTCTGCTCGGCGCTGCCGAATATCTGGCACGCACGCGCCGCTTCGATGGCACCGTGACCCTGATCTTCCAGCCCGCAGAAGAAAACGGCAAACCCTCCGGCGCTCAGAAAATGATTGCGGACGGCCTTTTCGAGCGCTTCCCCATCGACGCGATTTTCGGTCTGCACAATCATCCCGGCGCACCGGAAGGCACAATTTTGACGCGCTCCGGACCGATGATGGCGTCTTCCGACACGGTTAAGATCACGGTCAGGGGCAAGGGCGGCCACGCGTCCCGCCCACATCTGACGGTCGATCCGATCGTCGTGGCCTGTAACCTCGTCGTTGCACTCCAGACCGTCGTTTCGCGCAACATCGACCCCACCCAGACGGCGGTAGTCACCGTCGGTACCATCCATGCGGGAGAGGCGGTCAACGTCATTCCGGAATATGCGAAACTGGCGCTCAGCGTGCGCTGCTTCGAACCCAAGGTGCGCGATCTGCTGGAGCGTCGCATCATCAAGCTCGCGCAGTCCATGGCGGAAGCCTATGACGCCGCCATCGATATCGAGTATGAGCACGGCTATCCAGTCGTTGCCAATTCGGAAGCCGAAACCGCCTTTGCGCGGTGCGTGGCGGAGGAACTGATTGGAAGCGACAAGGTCACCACCTGCCCGCTCATTCCCGGCAGCGAGGACTTCTCCTATTTCCTCGAAAAGAAGCCCGGGAGCTTTCTGCGCCTTGGCAACGGCATGAATTCCGCCATGCTGCACAGCGCCAAATATGACTTCGCCGACGAAACTCTCACGGTCGGAGCAGCCCTATGGGCGCGCTTAGCCGAGCGATTTCTGCAACAGTGATCTGCATTTGGCGAGCCCACGCCACCACTCAACCCCGCCTGTTCGCGGAGCGCCCTGATTGGCATGGTCTGGAGCGATATGGATCCTGGAGGCCGGTGCGCTGAAACCACAGGGATTGGAGAAAAGGTGCCAAGAGAAGGCTTGCACCGGACGGAGCAGGAAATCGTTCGCGGCGCCGTCAGTTTTTTACTGAGTTCGGGTTCGAAGGCCGGACTTGCGGGCGTGCCAAGCGGCTGGGTATGACTCAACCGTTGCCCTGCACTTGTTCCCCAAACAAGGAGACGCTGGTTGAAAGGATATAACACGAAGGGTTCGTCCGGCGATGGATCCCCTCCAGGTCATTATGAGGGCGCCTGCGCACCCTCATAACTCCTCTTTTCAGGGTCGTCTCACCGACGCCACGATGACGTAAAACACAGGGACGAACAAAACGGCAAGGACGGTTGCGGAAATCATCCCGCCGAAAAGACCCGTTCCGATCGCATTTTGTGTTTCGGAACTTGCGCCCCTGGCGATAACGAGCGGAACGATGCCGAGCGTAAAGGCGAGCGAGGTCATGACGATGGGCCGCAGTCGAAGTCGGGAGGCTTCGATGACGGCGTCCTTGAGGGATTGTCCATACTGCTGCCTCTTTCGCGCAAACTCCACGATCAGCACCGCATTTTTCGCCGACAGGCCGATGAGTGTGATGAGGCCGACTTTGAAGAACACGTCGTTTTCCAACCCGCGCAGATGAACCGCGATGACGGCCCCAAGGATGCCAAGCGGCACGACCATCATGACGGAGAGCGGAACGGCCCAGCTTTCGTAAAGCGCTGCGAGCACCAGGAAAACGATGAGGAATGAAAAGGCCATCAAAATCGGTGCCTGCGCACCGGACTGGCGTTCCTGCAACGATTGACCGGTCCACTCAACCGCAAAGCCTTTCGGTAATTTCGCGGCGAGCCGCTCCATTTCCTGCATCGCCTTGCCGCTGGAGACGCCTGGTGCGGCGGAGCCAGAAATGCTGCTGGATGGATAACCGTTATAGCGGGTGAATTGCAGCGGCATTGTTGACCATTCGGGTTTGACGATTTCCGAGAGACGGACCATCTTGCCGGCATCGTTGCGGACGTGGAGGTTGAGAACGTCATCCACCTGCATCCGGCTTGAGGCCTTTGCCTGCAAGATCACCTGCTGCAGGCGTCCATCGCGTGGGAAATCATTGACGTAGGTCGAGCCGACCGCGCCGCTCAGCGTATCGGCGATGGTTGAATAGGGCACGCCGAGCGCGCTTGCTTTCTGCCGGTCGACGTTCAAGGTGACGCTTGGACCACGGGGAAGTCCATCCATGCGTACATCGCGAACGAGCCTGCTCTCAGCCGCGAGCTGCGTGAGCTGGGCCACAGCCTTGGCAAGCGCCTCTGCCCCGTGGTTGGCACGGTCCTGCAACCTCAACGCAAAACCCGATGTCGTGCCGAGTTCATCGATTGCCGGTGGCTTGAGGCTGAAAACCTGTCCCTCCTCTGCAGTAGCCATCGCGACCGTCGCGGCATTTACTTCTTCATCGACGGTTGTCTTGCGTTCGCCCCACTCCTTGAGCGTGGTGAAGGACATGGCGGTGTTTGGTCCCGAGCCCGAAAAGCCGAAACCCGTAATCGTCAAATTATTGGCAATATCCGACCGGGTCTTGACGTGTTCTTCGAACAGATCGACGACAGCGCGCGTCCGTTCTGCCGTGGCATCCGCCGGCAGGGTGAAGGATGTCATGAACGAGCCCTGATCTTCGTCCGGCACAAACGCCGTTGAAACAGTGGAATATCCATAGACGACCGCCCCGATGATGGCGAGGTAGACCACCATGGTCCGTCCTGTCTTGCGCAGGAGGATGGCGACCCAGCCGGCGTACCGCTCGGTCAGGCGTTCAAAAGCACGGTTGAACCAGCCGAAGAATCCCTTTCTCTGATGGTGATCGGGACTGATCGTCTTCAGCAACGTTGCGCACAGCGCGGGCGTGAGGCTGAGCGCAAGGAAGGCCGAGAACAGAATCGAAACGGCCATCGACACGGTAAACTGCCGGTAGATTGCCCCAACCGAACCGGAAGCCATGCCCATCGGTAGGAAAACCGCCGTCAGAACAAGCGTGATGCCGATGACAGCGCCGGATATTTCCGTCATCGCTTTGCGGGTCGCTTCAAGAGGCGAAAGCCCTTCCGTTGCCATCAGACGCTCGACATTTTCTACGACGACGATGGCGTCGTCGACAATGATGCCGATTGCGAGAACCATGCCGAACATCGTCAGCGCGTTGATCGAATAACCGATCGCCAGCATGACCGCGAATGTACCAAGAAGGGCGATAGGCGCGACGATGGCGGGGATGAGCGTGTAACGCAGGTTTTGCAGGAACAGCAGCATGATCAGGAAAACCAGGACCATGGCTTCGGCGAGCGTCTGAACCACCTTCTGGATGGAAACCTTAACGAACGGCGCCGTGTCATAGGAAATGGCGTATTCCATCCCCTGCGGCATGGTCGCGGCAAGCTCCGCCAGACGCTCACGCACGCCATTGGACGTGCTTACCGCGTTGGCGCCCGGCGTCATCTGAATGGCGGCCGCCGTTGCGGGTTTACCGCCGTCGAGGATGGAGAAGCTTGAGCTCTGGGATCCAACTTCGATTGTCGCGACGTCCCCCAATGTCAGTCTGGAACCATCGGAATTGGAGCGCAGGATGATCTGCGCGAATTGTTCCGGGGTCTGCAACTGGCCGTTCACATTCAGCGGCACGGTGACCTTCTGGCCCGGCACAGTTGGAGATTCACCGAGGCGTCCAGGGGCGACCGGAACATTCTGCTGTTGGATCGCTTGGGTCGCCTCAGCCATCGAGATGGAATGGGCGACAAGGCGGACCGGATCAAGCCAGATGCGCATCGCCGCTTCCGAACCGAACGACTGCACACGGCCGACGCCACCGACGCGCTTGAGCTCGGGCGCGATATTGCGCACGAGATAATCGTCAAGGGCAAGCGCGTCGAGCGACCCGTCTTTCGACTTTAGCGAAACGATCATCAGGAAGCCGGACGATGCAGATTCAACGGTCAAACCCGCGCGGCGAACCTGTTCCGGCAGGCGCGGCTCCACGGCCTTCAGCCTGTTCTGCACATCCACCTGGGCAAGCTCGGGATTGGTGCCGGGCTTGAAGGTGACCGTGATGTTGGCGGAACCGGAGGAGTCGGCCGACGAGTCGAAATAAAGGATATTCTTGGCGCTCGAAAGTTCGCGCTCGATTAGGCTGGTAACGCTGTCATTGATCGTCTTCGGCGTCGCGCCGGTATAGGTGGCATAGATCGAGACGCTGGGCGGCGCGATGACGGGAAAGCGCGAGACCGGGAGCTGGGGGATGGAAATGACCCCGGCAATCACGATCAAAATGGCGATAACCCAGGCGAAAACCGGCCTGTTAATGAAAAACTGCGGCATGATATGTCCGCTCCTTAGCTTTTTGTCTCTGGCGCGGCGAGGGAAAAGGGTACTGTCTCAAGCGGCTGTGCGTTTTCGACGCGATCCTGCCCCAGGACGACGACCGTTTCTCCGGCGGCAAGTCCTGATGTGACGATGTATTGACCGTCCGTTATCGGCCCCAACTCCACGGTTCGTCGCACACTGGTCTTGTCTTGTCCGATGACGACGATCTGAGGCCGACCGGCTGGATCGCGGGTAATGGCTTCCTGCGGCACGCGAATTGCGTCGCTGTAGATGGCGCGAGGCACCATGGCGCGGATATACATGCCCGGAAGCAACTGCTCCTCCGGGTTGCTGACGAGGATGCGAATACCAAGGCTTCCCGTGGCGCTATCGACGGAAATATCCGAAAACAGGATCTTTCCGTCATGGGCAAAGGGTTTACCGGCAATCGTCGCGATCTTGACCGGCAGTTCGTCCGGATTTTGCGATCCCGCCTCTGCAGCCGTGTCGCGCAGCGCTTCAAGGCTCATAGCGGATTGGCGAACGTCCACATAGACCTGATCGATCTGCTGAATGACGGCAAGCGGTGTCGTTGCAGAGGCCGAGGCAAGCCCGCCTTCGCTCATGAACGACTGGCCAATGACGCCGCCGATGGGACTGCGTAAGGTGGCATAGGAAAGCTCCAGCTTTCGTCGCGCCAGAATGGCCCTGGCCTCCGCCACATTTGCCTTTGCCTGCGCCAAAGCCGCCGTTGCATTGTTGAAGGACTCGGTGCTGGTGATCTCGCGCGACGACAGGGATTTCGCCCGTTCATATTTGACCTGGGCATTGAGAAGTTCTGCCTCTGTGCGCGCAAGCACGGCGGCTGCCGCATCCACATCGGCGGAGAACGGTGCAGGGTCGATCTCGAAGAGGGGCGTGTCGGCTTTGACGAACGCGCCTTCGGTGAAGAGCTTCTTCTGGATGATGCCGCCCACCTGGGCGCGGATTTCCGCAGTGCGATAGGCCGAAACCCTGCCTGGCAGCTCGTCATACACCGTCACCGTTTCCGGCTTTACCGTCATGACACTGACGCGTGCAGGCGCCGCTACTTCGGAGGCGCTGCCTTCGCCCTGCCCGCTGTCGCTGCATGAACACAGAAGAATGATCGGCAGGCACAATGCGCCGAGTTTCCAGAAGCGTGATCCGCGTTGCATGTATGTCCACCATTGAATTCTTGAAAAATCTCTTTGATGGCGACCCTCTATGATCTGAGGGTGGTGGCTATGTGTAGGAATTGTTGAGGTTTCGTGGAGGCCGCAGTCTCTCACTCGACGGCGCCGACATTCGGTGGCATGGAGGTGTCAAGGAGTGTGAAGACGATGGCTGAACTGGTCTTGATCGCTGAAGACGACATGGAAATTGCCGGCATACTCGAGGCTTATTTTGTCCGCGAGGGTTTCCGCACGGCGCATGCCCGCGACGGCAAGGTGGCCCTTGAACTCCACCGCTCACTCAAACCCGATATTGTTCTGGCTGACGTCACCATGCCGCGGCTGGACGGATGGGAGGTTCTGGCCGAGATACAAAGGCGCGGCCATACCCCCGTCATCATGGTTACCGCGCTCGACGAGGATGTCGACCGCCTTCAGGGGCTGCGCATCGGAGCCGACGACTACATCGTCAAACCGTTCAACCCAATCGAGGTGGTGGCGCGGGCAAAGGCAGTCCTCAGACGCGCAGGGCTCGCCCAAGCGGGTGCCGTCGTCCGGGTCGGCAATCTGACCATCGATCTCGACAGCTATCAGGCAAAGATCGACAAAGACGGCGAAACTATCCGACTGTCGCTCACCTTGACAGAGTTCCGCCTGCTGACACATCTGGCGCGAACGCCGACCAAGGTTTTCACCCGGGGGGAGCTGGTCGACGCCTGCCTTCCCGGTTCCGATGCACTCGACCGCACCATCGACAGCCATCTCAGCAAATTGCGCAAAAAGCTCGATCAGGCCGGCGGAGAGGGAATGCTCGCCAGCATTCGTGGCGTCGGCTACCGTCTGGCGGTCGAGCCATGATGCTGAAGAAAGGCCTCAGCCGGCAAATATTGCTGGCCATGTCATCAATGACCGTGGTTGTCTGTCTGGTGGTCTTTTTCGGCACCTATATCGCCTTCGGCATCATTTTTTACTTTTCGCCATGGTCGCAATACGAGGAGAGTTGGCTAACAGGCGTCGACTTCATCATCCTCTCCATTCTCATCTTCATAGCCCTCATCGTCGCCGCTATCGCATCGGTCCGATTGACCCGGCGTATTCTACAGCCGCTTGAATCACTTGCCCAAAGCGCACGACGCATCAAGGACGGCGATCTCTCCGCGCGCGCTCTGCCGGGGGACCAGTCGCTTGGGGAAACCGCCCATCTCGTCCAGGATTTTAACGCCATGGCGCAGCGTCTCGAGGACATGGCGGCCGATATGAAACTCTGGAACGCCACAATCGCCCACGAGTTGCGCACCCCGCTCACGATCCTGAAGGGCCGTCTTCGAGGGATGATAGACGGCGTGTTCGAACCTGACGAAACCTCGCTTCATGCCCTCGTGATGCAAGTGGATTCGCTGGCGCGGCTTGTCGAGGATCTGCGCACTGTGACGCTGGCGGACAGCGGCCACCTTGACCTGCGCATCGAACCGGTGCGGCTGAAGCAGGAAATCGAACGGCTTGGTAACCTGCTGGAACAGGAACTGCGGGAGGAGGGTTTCGAACTTCGGCTCAGCCTCGCCGATGTCGTGGTTCAGGCGGATTCTATGCGGATTCGGCAGGTGCTTCTTGCCCTCGTGACGAATGCGCGCCGTCACGCCGTGCGCGGCGCTATCGATGTGACGCTTGGGGTCGAAGACCGCGTCACGCGCCTGCGCGTTATCGATGAAGGCCCTGGTCTCGGTGACGATATCGCGCCCTGGGCCTTTGAACCCTTCAGAAGAGGCGCCAGGACCAGCCTTCATGAAAAGGCCGGCAACGGGCTTGGTCTGTCCGTGGTGCGCGCGATCGTGGAGGCCCATGGCGGCAGGATTCGGTATGCGCCATCCGCCAAAGGCGGCGCGATGTTCGAAATTTCGCTCGCCCGGCCGGTCTCCTGACCACGGTCACCGCGTGACCGAAGGACGTCGTCTCCACGCTTTCTCCACAATGCCTCCATGGAACGACAAAGGGCTGCCAATACGGTCCAGGCCGCGGCTTCAGCCGGGATCAGCCTTGCGCGATCAAGACTTCTGATGGTGAAAACAATGACGGTGTCTGTCGACCCGAATAACGTCACGCCACCCTCCGCGCTGCACGCGCGTCGGTGGTTCATTCTCATTGCGGTCATGCTGGCATTTACGCCCGTTGTGATCGACATGACGATCCTTCACATCGCCGTGCCGTCGCTGACGCTGGCGCTGCAAGCCTCAACCACGCAGGTGCTCTGGATCATCGACATCTATTCTCTCCTGATGGCCGGATTGCTCGTGCCGATGGGAACCCTTGCCGACAGGATAGGTCATAGAAAAATGCTGCTGACCGGCCTGTTCGTTTTTGGCATCGCCTCCCTCGTGGCTGCATTTTCGCTGACGCCCTGGATGTTGATCGCCGGGCGTGTCCTGCTTGCCTTCGGCGCGTCGATGATCATGCCTTGCGTTCTCGGCATTATCAGGCGCACGTTCGAAGACCCGGGCGAACGCGCGATGGCGCTCGGTCTCTGGGGCACCGTCGGTGCCGCCGGCGCCGCTGTCGGCCCACTGGTGGGCGGCGCGCTTCTCGAGCATTTCTGGTGGGGATCGGTCTTCCTGATCAATATTCCAGTCGTGCCCGTCATCATGCCGATCATTGCTTTCATCCTGCCGAAAAACGAAATGGATTCTCCCGGCAAGTGGCAGATAAGCCAGGCTCTGTTGCTGATCGTCGGTCTCATCGCACTGGTCTATGCCGTCAAAACCGGTTTCGGTGGCAAGCAGCCGTTTGTGATCGTCGTGCTCGCTCTTCTCGTCGGCGCAACGGCTCTGACGATTTTCGTTCGCTCCCAGCTTTCCGTCGCGCAGCCAATGCTTGACATAGCCCTCTTTTCCCGCCCCGCGATCGTGACGGGTGTGGCGATGGCGATCGTCACGTCGGGGGCGCTGGCGGGTGTCGAACTGACCCTTGCCCAGGAGATGCAGTTTGTTCTCGACAAGACGCCGCTGCAGGCGGGCCTCTTCATGCTGCCCATCATGATTGCTGCCGCTGTTGGCGGCCCTTTCGCCGGTTTCCTGTCGAACCGGCTCGGCCTTCGCTCGGTCGCAAGTGCGTCCCTGCTGATTGCCTCTCTGTGCCTTCTTTGGCTGGCGCGAATGGATTTTCATGACCCCGGCCTTATCGTACCGGCATGTCTGATGCTGCTCGGACTATCGCTCAGCATCGGCCTCACGGCTTCATCGATCGCCATCATGGGAGCCGTGGAGGCTGAGAAAGCCGGTGCCGCCGGTTCGCTCGAGGCAACCGGCTACGAGCTTGGCGCCGGCCTCGGTATCACCTTCTTCGGCGTGGCGCTGTCGGCAATCTATATGGGTGCACTGGTTCTCCCGGCAGGCGTTCCGGCAGAACTCGCAGATGCTGCACGCCATTCGATCGGAGATACCTACGTACTGGCAGGCAAACTGCCCGAAAACGTCGCTGCGGCACTGGTAACCGCCGGCAAGAGTGCCTTTTCGCAGGCGCATGCGGTTCTGTTGACCGCGGCGGGCACGCTGATCGGCCTGCTTTCGGCAGCCGTATTCCTTGCCCTCAAAAACGTCAAGGCGGGCCACTGAGCCCCTCTTTCTCATTCGCCAGCGCCAATCTGGCGAGATAACTATTCCCATCAAGGAAACCATCGTGAAGTCAGCCATCGACACCGACAATCCCAAGGCCGTTAAATACCCGCTTCCGATCCGCTGTCTTCACTGGGTAAGAGCCGCCCTGATCATCGGGCTCATCGCATCGGGCTGGTATATGACGCGCCTGCCGGAAAGCGATATGGTGATCGCCTCGATCTTCTATCCCAACCACAAGCAGTTCGGCATTCTCGTCTGGCTGCTTGCACTTGTCCACCTTGCGCTTCGCTCGCGTTACGCAACGAGCATGCCGCCAGCGCCCTCGGCGCTTGCGCCTTGGGAGAGGATCCTCTCGCATGCAGTTCACAAGCTTCTCATTCTCCTCACACTCCTTGTTCCGCTGCTCGGTTATTCGCTCTCCAGCAGTTTTTCGCAGAGTGATGGTGTGCCATTTTTCTTCATTCCGCATCTGCCGGAACTGCTTCCCAAGAACGACAATGCCTTTATTGTCTTCCAGACGCTGCACAGGTACGGCGCCTACGCCATTCTGGTGCTGATCGGAGTTCACGTGCTGGGAGCGCTGAAACACCGGCGGATGGACAAGGGCGGTCCGACCGACGTCCTTTCCCGCATGGTTTGATGCGGGTCGGGAGCCGATCACAAGACGAGACGCTGGTCAGACGGCGTCGGTAATCACCGGTGAGGTGGATTATTGGCCCATTTCACCGACAAGATCGCAGGGAAGGATTAGCGTTTTGCACAGGCCATGTTTTTCTCGAATCTGAACATGCCACTGTCATTGGGATCAGCGTCCTGCGTATCGTGCGGGTCAGGATGCCGCGAATTGTAATATTCGACGATCTTGAATCCGCACTTGTTGACGTAGAAGTGAATGTTGCGCTTTTCGAAATAGGGCGTGTGCGTCGTCCATAAGCGGGTTTCAGGATACCGCCGCTCTATCTCTTTCCACGCTTTCTGGCCGACACCACGGCCATGCTCATCCGGCTCCACATAAAAAAAGGCGAGCTCATTCTCGTGCGTCTTGTCGTCTATCGTAACGACCGCACCTCCCACCCACGTCCCGTCGGCGAGAACGCGAAGCGCGACAGAGCCGGGAGCCTGCAATGCGTCTTCGATGTCCTCGTCAGCCGGGATCGTCTCGACCGTCGCCCCCATTTCCTCCACAACGGCGAGCATGAAGGCGCGCTGCAAGGCCTTCTTGAAATCGGGTAAATCCGCCTCCTGCGCTATATCCAGCGTCACATCGACGGAACTTCCATGTCTGCTCATTGAACTCTCTCTTTCATGGATGGCACGAGGCATTGCCTCTTACTCTCTCGACAAAGCGTCTACCGGATCGAGCCTCGCCGCGTTGCGGGCGGGCAGGAAGCCGAAGGTGAGGCCAATCAGAAAAGCGACGACGCAGGATCCGAGCGCCGCCTGCATGGAGATGATCATCGACATCTCACCCTGCTGATCGCCGATGATTGCCGCGATCGTAAACGCGAGGGCTATGCCCACGACCGAGCCCGCCAGGCAAATCAAGACCGCCTCGATGAGAAATTGTAACAGAATGTCGAGGCGTCTTGCGCCCACGGCCATTCGGAGCCCGATTTCGCGCGTCCTCTCCGTGACGGACACGAGCATGATGTTCATGACGCCGATGCCGCTCAAATGGCGCGACACCGCGATCCGTGGTCATCGGGATCGTGGTGCCGGCATTCTCGACAACGAGACCTATATCGGCCGGCTCGTCTTCAACTGCCGTAATTTCCGGAAGAACCCGGAGACGGACAACCGCGAAGCGCGGATGAGTGACATGAGCGAGTGGGTCGTCGGCGAGGCGCCGGAGCTGAGAATAGTTTCCGACGAGCTGTGGGCGAAGGTCAAGAAGCGCCAGCTGGCGGTCGAGGCAAGCTTCAGCCACACGACGACCAACCGACTCAACCGTGCTCACCGGCCGCAATATCTGCTGAGCGGCCTGCTCGAATGCGACCATTGCTGCGGCCCCTATCCGTCATGCTGCGCAGTTTTGCGCCGAGCTCTGCGGGGGCGTTGCCGCCAGAGCGCCAACCGGGATTTCAGGCGCATCCTGACCTTTTCATTTCAATCGTCCGCCGAACCATCAGCGCCTTTGCTGGGCCGATGATGGTGTGTGCGAGGGCCGAAAGGCCCTGAATGGTTCGGGGCCTCCTTGAAACAAAGGAGGATACGATGAAACTCGTTTCACGCTTTGAAGCGGCAAGCCGCAGCACGGAGCAATTGCACAGCCTGCTGAAAGAGGCTTTCAATGCCTTTGCCGCTGCGCCGCGCGGATCGCAAGACCGCGATGTTGCGCTCGCTTCGATACGCAATATCGAAACGGAACTGGCCGCGCGCGCTCCCGGCCTGTAAAACTCCGGCTGCTTTCCGGCTTCACGCCGGGAAGCAGCTATTTTTGTGCGCGCCGTGCAAGGGAAGATTGCAGCAATTCGACCAGGGCTGAACGCTGTTCGGGCTTGAGCTTGTCGAGATTGCGCTGCCGCCAGCGAATGGCGGGAAGCTCTGCAACATGGCCGATCTTGAGCAAAGACCAGTCTGGCTCGCCGCGCTCGAAGCCGATCAGAAATTCACGGTGGTGGTCCGGCATGCCGCCGATCAGCACCACGATCATTTCATGCTGCGTTTCGATCAACTCCTCGATGGCAACAACCTCCTCGGTCATGCCCTCGAAGCCGTTCTGGTATTCATTCGCGAGGTCTTTGACGCGGCCTGACAGCACTTCGCCCATGGGGCGGTTATGACTGAGCAGATAGACGATGAAGGTTTCGCGCAGATCGTCGCTCAAGCCCTCATGGGCGAGCAAGCCGCGCACGTCGAAGAGGTCGCGCGGGTGCTGACGGTCCAGCGCCGCAACCAGCTTGCCTGCAAACAGGTCTTCGAAGGATACGACGCTGGTTTCGGCAAAGCCGAACGCCTCTTCCACCGCTTCGGTGACGGGGATTGTGGCAGGTTCATGAACCACGCCGCGCAACACGGGCGAGACTTCGATTTTCACCTGCGTTCCCTCGGCTATCACAAGAAGGCGCAGGATCGCGCCGTCATGAATGTTTTCGGTGACGCGCGCGCCGGGCAGTTCCGCCAAAGCTGCCGTCTTGATCCGCTTCATGGCGGCGTCGATGTCCGCCAGCGCCTGCGGCCTTTCATTCACGGGCAGATACATCAGATCGATATCGACGGAGAGGCGCGGCAGGTTGCGCACAAAAAGATTGATCGCCGTTCCGCCCTTGAGCGCAAAACAGGCTTCGCGCGCGACAATAGGAATAAGGCGCATGAGAAGCCGGACCTGGGCCTGGTACTGATCACGAAACGACATTGAGGTCCTCCGGCACGGTTATGAGATAGGCCGGATCGAGCTTGCCGCCGGGCACAAGCATGCGCTTGCCCTTGCCGAGATCGACGGCGGTCTTGTCGAGACGCTTGAGCCATGCATGGCCATGCCGATCCGCGAAATAGAAGAACAGGCGTTTGACCTTCACGCTGTCGCAATCTGTGAGCAGCTTTTGCAGCCGTCTGGGGCTGAAATTTGCTGCACTTTGCATGATCATGTCGGCCTGATGGAAACTCTCGTGGCGCGGCAATTCATCGAGCATTTCGAGATAGGCGCGCTCGGGCTGGGAAAGCGTCAATGGCCAATCCCATTGCCCCCAGGCAAGCGAGGTCAGGCTACCGCCCTGAAAGCGGGTAAGATCGCGGCCTGTTCCGTCCGCGATATTCCAGGCAAGACTGCCAAGCCCTTGCGTGATTGGATCGTTGCGGAAGAGGGTCGCGCTGTTGTGATAGACAAAGCGCTGGGGAAGATTGAGCTTGTCCAGCCATGCGGGCGGCCTTTCCGGCCCGTAGAGATGAACGGTCTTGGTCTCATGCGCGAGATAATGGGCAAAGCCCTGTAGCTCCAATGCTGTGCGCCCCCCGACATAGAACGGCGCTCGCAAAAGCAGGGTCTGGAGCGATATGACGATTTGCTGCCAGCTCAGCGTCCCGCGCGGCCTTTTATAGACGCTGCGCACCGGCTGTTCCAGCCAGCCGTTCTTGACGTAATAGGCGCGCAGATTGCTGGCAATACCGCGCTCTTCCAGCCAAGCGGCATCCACGACCAGTCCTTCGGGGAGGTCTTTCTCAAGTCGGTTTAACAGTGATGCAGTTTGCTCAGCCATACTGAGTATATTACACGATTCTCAAACCATATTCAAGTTTGACAAAATCGCAATACACTCAATGAAATTGAGTATATTGAACAATATTCAAACCACCATCTCCAGCGCCCGCCTCTGGCGGGCGCGATTTTTCCCGCCAGAGCAAGGGGAACCGCCGCTTACGCGGCGGCTCCTTCATTGGAGTCCGCAGGGCTTTGAAGACCATGCAGGAAATCGGCGGCGCGCTGCGCATGGCCGAGACGTCAGACTCGGTTCACGACAGCCCGGCCTAAATGGCGCGCCAGCTTAACAAAGCTCGATCACAAGTCGCCCAAAATACCAATGTTTTCCGTTCTCACGGTATCCAATCGACTTTCGGATCAAGCGGCACGTACCAGATGTCTCTGACTTGGGTATCATTGCTGTACGGAGTCGGGTCTGCATCCCGCACACGGAAAGTGGTCGGGATATTTACGGAGTTCCCGAAAATAAGCGCATGCTGCTTCGGCAATGATGGCAATCGCCTTAGAACCGTTTCAGAAATAAAGGGGGTCATCTGCTTAATCTGGGAAAGATCATCAGGATTCTGAATACGATGAATAATGAAATTGTTGCACTGAGAAAGAACGGTCTTCGAAAGTTCACTTGGTCTTTGAGACGCAACGATCAAAAAAGCACCGTATTTCCTTCCCTCTTTTGCAATTCTTTGGAACGTGATGCCTGCATCAATTGCAAAGCGGCTTGGCCTCTCCGAAATATATCGGTGCGCCTCCTCCAGAATCAGATGAACCGGCATGGCGTTACGTGGATCAGCACGGCGCATGCGATCAAAAATAAGGCGAGCAACAACCGCTGAGGCAAGCTCAACGATCTCGTCGGAAGCATCGTTGAGATCGATAATGCAAATCTGGCGCTCCTTTTTATAGCGCCCTTCATTGATTGCGATCCCTAGCAAGCGATCCACATAATGAGTAGGCTCACGATCATAATCTTGCAATGCACCAACATCAGCGCGCAGAAAGTCATAATCTGGATTATCGATCACAGACTTGAGCCGTGTGACCAATTGCGAGCAATATTCTCGGATCTGCTTATTGCCGTTAGCTTCCTCGTAGAAAAGCGCAAGGTCGAGTGAGGCCTGAAGCCTCTCGAATGAAAACGGTGCATTCCTGTACCCCGGAAGCACCGGTTCATCTTGTTGATGCCCCTTAAGAAGTTCTAAGAGAGCGTCATAATTAGCTGTTGTCTCCTTGTGTTGACCATCTCGAAATTGTCCGAAATAGACGGTCAACCCGTGCGAGACTGTTTCTTTCGATATCTCATCAGTTGAAAATGTATTTAGGAGCGCCTGAACACGATCTGCTTTGCTTGGTGAGCTGGCGTCGCTATGCAAAATAGAAAGAATGATCTTTGCTAAGACGTGGTTTCGGATTGCGCTAAGGTCATTCTCGGCAGCTGCTTGTCCTTCAACTACTTCTTGTTCTGACATCTCCTGAAACAGCGTCGTCAAACCGAGTGCGGTTCGAAGGGCGGGGAGCTGCGACTTTTCGCTCGCCCGCAAGAGCAACGCCCATTCATCGACACTCATGAACCAATGCGGCAGCCTGAACCTATCCTTAATCTCTGCCGCTTGCCTCTTATCAATAGGGTCAAGGATCGGAATATCCGGCTCGGTCGCCTTCAGATAGCTCGACTTGATCCAGGCAGGGAGGTTATCAAGCGCCCGCCGATACTCACCGTTCACGTCGAAGATCACGAAAGCTGCACCGAGTGCGGCGAATGGCTCGGGCTTCATGAACACGGACTGGAAGATGGACGCAACGGTACAGGATTTGCCGCTTCCTGTGTTCCCAAGCACAGCTAGATGACCTCCGAACAATTCATCAAGGCGTGATTTAACAGGATAGCCTTTGAAGACTGCAGACGTGCCGATTTCGATGTTGTGCGGGATAGTGCCCTGCTGCCCGGTGCCTGCGGCGTCCTTCTTCGTCTCGATTTCAGACGGCAGTTCGACATTGAAGATACGATCGAGGTCTTCATCCCGTGCGTATAACGCATCCGCATATAGTGGCGGAAATGTCGAAACCCCGAAGCGAAAGTTCCCTCCTTGTATGGGCATTGCCCCTACCGGAACTACGTCAAGGAATTTGGCAGAATAGGCTTTGTCTAATTCAGTCTGAGAGGTGTGGGATTGTGCGCTATCCTTCTCGCGAAGACCGACGACTTCTAGCACCACATATTCAGCCTGCATCGGAACCGTGAGATACGATCCTAGGGTTGCCACATAGTGGATATCGTCAAAGCCAACGATGGTGAAGTTATCATTGCCCCCATGTAGCTCGACAACTAAACGGTCAGCTGAAACGCTGACGATCTTCCCAACAGTGCGGCTTGAATCATCCCTGGCCATCGTCAGTGTCCTGCTGCTTGGCAAGAAGCGTACGCAATGCCTTCTCTATTGCCTGGTCAATCTTCTGATCCGCGCCGGTGGGCATTAGATGATTGACAACGTCGTCGAAATAATGAGCCTTTTTCCCCGCTTCTTTGCCATCACCCCAAATGAACCAAATGCGCGGGTCGCCGAGCGCTGCAAGCTCACGCGTAATGTCATTGGTCTCAGGGTCCATGAAGGCAACAAGCCTAAAGCCCGGAAGAGTCAGCCCTTGAAAAATGATGTTGTTGACATGCTCGTCTCCAAAGCTGAACCCCAAAATCACCAGAACGCTCTGATCCTGCACGACTTGTCTTTGGAATTCCCGAAACATGTCTGAATACGGTGATCCGAAGCTGGCGGTCTGCTTAGATGGGGTGGGATAAATCATGACCCGATCCCTGGAAGGATCGAGCGGCGCATGTGACTCGCGGATCGGATAGAGCCCTGTATTCTCTTCAATCCAATTAACTGAGCCATGCAGCTTGCAGAAGTGTACGAAACCATCAACGGCAGCCCATCGGCGGGAAGTGATATCCAACTGCTCCGCAAGCGCCAGCCTGTATGTGGCGGGATTGAACCGGCGCTCGACCGTTCCCGAGAAACCGTTTGAGTACGGGATGCCTGAACGATCCATCGCACGTTCATTGAAGAGATCGTAATTGGTCGAGAAAACCCAAGGCGGCGCGAGGCCGCGCGCGCGTGTTGCCAAAGATTGGTAGAACCGGCGATAGAGTGCAACGACGCTTTCGTCGCCAATGGAGAAAACCCCCGTCGTACACTTGTGAAGAACGAACTTCTTGATGCCGACTATAATATCGTCCACCAAAGGGGCGACGGCACTTAGCTCCTCTTTATCGCTTGTTTTGCAGAACTGATGGGCGTTGATTAGTACAGCCATCATCTGTTCAAGGTTACCTTTTAAACTGTCATTTGTAAGATCAATCCCAAGTTCATCATATAGTCTGGTCTTTAGTGCCGTGTTTACAAACTGGCCGTTTCCACCATCCACCGGCTCCTCAGCAAGAAGTGTCTGAAATTCTTTCGCCAACGGCCCCATGGTGGGTATCCCAAACTCCACCCCACCGATTTGTAGAGAGGAACAACCCGACCCCATTAAAAATGCAAGGTTTTTAGAGCCGAAAGCCTCCGCCATGTGTCGGCGAACGATCTCAGCCCTATCATCCCAAGTGCTATCAGGCTTGAGCTTTTCAAATTCGTTGCGGCTGCCTTTGAGAAACTTCATTTTTCACCCGCTCTCTCTTCTAATTTTACGGAGTGCGGATTGTATTGAAAGCTGGTAATCGTCCCATCCTTGATCCTCTCCACTACCTCATCGACCACGAACAGCGGCACCAAGAACCATTCTCTCGGCACAACGGGATTGCCGAAGCGGTCTTTAATCTTAATTTCCAGCTTTGCCGGTTCGAACACCCGGTGGATCAGGTTTTCGAGTTTCGCCCGGTTGATGTTGTAAAGCTCGTAGGTCGCAACAATTTCCACGTCCGCCAGCAGGAAGGTGGCATCGAGCTTGGCATTGGCAATGCGCTTTTCAACGCTGCCGCTGGTCACTCCTATCTTGTGCACGATGTCGCGGTTCTCGGCCACAAGAGGATGGTTCGATTTACTGCGCAGAACATAGATCGTTCCGCTGGCCGTATCATCCTCATCGGTCTCCTCGGCAAATAGCGGCCCGGCGCTCGGCTCGGTAATACGGCGACCTGCCTCATCCTTATAAAGGGCGCGCTGAAGCGAACGCAGCAGCAGATTGCTTTCCGTCCCGTTGGAATAGATCACCCGCAATCGGGCGTCCGTTTCGCCATTCGGAGCCTTGATCGGTTCGCCGACTTCCGCGACATAGGCAGTCTGCCCGCCCAATATGAAAAACTGACCTGCCGTGATTTCGGCTTTCAGGAAACCCGCGTCCTTCACGAATTTCCGTGTCGTACGGACGCCGCTTTTCAGATCGGCCTGGACCTGATCGAGCAGTGGCTTGAATTTGTCAAAATCCTCGCAGCGTTCGCGGTTGGCAATCTCCTCCGCTGCCCGCTTTTCCGCCGTCGAGCGAACGTGCTTCAGTGTGGTGATCTCTGGCGCTTCCGCTTCGATACCAAGCTCGGCCAGAAGCGCGTCATCATCCATTTCGTCAATATCGGGCTGAGCGGCGGCAATCTCATCGCCAAGCAAGCCCTGATGATCAAGCGGTTCGACCAGCGCGCGGCACTCTTCCAGCGAACGGATACGATCCAGCCTAACGGCATAAAGCCGCTCGAAAATGTCGCGATCTTCGCCATGGCGCGGCGCGCGGCCATGTTCTTCGACAAAGCGCTGAATTTCTTCAAAGCCTGCGATAATCCGCTCTTCGCGTGCCGTACGGCTGCCCACCTTCTTGGTTTCGACCTCGACGCCTAGTTCGGCTAGTAGCGCATCATCTTCGTCGGTGAAATCAGCCATTCGCGGCCTCCGCTTTCATGCGTGCAAGGAATGCTACGCCTTCCGCCATCTTCCGTTCCCAAGAATCGGCAGCAGTGATGGACGGCAAGCGCCCGCGCTCCTGCTTGAATTTAACGGCCCGGCGCGCAAAATCGCGGGCCTCTTCGGGTGTCAGCTTGACGTTCTTGCCGGAGATGACGGCAGCGACCTGCTTGAGGCTCTCCTCATTCATCGTCTTGGCAAGGATGGCGTATGCCTCACCGAACGGATTGATGCGGTCGATCAGGTCAATGTCGAGCTCTCGAACATCCATGGCAATCTTCCGGATGCCGTCAAGCAACGCGGTATTGCCGGACTTGGGCGCTTCCCCATCGGGGTTCAGCGCGGCCTTGGCCTGCTGGGTCAGGTTCAGGGCTGCAATAGCGTGCTGGCGCACGGCCTCCTGATCTTCGTCGTCCAGCTCCGGATATTTATCCTTGATGATCTTGCCAAGGCGCACCTGGGTCAGCTCTTCCGGTACCAGCTCTTCATCGAACAGGCCGCGCTCGATTGATCGCTTGTCCTGGACGAAAGCCGTGATAACCTCGTTCAGGTCTTCCTGACAAATGCGCTGCGCTTCCTTGCTCTTCGGCTCGGCAAGACCCTTGATCTCGATCTGGAATTCACCGCTCTCTTCGTTGAAACCAACATTGCATTTGTTCGGATCATAGCCGCCATCGCCATAGTCAAAGCCGGGGGTCGGCTCGTTTTCAGGCCGCTTCGGCGTGAAGTTGAAGCGCGGAGCCAGCACCTGCTCCATAAGCAGGCTGGCCGCAATCGCTTTCAGCGTATCATTGATCGCTTCCGTCACCGCCTCCTCGGAAGCATCCGGTTCGGCAATCAGATTGGTGAAACGCGCGCGGGCTTTGCCAGGGGCATCGCGTGTCGCGCGGCCAATGATTTGAACAACCTCCGTCAGGCTGGAGCGATAGCCAACGGTGAGGGCATGCTCGCACCAAATCCAGTCAAAGCCCTCTTTGGCCATGCCAAGCGCAATGATGATGTCCACATAATCGCGGTTGGTTTTCATCTCAGGCGAACGAAGGCTTGCCTGGATTGTCGCCTGATGATCGGGATCGACCAGATCGGCGATTTTCAGGATGCGGCCATCGGGGCGCT
Organism: Agrobacterium sp. ST15.16.055; assembly: GCF_027956555.1. Classification (NCBI taxonomy): domain Bacteria; kingdom Pseudomonadati; phylum Pseudomonadota; class Alphaproteobacteria; order Hyphomicrobiales; family Rhizobiaceae; genus Agrobacterium; species Agrobacterium sp. ST15.16.055. Next base: position 92,378 of record NZ_JAQKGN010000016.1, read on the forward strand.
TGACCAGTTGGAAGCCAGTTTCTGGATCGGAGCCCTGCCACGTGCCCAGCTCTTCAATGATATGCTCGACTTCCCTGATCTTGTCCTTGGTGCTCTCTCGGGAATTGACAGAGGGGATATGGATGATGGTTTTTTCATCCGGGTCGAGCACTTTCAAAATGTCGTCCGAATAGGCTCCGGCATAGAAGAAGTAGCCGATATCGAGCGACTTCAGATATTTATAGCCGTTGAGCTGCTGATAGTAGGTGTAGGTAACGGGCTCGAACTTGGTCTCATCCTCGGGCATGAGCACCGGTTCGGCGTCGCCCCGGAAGTAAGAGCCCGTCATGGCGACAATATGCGTCTTGCCGCGCCCGATGAGCTGGCCAAGATGCGAACCAAGCTTGTTGTCGGGATTGGCGGAAACGTGGTGAAATTCATCCACCGCGATCAGCCTGTCATCGAAAACCTCGATGCCGAATTTATCGACGGCAAAACGGAAAGTGGCATGGGTGCAGACCAGAACCTTGTCGTCGCTTTCCAGAAACGCCTTGACCGAATTGACCTTGCCGCCATCCGCGCCCGGCGCATTGCAAAGGTTCCATTTCGGAGAGACATGCCAATCCCAATAGAAGCCGTGCTTCGACAGCGCCTCATCGGCAAAGCTGGAGCCGATGGACTTTTCTGGCACGACGACAATCGCCTGCTTGCAGCCCTGGTTATTGAGCTTGTCCAGCGCAACAAACATCAACGCCCGGCTCTTGCCCGAAGCGGGAGGCGATTTGATCAGCAAATATTGCTCGCCCCGCTTCTCGTAAACCGCCTCTTGCATAGGCCGCATGCCAAATTCATTGGCTTTGGTGGAGCTGCCGTTCTGCGCATAGGTGACGGAAACGGATGGAACGTGTTTTTCGCCGGTCATTTTTTAAATTCTTTCGCTATGTAATTGCCTTTGTGCCAAGCTTCTAAGATCAGTTCCGTCTCGGCCAAGAAAAACTCTCCGCCCAAAGACATGCCGTCGGGATCCCGGCATAGAATTTCCTGCATGGCGCGCTCGCCTGCTTTGGCGTGATCGGATGTCGGGTGTGGAGCAAAACCTGAGGCTTGGCCAGAGTAGAGAACTTCCCATCGATAAGCGCAGCGCGGCAATGCGCGATTATGATCATCGCGCCGCGTCAACGGGCTTTTCGAGAAGCCCGCTTTGACGATCAGCTTGCCCTTGGTGGACTTCCCGAGAAAGACGTCAGCATCCCCTTCCAGCTTCAGGACATAGAGATGCTTTGGTCCCTCGGACTCCTTAGTCGTGAATGGAGTTTGGGACACCGGGCCAGCCTTGCTGGGGGCGAGGATTTCTTTTGCGCTGCCGGGAGATGATCCTATTATCTGGTTCTCGCCATAAACATCCACTTCCTGCAGGTCTAGCTTCAGGATGTTCAATGCTTCCTGTCTTGACAGCTTCACACCACGAGCCCCAATATGCTGCCAAGCCTCCGTTTCTGTCGCAAGGGGTGCAAATTCACGGACATCCATACGGCTTTCAGGCGTAACCCTCCACGCTCGCGTCGCCTTCACCGCATAGTTCCACTTGTCCGCTCTTTCGGGATCGCGCTGCTTGGAGTTCCATTCGTGGGGTGACATAAACTGGCGAGAATGGCCGAGCTGGTGTGAACATTGCTGAACCCCGATCACTCGGCCGAGATATTCCTTTGAAGCCTTTCCTGCTCCGTATACGACCACAAGAGCGCCGGGTTTGCTGCCGTCGATAAAGCTCTTCCTGCGTCCTTCGTCGGTAAATCCCAATAGCCCCCAGTCTTCGGGCCTAAAGCCGTAGAAGCTTGTCAGCCAGACATTGGGCGGATCGCTATATATCGCTTCCATCGGCGACATGAGTTCGCCCGGTTCGTGCAACTCTTCGAATCGCTGAATACTTCCATATTCGCGCACGATCAGGCTGGGTGCCATGGTCATCATTTTACTGCTAGGCACTTCCCACCCATGCACTTCGAACATGTTCCGGTAGCTGCCGTAGTAGCGATTAGCCACTCTTTGAATCGCCTGAGCATCTCCTCCCTGATTGTAGTTCGCCATCTTCGCCATCATGCCGCCCTCTGAGCAAATCGGCGAAGGAACAGGCGGGCAGCGATCAGGCTGATCTGAAGTCGAAATGTTGCATCTTCCTCTTCCGATAAACCTGGATGACCGCCATGCGGATGCATACGGCTCATCAGCCCTTGGACGAATTGCGGCTTTTGATTATTTGAATTCCACTCGTTGTAATCGGATAACAGGAATGGCGGCTGTGTAGTGCCAAGAAAATCACGTTTGACTTTGCCGTCGCCACTCCCATTATATCCAAGTGCCACCGCAATCTCGTTCAGGTAACTTTCGTAAAAATTCCGCAGCGCGCCGTTTGCCGACGACCATTCCCCCCTACTGAAGGCCGAAACGGCCTGCCGCAAATGCCCTCGTGCAACGCTGAAACCATGACGAGCGAGCAATAGCTCCACTTCATTTTCTGCTTCTCTAAAATCAAGCCCAGGCAAATCCTCAGGCATCATACGTCGCAAAACTCTCGTAGTAGACTCGCTAGGGCGCTGCCACGGGCGTAATACGTGTTCTGTTTCCACCTCTTCATCGACTTCGAAACCGTCAAAACGGAGTCCGGCGACCAGCTTTGTCCAAGCGTCGGTTTTGAGTGTTTTTGGAGGAGCCCTTAAAGCAGCTTCAATCAGAGCTCTCGCCAGCGGCATACGTCCAGCCTCGGTAAAAACTTCGAGACCATCCTCGATCGCAATTCGCGCAAGGCTTGCAACTCGGCCCGACTTGCTCGACGAATTGCATTTCCCAACAATATCCCACTGAACCTCAAGCACCTCCATATCGTTGTGTGATTTGAAGTCCCCCAAAACCTCGGCGGCGGCCACCACTGTCATTCGGTTGAATTCGGTCATGCAGCCCCCTCAGTCACTGACGTTTTTTTACGGAGGAATGCCATTGGGTCCCAATCCGTATTCAGTGCTGCGCGGCTTCTCACGGATATCCGAAAATGTCGGCGCAGATCATCCGCGATCTCCAGCGCATCTAGGCCAAGCTGAGCATATCCCCTCTGGCGCGGCTCAAAGAATTCCTCGTAGTCAGGCGGAAACGCATGTTCGCTTGAAGCAGAAATATGTCTGTCGGTGCTTCTTGCCTTGTTTGGCAAGGCAAGAATTCGATGCATCAGAGGCTCCGGCATACTCCGCCAGTCAATGTCCTCGGGAAAATCAAGCGGATCGGGCGTGGAAACTTGTGCTTCGCAATACTCTTCGCCGCTCTCAGTGCGTCTCGCCGGACGTCCGCAGGCCGTTCCGTCATCATAAACCACGTCGATGCACTTATCGGCATACTCTTCCAATATGCAGATCAACCGAATGGCGGCATAGGAGCCATCTCGGTGACGCGCAAGCCAGGACGTCCAAACCTCTTTGGTAATCGTGATCGTGCTTCCGACGACAACGCCAGCCAATCCTAAAAGAGCTTCAATCATGCCGCCCCCTTCGTCTTGGTCATCTTCGTATAAAGTTCGAAGAGCTTTTCGAGGCGTTCGGTGTCATTGCGGAAGCGGCGACCGATATAGATGCGCTCCAGGACTTCGTCATTGCGATCATGGGCGGCACGCAAATCGGCGGGCGTTTTTTCAGGGTCATAAAGATCGGCGATGGTTGCCGGGAAATGCGTCTCGCGTGCGATAAGGATGTCTTCTGCACAGCGGGTAAGGTCTGCTTTGTTCTTTTCGGTTAGCTTAGGGACAGGAAAGGTGTTCCAGCCGAGAGTGTTGGAGTAACTGAAGTCCGTTCGCATCCGTACGCAAACAGTCCCGATCCAAACCCAATGCAGGCGCGAAGCAATGAGCGCCATGTTCCAAAGGGGGGCGTCATAGAGGGCGTAAACCTTGTTGGTAACGGTCTGATCGTTCGCCAATAGGCCGCAAGGTAAATATGGACGGTTTTCGGATGAAATGGCAGCAACCGCTATGGCATGGGTCTCACCGATATTCATTTCGCGCATCTGATGCGCGCGCTGGGCCATGTCGTTCGCGCTCTTGTCCCGACTTGCAAGCCGCATCGCTCGAACGCCTTCAACGCGTCGCCTGAGCGCTGCAATGCTCATTGCCTCATCGAGGTGCTTATCCTCAATCCAAAGAACATACCTTTCCTGCCCGCGAATAAATTCCGCCGAGCCATAAATTCGCCGAATGAACCGCGCCTGTTGCTCATCGGTCAGTCCGAGCGCCTTCACCTCGTCGGCGATCATAAGAAGATTGCCGCCGTCCACCGGTTTGTTGCCAAAGTTCATGCTCGAAACGCCATTCAAAGGCTTCGATGCCTTTTGAACCATTACATCTGGCGCAGCGACCAAATAGGCATTGATATGAGCAACCTCTTTAAGAACAGTCTTTCCCTCGTCATCGATTGAAAAAAGTTGGCGCACCTGTCCCGCGTGATTTGAAATCCCAACAATTGCAACCGTTACGCCTGCATTGTGGCTGGCAAGATTTGCCCACTTGAAACTCGTATGCGCAAAAGAGATCTCGTGCCCCGTTTGAAAGATAACAGGCCACAGGATTGGCACTTGTTGACCTTGACATATCGAGTTTGTGGACACGAAGGCGGCGCTACTTTTTGTATGCATCCCGAAGTCGGTCGCCTTCATAAACCAACCCGCTACATAGTCGAGCGACTTCCAGCTTTTGGTACGTCCCTCGAAGAGGCGCTGCAAATCCTCTTTCTGCTCAGTGCTTTGCCAGGTCGAGCCAAGGTAAGGCGGGTTCCCACAGATGTAGGTCTCCCCACCTTCGTTCTCGAAGTCGATCTGTGCCTGCTCAAGCGGCGACATGAAAAGATCGTCTGCATGATGCTTAACGCCTGTACCCGTGGGCGGGCAAATGCTCAGCCAGTCGAGTCGCAGGGCATTGCCACAGGTTATCCAGTTCTTGGCATCAAGTGGCAGAAACTCGGCAAGTGCCTCCTTCTGACCACGATAAAGTACATCGCACTGATATTCTGCGATGATCAGGGCGAGCCGTGCGATCTCGGCGGGGAAATCGCGCAGCTCGATCCCGCGAAAGTTGGTCAGCGGGATTTCGGTGCGGAGATCAGATTCACTGCGCCGTTTGTTGATTTCGGCCTCAATAGCACGCATTTCCTTGTAAGCGATGACAAGGAAATTGCCGGAGCCGCAGGCCGGATCAAACACCCGAATCCGCGCCATTCGGTTACGCAGGTTGAGGAGCTTCCGCGCATTATCTCCGGCTTCTTCAAGCTGCTCCCGCAGATCATCCAGAAACAGAGGGTTGAGAACCTTCAAGATATTCGGCACGCTGGTGTAGTGCATGCCGAGCGCACCGCGCTCCTCATCATCGGCCACCGCCTGGATCATCGACCCGAAAATGTCGGGATTGATCTTTTTCCAATCAAGCTTGCCGACGTGCAGCAGGTAGGAGCGGGCGATTTTAGAGAAACGTGGAGCCTCAGTGCTGCCAGAAAATAGACCGCCGTTCACATAGGGGAAATCGTTAGCCCAACGGGCAATGCCTTCGCTGGCCCGATCTTCCCTTTTGGTGTTCATCGCGCGAAAAATCTCGCTGATCACCTCATGGGTGTTCGAGCTGTCCTTGTCGCTCATCGTCTCGATGGTCGCGGTGAACAGATCATCCTTCAGGAAGATATCGGTATCTTCGGCAAAGAAGCTGAAGATAAGGCGGGCCATGAAATGGTTCATGTCATGGCGGCGGGCGGCGGAACTCCATTCCGGATTGTCTTTCAGAAGCTCGATATAGAGCCGGTTCAATCGCCCTGTGGCCTTGATGTCGAAGGCGCTTTCGCGGATTTGCTTGACGGTGGAGATGCCAGCAAGCGGCAGAAAAACACCGAAATGATCCGGGAAATCCGGGTAGTCGCAAACGACGACTTCGCCCGTGTTCAGGTCTTCCGCCTGAAACTCCTTACCGTCCGTGGCGAGCACGAATTTCGCCTTGGCGCGTGTCGTCGCCGGGCTGGCTTTGAGCTTGCCAAGCGTCTCGGTCACTGCTCCTTCGGGCGCAACCGCGATGTGAATGTTGCTGGTCTGGAGAACGCCGCCCAGATCGGATTTATTGGTCTCGCCACTGCGGAGACGTCGGAGAGTCGTCTCCTTCGCCCCGAACGCCTGAAGAAACGCGAACGGAAACTCTGCCGCGTCAAACGGCTGTTCAGCGAGAGCCGATATGGCTTCTTCGATCTCTACGGCGTTCATTCTTCACCCCTTGGCGCGACACGCATTTCGCCGATGGTCTCGGCCTGGCCAGCGCGCTGCATTCTTTTTGCCGCAATGTATTCCCGCATGAATTCCCGAATGACCTGCGCGGCAGGGCGATCCTGCTCGCGACACATCTTCAGGAATTCATCGCGAAGTTCCCGCTCGACACGGATTCGCATTCCGGCATCTTTTTCCTTCATGAGTCGAGTGTAGCCCTTGGATACACATCAGGCCAAGATGGGTAGACGCATAAAGGGGAAGTTATCCGCAACTCCAACCATGGGGCGTGGTAACTTGGAGGGAATTCACTGTAGTTCCGCACGCGAGCATCGGTCGGCGGATAACGGACCTCATCGACCAAGGCTGAGAAGCATCGGCCAGCTATCAACACCCTCATCAGGCTTGACGGAGACGCAACGTTCAGTGTCGCAAGTCTGAATACCCACCCATTCGTCGCGATCATTCAGACAAAGAACCTGCGCCGTGGATTGGTTGCCATCAAAGAACCGTTCCGACAACGTTCGCAGCATGCACGCATCGACGCTATCGTCGGTCGTTACAGTCTGATGCATTGCGCCATCTGTGGTGAAGATGGTCAGGCGTCCTGTAATCTGATCCGGTTCAGCCGCATGAACTGCTGAAGCAAATGATGCCGCAGCGATTGTATTTAGTATTTTACTCTTCATTTATTCTCCAAATTTACAAATTATATTTTGAATATAAATTGTATAATTCATAATAATTTTGAATTCCAGAAATATAATCACCAGATTTACAATCCAAGGAATCGGGTCCATCTTCGGCAAGATGGCGCAACTCCAACCGGCGGACGGTTGGTCGGGGATGCAAGGGGCACGAAAGCCCCTGCTCGATGGGATGGTTCCAAGGAAGGGCAGCTATGAAATGCTCTCTTCCTGGTCTCGATGACATCGTCTCCATGAAATGGTCATGAGGGTATCGGTGGGAGCAGGAACGCTCCCCTGATTGGTGATCGGACAGCCAGACGTTCGTGCATGGTTCGGTGCAGGTGGAGAGGCATGTCTCCAAGCCTTGCTCGTGGTTCCAAGGGTGCGAAAGCCTTTGGTCCTCCTGAAAGGATCGAAGGGTGCAGGGAGAGCGAAGTCTCCCGCGAGTGGGTCAATCCGGCGATACGGATTGGATGGCTCTGGAATGGGTTCAATACCCTGGAAGAGCCACAAGCCGGGGGGATTCAACGGGGGCGCGCAGCGGGCCACCTTGACAAGGAAGGGTTGTGTACGGTAGTACCAGCCCACACCTTGCGGTCGTCACATAAGGCTGCTCAGAACCAATACAGTGGTAGTAAGGCGCTTCACGGGCTACTCGAAAAGGTGTCGCAGCACCTCTGCCGGAATTTGGTCACGCTCCTGCAGCCCGAACGTTTTCAAATGCCCCACCTTCCATTTTTCAACCGGATGATCGGCTAGGGTTCTGAGCTTATCTCGAACCATGAATATGCCTGTCGAGAATAGGTCGCTTTCCCGCTTCTGGCTCGCGCCGGAATATGAACCGGCCATTGCCCGGATGAGTGACTGACCATTTGCATCTGTGTATCGGGCAAGAGGCTTCAGCACCGAAAACTGCGGGAGCTTGCTGCCATCATCTTTCGTGATCAGAAAAGCTCGTCCTTCAAGCCCAAAGATGTAACCCTGGAAGTGTTGAGCCTGCCAGCCATATGCGGAATGGTGGTAATGCATCCGTTCCTGATAACGTAGCGCACCGCCGACCTCTGAAGAAACGCGCGCAGCACTGACGATAACCTTGCCAGGTGCAGAGAGAGAAGGCCGGTACACTCGGTATATTCCGGGGAGGCTGATATGATCCCCCTCGGGAGAGAATTTCGGTTTTAGAAATTGCGTCATCGCGAAATACAAAGAATCTGGAACCGAGGCCACCAAATCATAGGCTGGCGCACCGCCCAAAAAACCCCGCTGAATGAGAAAATCCCGCATGCACTCAAATGTCATGCGGCTGAACTTTCGTGCGTATTTTTGGACAAGAGCCGGGTGCTCCTTCGCAAAGCTTGCTGCGAACTGGGCTGCTTCCGATCCGTGCAAGCTCGGAGGGCACAATGGCTCCAACTCCTTAAACCAGTTGTACCATGTCGCCCTAACTGGAGGCTTCGGCGCATCTACATCGAGCCTTCTTTCTTGATTGTATGCCTTGTCCAACGCTGCTTCGAGCTTTTCAAGAAAGACGCCCGTATGGCGTTCAATATTCACGACAAGTATTAGATAAACGAGATTAACTCTGTTGAATTCAAGTTTCATAGACATGCCCCCTGCGCCAGCACCCAATTTAGACACTGCTTGGACCGGACTGACAAGAAACTAGATTCAGCCTTCGAACGATTGAAATAGCTTGATAATTGTTTGAGCCATTAGGGCACGCCACCTCCTAGGGACAGGATTTTTGTCTGTCACAGGAGGTCGATATGACGCCCAACCGCATGCAACATAGGGCCGACAAGTCAAACAAAGCCCGTCGGCTGATCGGCATTTACGAAACCTACCAAGTCATAGTGATCATGGGATTGCTTTCCGGCAGCTGGTACACCAGCTACTGGTGCGTTCTTGCCATGACCGAATTCATGAGCGAGATCACTGAAAACCTCAGACGCATCGCGCTTCTGGTAACGGCGAGCGCAATGGGTGCCCAGTTCGTCCTGTGGCACTATGTCATGAGATTAATTCCCTTGTATGCCACGTTCGCAGCCAGGGGTATGGGCATCTTCGTCATCTTCGTCTTGATGACGGCCCTTGCACTTTCGAGCACCTATACCTCCTTCATAGGCCTCACCCAGGACAGTGCCCGAGGACTGGAGCTTCAACGGCAATCTGATCTTTATGCCGAAAAGGCTCGCGTCCTCAACCCGCGCGTCAGCGCAATGAATGATGCGTTGCTGTCAATTGAGCCGTCCGCGATAGCGGCGTGTGCCCGTTACGAACAAGAACTCGCCTCCGGAGCCATTACCGGCGCGCGGGGCAAGGGAGCGGTTACGGGAGAATTTCTAAAAATCTGCCAAGTGAAAAGCTCGATAGCAACGGCGCTCAAAGAAACCATTGCCGCCAATGTCAATCGCATGGCGAAAATCCAAAACGCGAGCGCGGACCTCGATCAAATTATATATCGCCGTGCCGGCAGCATCGGAGCCCGCGAATTGGAATTCATTGCGCTGGCCCGTCAGATGGACGCGCTACTGCTTGAGCTCGAAGGCGCAGACCGAACCAAAGGGTTACGGGCGAGTGTCCGAGCGCTGTCGAATTCGGTGTCAAAGCTCGAAGACGCCACAGGGTCACTCGGCGCTGCACAATCTAGCGCCATTGCGGGCATCATAACGGAAGAGCGCGCATTTGGTGATGCCTTCGAGGGGCTGATTGACGAGATCTCGACATTACCCCTTCCCACCGCCGGTAGGGCAATCATCCAACCCAGCCAGCGTCTGGTCCTGCAACACTGGCAACTGCACCTGCCTCAGCTCGCGCTCGCGGCGAGCATGGACCTATTCGCCCCTATCTCGGCACTGCTTTTCTGGGCTGGCGCAATGCGTGCCCGCCGCTCTCGCCACTCTCACGCGTGAAAGGAAGTCCAATGAACAAGATCAAGGAAATGATTGGCACCGTCCTCGGGCTGCTGCTCGCAATACTATTCAGCGGGAGCATCATCGCTATCGTCCTAACTATGGCATTTCCAGATGGCCCGTCCATCCAAGGCATCTGGGATGACCTTCGCTGCGCTAGCGGTTATCCGGTTCCAGGGAGCGATTGCGTTCAAGACCTGATACGCAAAGCGCAAGATGCTCGGGACCAGGCAAAATCGGCGAGCGACGAAGCGATCCGGAAACTGCAAACCGACCGTGATCAATTGTCTCGCCAGATCAAGGAAAATATTGCTCGGCAAGAAGAGCTTGGCGCGCTGAGTGAGCGCGTCAAGAACTTCAATCTCTTCCAGACGAAGACCCTGGAATTTGGCGTGGTCACAACGGGCGTAAAATTCGCTTCAGTGCTGGAGCCCGAAGTCTGGTCGGACAGCTGGTGCTATCTGGAACGGACTTATAACGACCTGCCGCGAAACCTAACTCTCGGCAAAAAGGCATCCGGAAAAACCGTCGTCTGGACAGATGTGACGGCAACGATGCTGAGTGATGCGGGTTTGACAGACGCGATGTTTAACGAAGCGCGGGCTGCCTGCCAGTTCCCGGAGGATGCGCCATGAGTCATCCAAAGGACGGAAAATCTCGCACTTTTGCCAAGCTGGTCGGAACCGCTTTTATCGGCACTATTCTGTATTTTACCTGGCCGCAGGTCTCAGCAGGTCGCGCGCCCGAATGGTTGGTCTACACATTCGCAGGCGGAGCCATTCTTACAGTCATCGGAACCGTCACAGTCATCGGTGACTGCGCGGCCAAGATTCACGAAATGCAGCGCGCCTTCCGGGCGCGCAGGCCCAAACTATCCGATTCAGCCGCCCGCTGGATGACGGCGCGGCAAGCCCGGAAGGCCGGTCTCACAAAACCTTCGGGCTTTTTCCTCGGTATATTGGAGGGCATACCACTCTTCATCGACAACGCCGTCCACGGTCTCATTGTTGCCCCTGCCCGCAAGGGCAAGACAACAAGTTTTGTGATGCCAGCTCTTCTCATGGACATAAAAGCATCGCGCATCGTTGCCGACATGAAGGGCGAGCTTGCTGTCCAAACAGGCGACTGTATCGAGAAACGAGGGCAGAAGCGCATCAACGTTAATCCAGGCGGCAAATTCGGCCTTTCAAACTCCGCCTATAACCCCATGCAGATCATCCTCGATGACCTGATATTCACACCGCAGGACACGATGGGGGATGCTTGGTCGATGGCGTTCCAAGCCTATCCAAGTCCTGCTGAGGGCGACCGCGATCCTTTTTGGCCTGGTGGCACGCGCAAGCTACTGGTCTTTGTCATAGTCGCTTTGGCTGCATTGCGTGACGAGTCGGAAGCCAATCTGCCGCGCGCATACATCGTACTCGGCCAGACAGAAGAATTCGACTGCCTTCTCGCCGATGCCCGCACCAGTGATGTTCTAGCGGGTGAATTGGCGACTTTGGCCGACAACATTGCCTCAACACGCGACGCGAACCCCAAGCATTTCGAGTCATTCCGCGAAGGTGCTATTCAGGCCCTCGTCGCATTCGGCCCAAGTGGCCGCCTTGCACCCTCGATGACACATTGTGATTTCAGGTTCCGCGACCTGAAAGCTCGAAACACAACCGTATTCCTGATCTGCGACTATTCACGCATGGACGTCTTCGCGCCATGGGTCGGCCTGCTGATCTGGGCAGCACTGAAGGAGCTGATTCGTGAGGACAACGCTGTTCCTGTCCACTTTATCCTGGACGAGTTCACCAATTACAAACTGCCCGGCTTACCAAACGCGCTGACTGCTCTCGCAGGGTATGGCGTACATTGCTGGATGATCGTGCAAGAGCTTTCGGAAATTGCACGCGTCTACGGGCACGAGGCCCTAAAGACCATCCTCAGTCAAACCGACGTAAAGCAGCTCTTTGGGATTACCTCAATTGAAACTGCGACAATGGTCAGCCGCATGCTCGGCGACCATGAGCAACGAACACAAAGCTTCGGGCTCGGCCAGGACATAACCCACGGCACCAGCTTAAACTTGAGCATATCCACCAAACCTCAAATGACAGGTGATCAGCTTCGTCGAATGCCTGATGATGAACAGATCATCATCATTCGAAATCTGCTCCAGATCAGAGCTCTGAGAGTTGGGGTTCAAGAAATCGAGCCCTGGTGCTCAGAAGTTGCCCCAAACCCTCTTCAGGGCGGAAAGCGTTTCATCGGAAAAGTGCGGTTAAGAATTGTCAATGGCCGTTTCCGCGTCACGCGACATGGGAAGCGGAAGATTCCGAAAGAGAAGCGCCCATTGCTGATCCCGATCCTGGCCAGCCTCGCCGTGCTTAGACCGGGTTCTGGTGCCATCTTGCTAATGGCTGCCATCACCACCGCGATCATTTTCGGCTGGCCGTCTCTGCGGGTCCAATACTCCATAACCTCGGGCGGCAACTATCGATGGTGTGAGTATTACGGCCTGCCGGACGTGACAAAACCTCAAATACGAAACGGCGCAGAAGGTTGCCCAATAGTCGTTTGGAGCAAATCAGGGGGCAGCCGATGACTTCCAAATTTGTATTTCGATACAACACGTTCCGCCCCGAATTTTGCAACGCGCAAATGCATTATGTTAAACTCAAGGTAGAGGCAGAAAATACTTACACACAAGTTTTTCTTGTCTACTTGTGGGAGAAAGTGGCATAAAATGTCCCGTAAGCGCTCAGATAATAGCTGGCGTACGGCACTACGTGATGCGCGTGGGATGCCGTCCGATCAGTCGCTCCGCGAACTGGTTCGCTATCTGGCGAGGCGGGCTGCGGAAGCCGATCATGAAACCTGGCTGCAAATGCAGCGGGTGAAGAAGCTTCGAGAACAACGGGACAACAGCAACGAATAGAAGAGAGACATCCATGAGAATTGCCATCTATGCACGATACTCCACCGATTTACAAAGCCTCAGCTCCATTGAGGACCAAATCAGGCTTTGCCAAGAGCGCGCGGAAAAAGATGGCGATGTGGTTGTCCAGGTCTATTCGGACCACGCAATTTCCGGCGCGTCACTCATGCGACCAGGCATTCAAATGCTGATGCAGGATGCTGCCGCGAATAAATTCGATATCGTTATAGCCGAAGCGATGGATCGCATCAGCCGCGATCAGGAAGACATTGCTGCCGTCTTCAAACGCCTGACCTTCGCTGGCGTGCAGATCAAAACCCTCTCCGAAGGAGAGGTAACACAGCTTCATATCGGCCTGAAAGGCACGATGAACGCGCTCTTCTTAAAGGACCTTGCGGATAAGACACGCCGGGGCCTGCGCGGTCGCGTGGAAAAAGGTCTTTCCGGCGGCGGTAAATGCTATGGCTATGACGTCGTGCCCGGAGAAGAGCGCGGCCACAGAACGATCAATGACCAAGAGGCGGAGGTCGTACGCAGGATTTTCAGAGACTACGCGGCAGGAAAATCCCCGAAGGCTATTGCGGCAGCCCTCAACAAGGAGGGTATTGCAAGCCCATCTGGCACCGGCTGGGGGCAAAGCACGATCAACGGCAATCGCCAGCGTGGAACGGGCATTCTGAACAATGAGCTTTATATCGGGCGCATGGTCTGGAACCGCTTGCGCTATCTCAAGGACCCCATGACCGGGAAGCGGGTCTCCAAGATGAACCCGGAAGATGCCTGGATTATTCAGGACGTTCCCGAACTCAGAATCATCTCCGACGATCATTGGCAGATGACCAAGGATCGGCAGGAGGCGCTGAACCATAAGCCTCAACTTTGGCAGACCAATCGCCCGAGAAACCTGTTCGCCTATATGATCAAGTGCGGCGTTTGCGGCGGCGGCTGCTCGACGGTCTCAAAGGGGCGTATTGGTTGCTCGAACGCGCGCAACAAAGGGACATGCGATAACAAGCAGACAATCCGACGTGATGAGCTCGAAGAGGCTGTCCTGGGCTCCCTGCGCAATCACCTGATGGACGAAGAGCTCTGCAATGTGTTCTGCGAAGAGTACGCACGCCATCGCGCGGAACTGACGAGGCAGCACAATGCCTCTCTTCACCAATATGAAGCCGAACTCGAAAAGCTTCACCGTGAGAAGAAGAAGCTCGTACAGTCGATCCTCGACGGCGTGTCCGGAACCTTGTTGAAAGATGACGCGGCCAGAATCGAAAAGCGAATGGGGCAGCTCGAAGCCCTGCTTGAGGGCAAGGTTGAACGCCCGACGCTGTTCGAACCCGGCATTGCCGCGCGCTACAAGAAGGAAGTGAAACGGCTTCTGGAATCATTGAATAACCCGGACCACCGTGAAGAAGCGTCCGAGTTGGTGAGGTCTCTTGTTCAGGCTATCGTGCTCACGCCCTCGACTGAGCGAGATCGTCCTGTCATCGATCTCATTGGCGATCTTGCGGGAATTCTCGCAATCGCCTCTGGTCACGACAAGCCCGCAGTGAATGCGGATTTGTCTGAGTTTAACCCAGATGAGTGCGAGGCGTTGGTTGCGGGAGGGCGCTTTGGACGCCTCTCACCGGGCGGTGCTTCTCAATGCGAAGCGTTGGTTGCGGGGGCAGGATTTGAACCTGCGGCCTTCAGGTTATGAGCCTGACGAGCTACCGGGCTGCTCCACCCCGCGTTACCCGCGCATTCGGCGAAGCCGAATGTCGCGTCTGCGTCGTTGCTTTAGCGACGACGGAACTCTGGCGGAGTAAATTGCGGAGCAATTTATCTCCTTTAAGGGGCGCACATGATTTTGTACGCCATTTTTATTGCCTTTAAATCTTTGCCTTGAATGACAAAAGGCCGCATGTAGCGGCCCTTTTTGTCGGCTGGGCCGAAGAGTGTGATTGAGAAGATTTTGAGTTGCGTTTTGCAGACCTGGCAGCGACCTACTCTCCCGCGTCTTGAGACGAAGT
>NZ_JAQKGN010000017.1:0-103350 GCF_027956555.1 Agrobacterium sp. ST15.16.055
ATGCATTACGATCTAGGATATATCGACCTGGAACAGAGAACGCTGCAAACAATCGACAATCCGTTCGGCACGAGATTGTCACCTATGTCTTAGGTACAAACTGTTACCTATGTCTCCGGTCTGGACAGGCGGCAGCTGGCGGAGAGGGTGGGATTCGAACCCACGATACCCTTGCAGGTATGCCGCATTTCGAGTGCGGTGCATTCGACCACTCTGCCACCTCTCCGCATGCGCGAACGCTTGCGTTGCGCGCTCCTCTTAAACATCAATGGCGGGGCTGACAAGGGGAATTTCGTGTTTATGTCACAAATTATTCGCCATGGATCAGGCTAGGGAAATGCTTTTGATGATGGCCGTTTGGCAGATATTTTTAAGGTGAGGCACACGGTCCGCTGCGGTGCGCGTTACAGTCGCTCACGGCGTCAGAGCCGTTGATAACGCCGCAAGATTTCCAGGATTTTTTCATCCTGCGCTTTATCCGGCAGAAGGGCCGGTTGGCGACTGGCGCCAACGGAAGAGTCCTGGAGATAAAGCGAGCGCTTGACCATGGCCGGTGCGAAGCCGAGGGCGTAGAGATCGGTGCGGAAGTCAGTGTAGATTGTCTGCTGGCGTTCGGCCTCGGTGATATCGCCGGCGTTGAAAGCATTGAGAATGCCGGCCAGAACATCCGGCAGTGCGTTGCCGAGGCCGGAAATGCAGCCCGCCGCGCCGTTCTGTAACGACCAGAGAACGAGGTGATCCGGGCCGGAATAGACCTCGAAACCCGGCATCTCCTTTGCCACCTGAAGATAGGCTTCGAGCGTCTGCTGAGCGCCGCCGGAATCCTTGATGCCTGCGATATTGCCATGGATGGCGAGTTTGCGTGCGGTTTCAGGCTCTATGTGGTTCTGGGTGCGGGCGGGAATGTCATAGAGATAGACCGGCGTTTCAACGGCATCGGCCACTGTCGAGAAATGGCGGATCAGGCCATCCTGCGTGCAGGCGATGAAGAAGGGCGTGATGACGGCGATACCGTCGACGCCGATGCGGTCGAAGGCTTTGGCAAGTTGCAGGGTTTCGAATGTGGCGGGCATGCCCGCATTCACGATGACCTTGGCACGGCCGGCAACTTCGTCCACCACCTCTTCGGTCAGCCGGATTTTTTCCGTATGCGTCAAAGCGGTAAAATCGCCATTGGTCCCGGCGCACATAATGTTGTTACCGGCCGCCACCTGGCGGCGCACCTGTGCGCGGGTTGCCTCATAGTTGATGGTTTCGTCCTCGTTGAAACAGGTAACGAGCGCGACGAAAGCTTGTTTGCTCATGAAAGAACTCCGCTTGAATTTGCGACGGCATCGCCGGCAACGGACGGATGACGCTGGGATTGCATATCAGGGTCTGGATCGAGGCTCGCGGACAGAAGGGCACGGGTATAGGCCTCGCACGGCGCTTCGAACACCTGTCGGACGGTACCGAACTCTACAATCTCTCCCCCCTGCATGACCATGACGTGATCGGCAAAATCCCGAACAACCGGCAAATCATGCGCGATGAAGATGAAGGAGAGGCCCATTTCGCGGCGCAGCTTATCCAGAAGTGCTATGACCTGCGCCTGAACCGAGACATCGAGAGCCGAGACCGCTTCGTCGCAGATGATGAGCTTGGGTTCCAGTGCCAATGCGCGGGCAATCGCGATCCGCTGCCGCTGACCGCCGGAGAACTGGTGCGGATAACGGCGCATATGTTCCGGCGAGAGACCCACCTGATGCAGCAATTCGGCAACCCGTTCACGCCATCTTGCCTTGGGCAATATCTCCGGATGGATGACCC
The DNA here is from genome assembly GCF_027956555.1 of Agrobacterium sp. ST15.16.055. Lineage (NCBI taxonomy): Bacteria > Pseudomonadati > Pseudomonadota > Alphaproteobacteria > Hyphomicrobiales > Rhizobiaceae > Agrobacterium > Agrobacterium sp. ST15.16.055. The sequence goes on from NZ_JAQKGN010000017.1 coordinate 1,810, forward strand.
AGGCCTCGGAAATTAATTGAAACACGGTCATGCGCGGATTGAGCGACTGGGTGGGGTCCTGAAACACCATCTGCAAATCGCGCCGGAGCGCAAAAAGTTCAGCAGGCGAGAGCTTGAAAAGGTCGCGGCCCTTCCACAAGGCGCTGCCCGCATCCGGCTCGTCCAGCCGCAAGAGAATACGCGCCAGCGTCGATTTGCCAGAACCGCTTTCACCGACGACGGCAATGGTTTCTCCGGGCATGAGGTCGAAGGAAATGCCCTTCAGCGCCTCGAAGGCGCCGTAACGCTTGCGCACGTCACGCACGCTGAGCAGCGCTTCGCCCACCCCCTGCGGCTCATGCATATCGCCCTTGCCGGGTGCTGCGCTGATGAGCTTGCGGGTATAGGGGTGTTGCGGATTTCGATAGACCTCGCGAACCGTGCCGGCCTCGACCAGAACGCCCTTTTCCATCACAACCACGCGATCGGCGATTTCGGCGACGACGCCGAGATCGTGAGTGATGATGAGCACGGCCATACCGGTTTCTCGCTGCAATTCCTTGAGCAGCGAAAGCACCTCAGCCTGCACCGTCACGTCAAGCGCGGTGGTCGGCTCATCGGCGATCAGGAGATCGGGCCGAAGCGCCAGCGCCATGGCGATCATGACGCGCTGGCGCTGACCGCCGGAAAATTCATGCGGATATTTCTTCAAGGCCCCGTCCGGGTTAGGAATGCCGACGCGGGCGACAAGCCGCCTCGCCTCCGTTTCCGCCGCCGCCTTGCTCATGCCATGGGTGGTCATCGCCTCGCGGATCTGCCAACCGACGGTATAGACCGGATTGAGGTGGCTAAGCGGGTCCTGAAAGATCATGGCGATGCGCCGGCCGTTGATCTCGCGGCGCGCCTCGGTCGGCATGGTCAGAAGGTCCTGACCGTCGAGCAATATCTGACCGCCGCCGATATGTCCGGGCGGCATGTCGATGAGGTTCATGATGGCCGAGGACGATACCGACTTGCCCGAACCGCTTTCGCCGAGGATGGCCAGCGTTTCGCCACGGTCGATATGGTAGGAGACATCCTTTACCGCATGGACGACACCGCTTGCGGTGTGGAACTCCACGGACAGGTTGCGCACGTCGAGAAGACGGTCAGCCATGCTTGCGGCCTTTCATTTCCAGGCGCCAGCGCTGCACGGGATCAAGCGCGATGCGCAGCCAGTTCGAAAGCAGGTTGAGCGACAGGGTTGTGAGGATGATGGCAAGTCCCGGCCAGAAGGACAGCCACCAGGCATTGGTAAGATATTGCCGCCCCTGCGAAATCATCAGGCCCCAGGTGATTTCCGGCGGCTGAATGCCGATACCGAGGAAGGATAGCGCGCTTTCCGCCAGCATCACATAGGCGAAATCAAGCGTGGCAAGCGTCGTCAGCGTCGGCAACACGACGGGCAGGATGTGGCGGAACAGGATGCGCTTGCCGGATGCGCCCATCACGCGCGCCGCCTGCACGAACATACGCTCGCGCACCTCAAGCACCTCCGCCCTTGTCGTCCGGATGTAAACGGGAATGCGGGTGATGGCGAGAACCAGCATCAGGTTGAGGATGGAGGAGCCGAGCAGATAAAGCACGATGACCGCAATCAAGAGCGACGGGAACGACATGATAACATCAGCAAGCCGCATGATGATCTGACCGACACGGTCGGAGGAAAAACCGGCAATCAGCCCGAGCACGGCGCCGGTAATGGCGGAAAGAAGCACCGCGCCGGCGGCGATCATCATCGTGTTTTGCGTGGCGGCGACAATGCGCGCGAGAAGCGAACGGCCGAGCGCATCCGCCCCCAGCCAGAAATACCACTCGCGCTGCCAGTCGAACGGGGCGAGGTTGCGCCCGCGCAGGTTCTGTTTCGTCGCCAGATCGCCAAGCCACGCCGGGCCGACAAAAGCGAGGATAACGACGACGATGAGGAAGATCGCGGCGCAGAGCGCGAATTTATCCGCCCACAACATGCGCAGCATACGTGTTGCGAAGGACGGCTCGGCGGTGATCTCGTTGTCGGCGCTGGAAAGGCTCATGGCTGAACGGCCTCCTCAGTGCCGGATACGCGGATCAAGGAGCGCATAGGCGATATCGATCAGAAGATTCATCAGGAAGATCGCCAGCGCGGTCACGAGAATGGCGGCCAGCACGACGTTGAAATCGCGCTGAAGAATGGAATCGATCATCAGCTTGCCAACGCCGGGAAAACCGAAAATCGTTTCGACGATGACGGCGCCATTGAGAAGGCTTGCCGCCTGATCGCCAATGACGGTGATGACCGGCAGCATGGCGTTTCGCAAAGCGTGGATGAAAATGATCGGACCCGACTTCACGCCCTTGGCGCGCGCCGTCTTGACATAGGCCGAGGACAAAGCACCGATCATCGAACCGCGCACCACCTGCACGATAATGCCGAAGGGGCGCACAAAAAGGACTGCGATCGGCAATATCCAGTGCAGCACGGAGCCCGTTCCCGACGTGGGCAACCAGGCGAGATTGACAGAGAAGACGACGATGGCGACGATCGCCAGCCAGAAATCCGGCACGGATGCACCGATGAGCGAGATACTGGAAGCCATGCGGTCGAAGAAGCCACCAGAGCGGAAAGCCGCAAGCGAACCGATGACTATGGCGGCGGAGGTAACGAGCGACATGGTGATGACAGCGAGCCAGAGTGTCCAGACAAAAGCCTCCAGCACCACATCCAGCGCCGGGCGCGCTTTTCTCAGTGATTCTCCGAGATCACCCGTCATCACATCGCCCGCATAGCGCAGGAACTGCACCGTCAGCGGATCGTTCAGCCCGTGCAGCGCCCGAAACTGCTGCTTCAACTCCTCCGAAGCCTCCACCGGCAGAAACAATGCGGCCGGGTCCCCCGTCAGGCGCGACAGGAAGAAAACCATCACGATGAGGCCGATCAGGGAGATCAGGCTCGCAACGGAACGTTTTCGGATGAAACTCAGCATGGTTGCCTCCGGTTTTTCAATGCGGCGGCGAAGCTTTCGCTGCGCCGCCGCTTCTCAATTGACAAGACGCGGGGTCTTATTTGATGCCGATTTCCGAAAGCTGCAGCATCGAGTTCGTGGAGATGGTGGGCTTGAAGTCCAGCCGTTCCGAGACGCGGGAGAAGCCGACCATGTGGAACAGCAGCACGTCGGCCACCACATCGTCGTGCAGATAAGCGATGAGTTCCGACCAGAGCTTGGCGCGCTCGTCACCGACCGCTGCGGATGCACGTTCAATCAGATCGTCAACCTTCTTGTCCGAGAAGCCGGACTGCGTGCCCTTGGTGGCATATTTGAAGAACATGGTGAAGGACGGGTCGCCCTTGGAATTGTCGTGCATGGCGGCGACAATCTGCGGTCCGCGGCCTTCCTTGAAGGGCTTGGAATAATAGCTTTCGTGCTCGGCCACTTCCACGAATTTCAGGTCGATCTTGAAGCCGACATCCTGCAATTGCTGCTGGATCGCCTCCATGATCTCGGTGACGTTGGGGAAATTCGCGGTACGCGCGATGATGGTGATCGGCGTATCCACCTTCACACCGGCAGCCTTTGCTTCCTCGAGCAGCTTTTTTGCGCCCTCGGGGTCATAGGGGAAGACCTTGACGTCGGGGTTCCAGCCAAGCGTTGTCGGTGGAACGAGCGCGGTGGCCAGCACGGCGCCTTCTGGAACCAGCGTGCCGAGGAAGGCCTGCCGGTCGATGGCGAGGTTGAGCGCGCGGCGCACCCGCACATCGTTCAGCGGCTCAATATTGTGATCGAGACGCATATAGACCGTCTCGCTGTCGAGATAGGAAAAGTCGGTCTTCGTATTGGTGGCGTCCAGCTGGGAAATCGAAGGCGAGAGATCGGCTTCGCCGGTCTGCACCATGGCCGCGCGAACCGAAGGATCGGCGCGGAAAAGATAGGTCGCTTCCGTCACCTGCGGTTTGCCCCCCCAATAATCGTCGCGCGCGGTGAGCACAATTTGCTGACCCGGCGTCCAGTCGGTCAGCTTGTAGGGCCCGGTGCCGACAGGCTCTCGGATGAATTCCATCTTGGTTTCTTCCGGAACGATGGTGACCAGAGACATCAAGAGCGGCAGAATAGGCTGCGCCGGTTCGGCCTTGAAGTCGATCGTGTAGTCATCAACGATCGATGGGGTCACCGTCATGCCACCGAAATAACGACGGGACTCGCAGGCGTTCTTGTCGCTCATAATGCGTTCGAAGCTGTGCTTGACGTCCTTGGCATCGAACGCCGTGCCGTCGGAAAACTTTACGCCTTCACGCAGGTGGAAACGCCAGCTTCCATCGGCATTCTGCTCCCACTTCTCGGCAAGGCGCGGCTGAACACCCTTGTTGCCGCGCACATCAAGCTCCGTCAGCGTCTCGCTGACATTTTCCATGATGATGCGACCGATGTTGGAGCGGGTGGCCATGCAGGGCTCCAGCAGGTCCGCCTCTTCCGCCAGCACGATCTTGATCGGACCCGATGCCGCGAGCGCCGGCGAAACCGCGGCGCTGAAGGAACCCAAGACAAGGGCGCCCGCAATCAATGACTTCTTCATTCCGTTCTCCTCCCAGATTCAGAAATTCAGCAACATGGCGGCGCGCCGCAAGGGGCATTTGAAAAATCCCCGTCTCCTGCATTAAGGAGCATGGCATGCGGATGATTGTCTCCTCCACCCGTTAGCGAAGCATCGACGCTATCACGTTTTTTGTCAATTTATTTTTCGAAGGCAATTTTTATTAAAGCCAAATTCATTAATTTTATTATTTAAAAACAAAAGTTTAATTCCAAATATCAAAAATATCGAATCCTCATTTTCTATCAAATAAACTTGACAACTTTTTTAATATGTCATTTTCATCGAGACAAGAGGAGACCACGATGACCCCTGATGACATCGCTCGCGCCATGACCGGAGCCATGCATGCCGTGTCGGAAAACCGGCAGGAAGCCTTTCTGCCGTCGCCCATGATTCAGAACCATGCGAGCTTCCTGCACCTTCTGGACGATGGCGCCCTGCTCTGCGCATGGTTCGGCGGCACGCTGGAAGGAAAATCTGATATTTCGATTTTCGCATCCGTACTGACGGCGGGTGCAACCCGGTGGGGACCGCCGCAGCGACTGAGCCACGACCCCTCCCATTCCGAACAGAACCCGGTTGTCTTCACCGCGCCGGATGGCGTTCTGTGGCTGTTTCATACCGCTCAGCCCTCCGGTAATCAGGATGAATGCCGCATTCGCACGGCGCGGATCCACCGCGACGCGACTGCGCCGGAAAAGCTTGTTTCCGAGGAAGGACGTTTTCTCGATCTCCCGCAGGGCTGCTTCATCCGCGCGCCGCTGCGCATCCGAGATGACGGTGCCTGGCTGCTGCCGATCTTCCGTTGCATCCAGCGCCCCGGCCAGAAATGGAACGGTAGCCACGATACGGCAGCGCTCGGCATATCCACGGACAATGGTGCGACCTGGCGATTGCAGGATCTGGAAGAATCGACCGGCTGCGTGCATATGAGCCCGGTTGCGGTGACGAATGGGGACTACGCCGCCTTCTTCCGCCGCCGTCAGGCTGACTTCGTCTACCGCACGCAAAGCGTCGATGGCGGCCGCTCGTGGTCAAAGCCGGAGCCGACCGATGTGCCCAACAATAATTCCTCCATTGCGGTCATCAAGCTCAACGATGGCAGGTTGGCTATGATCTGCAACCCCGTCAATGCCGCGCAGTCGAGCGATCGCCGCGCCTCGCTTTACGACGAACTTGGAGAGGACGACGACAGGCCGGATGCCGATCCGAGCGGCGGGTGCGTTCCCGTCTGGGGTGTGCCGCGCGCGCCTGTTTCGATCTGCCTGTCCGACGATGACGGGCGCAGTTTTGCCACCCGGATCCTGATCGAAGACGGGCCGGGCACCTGCCTTTCGAACGATTCGACCGATGGGCGCAATCTGGAAATGTCCTATCCGTGGCTTCTGGAAGCGCCGGACGGTACGCTGCATGCAAGCTACACCTATCATCGCCGCGCAATCAAATATGTCCGGCTGGCGCCCGGCTGGGCTGACGAGAACGACGGGAGACAAAGATGAGCAATATTATTGGCATCACCATGGGCGATCCCTGTGGTGTCGGCCCGGAAATCACGGTGCGGGCGCTCGCCGAAATGTCCGGTTCGGATCGTGCAGCGACGCGGATTTACGGCAACCTCGCCACGCTGGAAGCGGCGCGGGATGCGCTCGGCGTTGATATCGATCTTTCTCAGCACGTGGTCGACCTGCCAGTGGAGGGTGCGCCGCTGCCCTGGGGTACATTGTCGCCTGTTGCCGGAGACGCCGCGTTCCGCTTTATCGAAAAGGCTGTTCGCGATGCCGAAGCGGGCGCTATCGGCTGCATCGTTACCGCGCCGATCAACAAGGAAGCCCTGAATCTCGCCGGTCACCATTATGATGGCCACACCGGCATGTTGCGAAGCCTCACCGGCTCCTCGGCTGCCTATATGCTGCTCGCCTCTGAACGGTTGAAGGTCATTCACGTTTCCACCCATGTCTCCTTGCAGGAAGCCATTACCCGCGCGACGACGGAGCGCGTGCTTGCGACCATCCGCGCCGGCAACGCGCATCTGAAACGCATCGGTTATGGTCAACCGCGCATCGCGGTTGCCGGCATTAACCCGCATTGCGGTGAAAACGGCCTGTTCGGCAATGAGGATGACAACCAGATCGCACCGGCGGTCGCCGCCGCACGCGCCGAAGGCATCGAAGTGCAGGGACCGATTTCCGCCGACACCGTGTTCCACCGGGCTTATTCCGGCGCTTTCGATCTCGTCGTCGCGCAATATCACGATCAGGGCCATATCCCGATCAAACTTGTCGCTTTCGACACCGCCGTCAATGTCTCCGTCGATCTGCCGATAGACCGCACCTCCGTCGATCACGGCACGGCTTTCGATATCGCCGGCAAGGGCATCGCCAATCACGGCAACATGAATGCGGCCATCGCCTATGCGCGCAAGCTGGTGGCGGGCAAGGACCGAAAGGGATGAGCACCATGTCAACAGCTCCCATTCTCATCCATCAGCCACGCCGGCTCGCCGTTGGCGCTGGCACCGTTTCACAGGTCGGCGTCTGGGCGGGGAAAACCGCATCGACCCTCGTTATCGCCACACCGCTGACGGCCAAATTTGCCGAACGGCTGCAATTGCCGGGTCCTTTCACTGTCTTCGACGCCATTCCCGGCGAGCCGGACACCACAACGCTCGAAGCCGCCCTTGCCGCGGCAAGCGCCGCCAAGCCGGATCTCGTCATCGGCCTCGGCGGCGGTTCGGTAATGGATGTGGCGAAGCTGGTCGCAGCGCTCTGGAATTCCGGCCAGACGCTTGAGGATGTGGCTGGACCGAACAGGGTTGCCGGGCGCAACACGCGGCTGGTGCAGATCGCCACCACCGCCGGAACCGGCTCCGAAGCCGGCATCCGTTCGCTTATCACAGACCCGGTAAAAGGCAGCAAGATCGCGGTCGAAAGCCCTCATCTGATTGCGGATTTCGCCGTGCTCGATCCGGAACTCACCTATTCGGTCCCACCAGCCGTTACGGCGGCAACGGGTGTGGATGCCATGGCCCATTGCGTCGAAGCCTTCACCAACCGCAAGGCCCACCCGATGATCGACGGTTTCGCACGCATGGGATTTGCACTGGTCGGTAAATATCTGGCGCGCGCCGTCCGCGATGGTGCGGATACTGAAGCGCGGGAAGGCATGATGCTTGCCTCCTATTATGGCGGCATCTGCCTTGGTCCGGTCAATACGGCCGCCGGCCATGCCATCGCCTATCCGCTCGGCACGCTTCTTAACCTGCCGCACGGGCTGGCGAACGCCATCGTCTTTCCGCATGTTCTGGCCTTCAACCAGCCCGCGGTTTCTGCGAAGACGGCGGAGGTGGCGGGAGCGCTCGGGCTTCGCGAACATCTTTCGCCTGATGATTTGCGCAAGGCGGCGACGGATTTCTGTGCCGGACTCGGCATCGAAATGTCGCTTGCACGGCACGGCGCCATTGAAGCCGATCTTCCCCGCTACGCTGAGAATGCGCATGCCATCCGCCGGCTGATGGACAACAACCCCGTCGACATGAGCCTCGAGGATGTGCTCGGCGTTTACCGCCACGCCTTCTGAGCAAAATTCCGGTGCGCGGACGCGCGCATCGGTCTTCGGTCACCCGCTTATTCCGTGTGCGAAGACTCAAACAGGCGGTCGCGCGATCCGGTCAGGTGCTGGAGCATCAGCTGGCGTGCCGCCTCTGCATCCCCATCGGCAATCGCCTTTGCGATTGCCTCATGCTCGGCAAAAACACGCGTCAGGCCGGATGCTTCCCGCTTCAATGACATGCCGTGGAACTTCATTCCCACGGCAATATGGTCTTTCAGCGCTTCCATCGCAGTGGAGAAATAACTGTTCCGCGCCGCCCGTGCGATGGCGAGATGAAACTGATAATCGGCATCCTCGCGGTGGGACTGGCGATTGGTCGCATCCCGCATCAGTTCGAGCGCCTTTCGGATCGCCGCAAGTCTCTCACCATCGTGCCGCAGAGCCGCGGCCGCCGCCGCTGCCGGCTCCAGCGTCAGCCTGAATTCGTAACAGTTGAGAAGGTCCGCGACGTTTTCAAGCTGTCCGAAGCCGAGCGGCTCGCGCAGGCCGAAGGCCCTGACATAGCTGCCGGAGCCTCTGCGGGAATAGATGAAACCCTGTTCGCGCAGCCGCCGGAGTGCCTCGCGCACCACCGGTCGCGATACTTCGAATTCCATGGCGAGTTCATGCTCGGTCGGCAGCCGCTCATCCGGCTTGTAGGCGCCGGATTTGATCGCGCGGTGCATTCTCTCGAAAATAATGTCCGGAAGTGCCTTGCGCGCCGTTTCTTTCATCAGCCCCATCTGGTCAGCTCTCTCCAGCGTCATTGTCGCCAAGCATCATTTTCGCGATCCGTTTCAACGTGTCAGCTTGCCCAAAACCGCCGGACTTCGCAATGATGCATTGATCGCCGGACCAGCCCACGCCGAGACCCGGCAGGCATTCGCCGGCAAGACGCAAGCGTGAAACGCCCATGGCCCGCAGCACGGCCTCCGCCGTGGCTCCACCTGACAACAGCAGTCTCGCCGCTCCGGCGGTAAAATGCGGCACGACGCCTTGCGCCAACCGGTCTGAGACCGCAAGCGGCGACAGATTTTCCGCACCCTGCGTCGCTTGAACCAGCATCAGACCGGCACCGTCATCGGTGTGGCGGGGCATGACGCCATTCGGCGCCTCAATGATCGAAACAGGTCCAACGCTTTTGAGAACGTCAATCTGCTCCACCGTGATCGGATCGCGAGACCCGATGACAAAAAGCCCCTTTCCGGCCGGAATGATCGCGGCCTCAGGAACAGCCTGCGCCGTCATCGCCTCAGCCAGCGCCTCGGCAAGCCCGCGCGCGCCGACCAGAAGATCGGCCCCTTGCGCCTGCGCGGCGGCGAGAGCCTCGGCGATTTCGCCCTTTGATCGCGTATCGGGTATCGTGCAACGGTCGGCATGCCCGCGAAGCCTTTCATGAACCGGAATGGCAGCGTCGACGCCAAAGCCGGAAACGGCTCCGCCAATAACGACGCGTCCGAAATCCGGAATTGCGGGCGCGACAAGCGCGTGGCGATAGGAAATCGCATCCATTTCCGCCGCAATATGCCCCTTCAGGCGGGAATCGATCTTCTTGAAAAGGATGGTATCGACCGGAATCATCCCCAGCAGTTCCCGCGTGCGGCGGCGGGCTTCATCCGCCTCGCCGTCGCGGCAGCCGAGATTGACGCTAAGGACGGCAGGCGCATCCGCCAACGCCGCACGCGCACCGTCAAGCCCGATGGCAACCTCGGTCGCCAGCCCGCGCCCGGCAAAAGGGGCGGCGGCGTCGAGCGCTCCGGTCAGATCATCGGCAAAAATTAATAGCAAGGGCGATGTCTTCATAAAAGTTGTAATGTTTTCTGTCGATAAATTTATTTATAATCAATAGATAAGTGGATGTGAATAACAAAATTTGTGACACAGCTTTTCGCACTGACCAATCAGCCGCAAAGAGGCTCGAAGGACGAGAGAAAAATCGGAAACGGCAAAAGAGAACGCCAAATGCGAGCCGCAGAAACATCTGGCAAGACGGCCGAGAGATGGCGAACGAACAAGGTCGCTAGATGAACCGGAAGGGCAGACCTGAAATGAGCGCCTTGACGAAACGCTTTTTCTGAAAGCGACCATTCAGCGATACACGCGGCAGCAGCGTCGGCTTTTCAAGGCAACGGGGATCGATAACGCCAGCCTGCGTGGTCACGGCTGCAGAAAATCCTGCGTCGTGAACCGCTTTCGCTTCCCGTTCTCCCACGGCCTTTACCCAGCCATAGGGATAAGAAAAGGACCGTGGCCGGTGGTCGACATAAGCTTCCACCCGACGCGTCGATTCCGCGATCTCATAAGCCAGACGCGTCGCATCGACCTTGCGCATATTCACATGCGTCACGGTATGTGCGCCGAAATGCACCAGAGGGTCTTGCGCCAGCGCCTTGATCTCGTCTTCATCCATGACAAGTTCGTCCACGATCGCGATGGGATCGACGCCATGCTGCCTCGCGACACGATCGATCCTTTCCACCGCCTCGTCTTCCGAAAAATTCTGGACGAAATCTTCAAGCCGCGTGAATGCCTCCGCTTTCTGCGAAGGGCTGGCGCACGCCACCAGTTCCGGCCCCGCCCCGAAATCGAATTCGAAAGACGCGGCTTTCTGCGTCAAGGCAGCAGCGGTTTCCCACCAGAGGCTGCGTGTTCGCTCCACAAAACCCGGCGTGATGAAAATCGTGTAGGGAACGGCATATTTACGGAAGATCGGTGCGGCATACTCGGCATTGTTTCGATAGCCGTCGTCGAGCGTGAAGGCGCAGAAGGACCGGCCCTCGTGATTATCGGCAAGCAGAGCCGGCAGATCGTGCAGATGGACAGGAACAAGACCGCATTCGAGTGCGGCCTGTATCGCCTCTTCCAGAAATTGCGGCGTGACGGACAATTGCACATTGGGTGCGAAAGCCGAAACAACCCCTCCGGGGCGCACATGATGAAGCGTAAAGATTACGCCACGCCCGGCAAAAGACGGAAATGCCGAACGGACGGCCGGGAGAGAACTCACCTCCAGCCCCGCCCTTATGACTCCATATTTCACAAGGCGTTTTATCGGCTGAAAGAAAATTCTCCCCGATTGTCCTGATCTCAGGCCGGGAAGAAGGCGTTTTCTCACGACTCTCGAGACCGTCAGCGGCAGATCGATCAGGCCCGGCAAGGGATCGTTCGGCGCAAAGGCGGCCCAGCTGCGGATCTTGCCCAGAGAAGCAAGGTAGTCACCAATTTTCGCCTGCCCCCTCCGGGCCAATGTGAAAGCGGCAACGGCGTCGCGGACAAGATAGGACCAGGAAACACCCTGCCGCACATCGCCGGGCGGACCGACCGGCTCACCGTTGGCGACCCGCCATAGCAGGGCGCCAAGGTCGACGCCCGCCGCCGAGCAAAGGCCAAACCATGACCATGGACGCGGATTGACATCGAGAAGCTTGAGTTTCCCGTCTCGGTGGTCGAGCTTGAATTCCGCCTCGACCAGCCCGCTATGGCCGGCCGATTTCAGTATTTTTCGAGCCGCCTCCACCGCTTTCCCGTTGTCGACGACCTCGACGCGGGTGCTGGTATAGCCGAAATCGACAGGATATTGCCGGACGCGCCGGGCAGTGAATTCCGCTACCGGCTCTCCGTTCAGCCAGAGCGCCGCGTAGGAGAACTGGCTTTCTCCTCCACCCGGAATGAGTTCCTGCACGACGACATTGCCGACGCCGATCTCTTCACTCGCATCGGCAAAAGCCGTTTTCAAAGCATGGCGGTCATCGGCGCGAATGACTTTTGCCCGGGCGATGGTGGTATCGCCACCCCCCATATTCGGCTTGAGAATGACGGGAAACAATATGTCCAGCGTATCGATGTCAGCGGCCGATGTCAGTGCATAGGTACGCGGAATATCGACGCCGAGTTCTGCGGCGCGCTGATAAAGCAGCGGTTTTTCGCAGAGCCATTGCAGCTCCGCCCAATCCGGCAAAACGATCTTGTAAAGAGCGGAAAGCTCCTCACGATGCTGCGCAACGAGCTGGACCTCTCCGTCACCGGATGGCACCAGCAGACAGCCCTTCAAACCACGTTCCGCCGCCATCTGACGCAGGAACTCCATTGCTCCGGCGTCGTGCGGGCCATCCCAGCGGATTGTTTCCCGCACGAAGCGCGACCAGCCTGGCAACGGTGAATCATGGGTGAGATAATAGACAGGCACATTCAGGGCGCCGAGGCTGCGCACAAGGGCGAGCGTGCCGTGAGCGCCGCCGACAATAACAACACCTGGAATGGTCAAAGCCTGATCCTCGTCCTATTCCATATCTTGATCGCAAAAATTGATAAATAAATTGGATATTTCTAAAGTATTGAGCGGACGGATATCGAATTGCGAAAAATCCGAAACGCCTATGCTTCTAGTCATTTGCAGGCGCTTCGGAATTGCTTTGAAAAAAAAGCGGAAGCCGTCTCACGCCTCCTTGCGGACGGGACGAGGATCGCCGTTGTCGTCCACCGCGACCATGATGAAGACGGCCTCCGTCACCTTTTCGCGTGAATCCTGATAGTGCCTGCGGGTCCACGCCTCGATCTTCAATGTGACGGAGGTACGGCCGATCTTTTCGATTTTGGTATAGACACACAATGTATCGCCGATCTTGACCGGCTTCTTGAAGACGATCTCATTGACTGCGACGGTGACGGTGCGGCCGCCAGCCACATCATTGGCGCGGACGAAAGCGGCAAGGTCCATCTGCGACATGACCCAGCCGCCGAAAATATCGCCGGCCGGGTTGGCATCGGCGGGCATCGCAAGCGTTCTGAGCGTGAGTTCCATATCGGCGGGCGGTTGCTGGTCCATGTCTCAAAGTCCTTTCACAAGCCTCCCGCTGCCGGACTTAAACAACCGCACCCCATCCGCCAATAGCCGATTTGTCGCGGCAGCCCTTCCAAAACAGCAAGGAATCATAGAGCCGTCGTAAGCTTCGGTTAACCATGATGAGGCACGATTCCAAAAAACGCGAGGGCGTGCGAATGGCCTATGACTGGAGTGGAAACAACGCAATACAGCAGCGCTACGACCGTATTGTCCTGGTGGTCGCCAGCGTCGTCGCCATCAGCCTGGCGACCGGCACATTTGCCCTGCGTTCGCAGGTGGAGCCGGACACCACACTAAGCCTTGTCAAACAGCCGCGGCTCGCTTCGGATCAATGGCATCTTCGGCTATAGCCCGCTCCGAACAACTCCATAGCCCGACGGCCTATAGCGGAGCGCTGTCTGCCGGGGAGATATTTTCCTTCTGCGCGGTATGGTCGAGATGCGCCACGGCCGGGGCGAGAACCGACAGAAATGTTTCGGAGCGGCCGATATAGATGATCGCCGCACTGTCGATCCCGTTCAGAACTTCCGCCAGCGTATCCTGCGTCTGTTTTTCCAACCCTTCGAGCAAATCATCGATAACGAGGAATTTCGGCTTCAGCAGCAGGGCGTTTGCAACCCGGATGCTGGCCTGCTCGTCTGAATCCAGTTTTTTATCCCAGCGAATGTTTTCATCGAGACGGGACGCCATCTCGCCAAGCCCGCAGGCAGCGAGCGCCGAGATATAATCGGCATCGGCAAAACGCTGGGGAGCGCGCGGATAGGCGAGGATTTCACGCAGCGAACCCGCCGGCAGATAGCCGTGCTGGGCGATGAAAAGCGTGTCGGACTGTTCGGGCATCTCTATCCTGCCCTGTCCCCAGGGCCACAGGCCCGCCATGGCCGCAAAAAGCAGCCTTCGGTTCACGCCCTGCTCGCCATTGATCATCAGTCGTTCGCCCGGCCCGATCGTGACTTCGCTCTCGCGCAGCTGGAAGCCGCGATCCAAATCCTGTCCGCCCGCATCGCGGCAGATCACCACCGACTGGAGGCGGATTTTTTCATTCTCCGCGCTGCGTTGCAGATCGATCGCCAAGCCGTGCTGTTCGACGCTGTCCATCTCGATAAGGGCGTTACGGAACACCGAAACGCGCTGTAACGTGGCCTTCCAGCTGGCAATCGGTCCGAAATTGTCGATGTACCAGCGCAGCGCCGTGTTGACCTGGTTGAACGCACCCACGGCCATCATCAACCCGCCGAATGTCAGATTGCCGGAAAAATAAACGGGAGCTGCGATCAGAATCGGCGCCACCACCGCCAGCCAGCCATATCCCGCCGAAACCCATGTTAGATTTGTCAGGGCCATCGCCAGCCCTCGAATGACGCCAATCACCGCATCAACATCGATACCGATCCGCCGCCTTTCGTTCTTTTCACCGCGCGCAAGGGCAATGGCGGCAAGATTTTCGCTGGCCCGCATCAGCGAGAAGCGAAGCTCCGCTTCTTTGGAGTAACGCTCGGCATTCAGTCCAACCAGCCGATAACCGACGAGATTGCTGAGCAGGGAGGCTGAACCGGCGTAAAATATCGCCGCCCAAACCATGTAGCCGGGGATAGCATAGGTATCGCCGCCGATGGTGACAGCAAAGCCCGCCGAGAGCGACCAGAGGACGCCGATAAAGCTGATGAGCAGGATCGTCGCATTGACGAGCCCGATGGAAAGCGCCGTACTGCTTTCAGCGAGATTGCGGACATCGTCATGCAGGCGCTGGTCGGGGTTGATCGCAATCGTGCCGAAACCGGCAAGACGGGCGGCGCGCCCGGGTTTCAGCCATTGATCCACCATATCCTTGGCAAGACCTTCGCGCATGTTCAGCGCCGTCATCTGGTTCAGCCAGGTCTGGATGACGTTGAGGAGAAGCAACGCCCCCCCGATGATGGCGAAGACCTCCAGCTGATGAATGAAGGCGGCAAGATCGCGCCGCTCCAGCGCATTGTAAAACGGCGCGTTCCATTCATTGAGCCTGATCTGGCCGTAAGCGGTGAGCAATATTACCGTGAGCAACGCCATCGACAGCAAGATCAGCCGATTGCGCACCGGCGAGGTCCAGAAGGCGCGCCCCATCATGCGCAGCTGCGCGGGAAAATCGAGATCGAAACCCGAAAGATTAGCCGCGCTTTTGCGCTGATCGTCGGTCACCGTTGTTGCCATTCATTCCATTCCGAAACGTCAGTCGGCAAAGAAAGCGGGGCGCGATTCTGCGCCTTTCGTTGCCAAGCAATAACACGCCGTTCAACCTTGTCCACAATCCCGGCGAAATCTCAGCTGCGATGATTGAAAAGCCCAGACAATTCTTCCCGCGGGCAAATATCGCGGCTTAACCCAACAATGCTGTCGCTTCCGGAAATGATCCTTGCTTTCTTTTCCTGCATTGCACAAAATCCGGATAATTTCAGAGGGGCGGACAAACCGCGTAAGCCGGAAAACCGGGCAAGGCAGATTAATGGCGATCAAAGCGAGCATCTATCATCTGACGCATTATAAATACGACAATCCTGTTCGCCTTGGACCACAGATCATAAGATTAAAGCCCGCCTCGCACTCCAGAACCCGTGTCATCAGCCATTCGCTCAAGGTTTCGCCCTCCAATCACTTCGTGAACCTTCAGCAAGATCCTTACGGCAATTACCTCGCCCGCTTCGTTTTTCCCGAGCCGGCGACGGAATTTAAGATCGAGGTCGATCTTGTCGCCGATATGACGGTTTACAATCCGTTCGATTTCTTTGTGGAGGAAGAGGCGACAAAGTGGCCGTTCGATTATCCGCAGGAATTGCGGGACGATCTCTCCATCTACATGAAGCCGGAACCGACAGGCCCGCTGCTTGCCGCCTTCATGGCCACCGTCGACCGCACGCCGGGGCAACCGACTGTGGACATGGTCGTTGGCCTCAATGCCCGCCTGCAACAGGAGATCGGTTACGTCATCCGCATGGAACCCGGCGTCCAGACGCCTGAGGAAACGCTCGCTTCCGGCAAGGGCTCCTGCCGCGATACGAGCTGGCTGCTCGTGCAGGTTCTGCGGCATCTTGGCCTCGCCGCCCGCTTTGTGTCGGGATATCTCATTCAGCTTACTCCCGATCTCAAGGCGCTGGATGGCCCATCCGGCACCGAAGTGGACTTCACCGATCTTCACGCCTGGGCCGAGGTCTATATGCCCGGCGCCGGCTGGATCGGGCTTGACCCGACCTCCGGGCTTCTGACAGGTGAAAGCCATATTCCGCTGGCCGCAACGCCGCATTATCGCAATGCCGCACCGATTTCCGGCGGTTATTTCGGCCACGCCAATACCGAATTCGCCTTCGACATGCAGGTCCGGCGTGTTGCCGAGACACCGCGTATCACCAAACCCTTTTCGGATGAAAGCTGGGAGGAGCTCAACGCGCTCGGTGAAGCGGTCGACGGCGTTCTGAACAGCCATGACGTCCGGCTGACAATGGGCGGCGAGCCGACCTTCGTTTCCATCGACGATTTCGAATCCGACGAATGGAACACCGGCGCAGTCGGGCCGACAAAGCGTGAAAAGGCCGACGCCCTGATCCGCCGCCTGCGTGAGCGTTTCGCACCGGGCGGCTTTCTGCATTACGGGCAGGGGAAATGGTATCCGGGCGAAACCCTGCCGCGCTGGACCTTTTCGCTCTACTGGCGGAAGGACGGCCTGCCGATCTGGCAGAACCCGGCCCTGATTGCGGAGGAAGGCGCAGATACGGGCGTCAAGGCCGAAGATGCACAGAAGCTATTGGGTGGTATAGCCACCCAGCTCGGCATTGAGCCTGATCTGGTGCTGCCAGCCTATGAGGATCCGGCCGAATGGATCATCAAGGAAGGCAGCCTGCCCGACAATGTCGACCCGTCCAATTCCAGACTGAAGGATCCGGAAGAGCGCAACCGTATCGCCCGCGTCTTCGAACGCGGTTTGACGACGCCCACCGGCTACATCCTGCCGGTACAGGCATGGAATGCGCGCGCCGCCGGCGAACGCTGGATCAGCGAAAAATGGAAGACGCGGCGCGGCAAGATTTTTCTCGTTCCGGGCGACAGCCCGGTCGGTTACCGCCTGCCGCTCGGCACCCTGCCCTATGTGCCGCCGTCGGCCTATCCCTATATCCATGAGGCCGACCCTTCTATCCCCAGGGGCCCGCTTCCCGATGTCTTGAAGCCCTCCGGTCGCGCCATGCCCGAAGCCTCGTTCCAGGCAAGCGAAGTGGCCGGGCAGGAGCGCATAGAGCAGACGCTTGGTGAAATCGGCGGCGCGGTGCGCACCGCCATGTCAGTGGAACCGCGTGACGGAAGGCTTTGCGTTTTCATGCCGCCGGTCGAGCGCATCGAGGATTATCTCGAACTGATCGCGGCAGCGGAAGCGGCTGCCACAGAGCTTGGACTGCCCGTCCATATCGAGGGCTATGCACCGCCGCATGACGAACGCCTCAATGTTATCCGCGTCGCGCCCGATCCCGGTGTGATCGAGGTCAACATCCACCCCGCTTCGAGCTGGAAAGATTGCGTCAATATCACCACGGCAGTCTATGAGGAGGCGCGCCAGTCGCGTCTCGGCGCCGACAAATTCATGATCGACGGCCGCCATACCGGCACCGGCGGCGGCAATCATGTGGTTGTCGGTGGGGCAAACCCCAATGACAGCCCCTTCCTGCGCCGGCCCGATCTTCTCAAAAGCCTCGTTCTGCACTGGCAGCGGCATCCATCGCTCTCCTACCTCTTTTCCGGCCTGTTCATCGGCCCCACAAGTCAGGCGCCGCGCATCGACGAGGCCCGACACGACAGTCTCTACGAACTGGAAATTGCGCTGGCGCAGGTGCCTGCCCCCGGTGAGGGCGCTCCGCCTCTGCCATGGCTGGTCGACCGGCTGTTCCGCAATCTTCTGACGGATGTGACGGGTAACACCCACCGGGCCGAAATCTGCATCGACAAGCTGTTTTCACCCGACGGGCCGACCGGGCGCCTCGGACTGGTGGAATTTCGCGGTTTCGAAATGCCGCCGAACGCGCGCATGTCGCTTGCCCAGCAATTGCTGGTGCGCGCCCTCATCGCCCGCTTCTGGAAAAATCCGGCCGCCGGCAAATTCGTGCGCTGGGGTACGGCGCTCGCCGACCGCTTCATGCTGCCGCATTATATCTGGGCGGATTTTCTCGATGTGCTTGCGGACCTCAGAGAAAACGGTTTCGACCTCAAGCCGGAATGGTTCACCGCCCAGCAGGAATTCCGTTTCCCCTTCTTCGGCGAGGTGGAATACGAGGGTGCGAAGCTTGAGCTGCGCCAGGCGCTGGAACCCTGGCATGTGATGGGCGAACAGGGCGCGATCGGCGGCACCGTGCGTTTTGTCGACAGCTCCGTGGAGCGCCTGCAGGTGCGGCTGGAAACCTCCAACCCTTCTCGTTACACCGTCGCCTGCAACGGACGCGCCGTGCCGATGACACCAACAGAAAACCGCAGTGTCGCGGTGGCCGGCGTGCGCTTCAAGGCGTGGCAGCCCTCTTCCGGCCTGCATCCCGTCCTGCCCGTCAATTCACCCTTGACCTTTGACATTTATGATACATGGTCGAGGCGATCGATCGGCGGATGCATCTATCATGTTGCTCATCCGGGCGGGCGCAATTACGAGACGTTTCCCGTCAACGGCAATGAGGCCGAGGCACGCCGCCTCGCCCGTTTCGAACCATGGGGGCATACGGCCGGGCAATATCCGCTGATGGCGGAAACCGTGTCGTCAGAATTTCCGCTGACGCTCGATCTGCGTCGGCCTTACGGAGTGTAAATTGTCCAAAGCCCCGGCAACGGAACGCAAGACGGAAACAGGCGCGCAACCACGCGGGCTTGAATATTCCCCCTTGCCGGGCGTTGCCGACGAAATGCTCGATACCAATGGCAAGGTCAGGCCGGTCTGGAAGACCCTGCTCGACGCCCTGTCGCGCATGTCGGAACGGGAATTGCACGAGCGCTTTGCCCGCACCGACCGCTATCTGCGCGACGCCGGCGTGTTCTACCGCGACTACGGCAAGGGCAGCAGCGAAAGAAACTGGCCGATCTCGCACATTCCGGTCCTGATCGACGACAGGGAATGGACGGTACTTTCCGAAGGACTGAAGCAGCGCGCCAATCTTCTCGAAGCCATGGTTGCCGATTTTTACGGCGAGAACCGGCTGGTGAAGGAAGGTTATGTGCCGCCAGCGCTGATTGCCTCCAATCCGGAATTTCTAAGGCCCATGGTCGGCGTGAAACCGGCAACCGGCCACTATCTGCATTTCTGTTCCTTCGAGATCGGCCGCGGACCTGACGGCAACTGGTGGGTACTGGCTGACCGCACGCAGGCACCGTCCGGGGCCGGTTTTGCTCTCGAAAACCGGGTGGCGACCACTCGCGCGCTTTCCGATATCTATGCGGAAACCCATGTCCACCGTCTCGCCTCGTTTTTCGGTGCTTTCCGCGACGCGCTGCAGGCGCAAAGAAAGCACCCCGATGACCGGATCGCCGTGCTGACGCCCGGTCCCGCCAACGAAACCTATTTCGAACACGCCTATATCGCCCGTTATCTCGGCTTCATGTTGCTGGAAGGCGAGGACCTCACCGTCGTCAACGGCCGCGTCATGGTCAGAACCGTGGCCGGGCTAAAACCGATCGGCGTTCTGTGGCGGCGTCTCGACGCCTCTTATTCCGATCCGCTGGAACTCAACCAGCACTCCCATATCGGCACGCCCGGCATGGTGCAGGCGCTGCGCAATGAGGCGCTCACCATCGTCAACGCGCTCGGCAGCGGCATTCTCGAAACCAGGGCGCTGCTCGCTTTCATGCCGCGCATCTGCCGCCACATTCTGGGCGAGGAGCTGAAACTGCCATCCATCGCCACCTGGTGGTGCGGTCAGGAAGCCGAACGCCGCCATGTCGCCGGCAATATCGAAGGCATGGTCATCGGGCCTGCCTATTCCCGGCTTCCCTTCTTCGACGACAACGGCCAGTCCGTGCTCGGCTCTTCCCTGAGAGAAACTGCAAAGGAATCGATCAGCGACTGGCTTACCTCCGACGGCCACAGGCTGGTGGGCCAGGAAGTGGTGAAGCTCTCAACCACCCCGGCCTATATCGACAACAAGCTCGTGCCGCGCCCGATGAGCCTTCGCGTTTTTGCTGCGCGCACCCAGGAAGGCTGGCAGATCATGCCGGGCGGCTTCGCACGGATCGGCAGCGGCGACGATGTGTCTGCCATCGCCATGCAATCGGGCGGCAGCGCTGCCGATGTCTGGATCGTCAGTGACAGACCTGTGGAGCGCACCACGCTTCTGCCGGCGGAAGAGAGCTTCACCCGCAATATGCCGGGCAGCCTGCCGAGCCGCGCAGCCGACAATCTGTTCTGGCTCGGGCGTTATATCGAGCGTTCGGAAGGCGCCCTGCGCATCCTGCGCGCCTGGCACGGGCGTTATGCCGAATCCGCCGATCCGCGCCAGCCGCTGCTTGCCCATGTGACACGCTATCTCGAAACGCTCGATGTGGAGATGAACGATGCCGTGCCGGAAAGCCTGCTGAACAACATCAACAGCGCGCTTTATTCCGCCAGCAACATTCGCGACCGCTTTTCGCCGGACGGGTGGCTGGCGCTGAACGACCTTGCCAAGACCGCCCGCCGTTTCCACGCGAAAGTGGCCCCCGGCGACGACGCTACCCATGCCATGACGATCCTTTTGCGCAAGCTTGCAGGCTTTGCCGGTCTCGTGCACGAAAACATGTATCGCTTCACCGGCTGGCGTTTCCTGTCGATCGGCCGTTACCTGGAGCGCGGCCTGCATATGACGCGTCTTCTCGGCCATATGACCGGCCCGGACGCGCCTGACGGCTCCTATGACATGCTGCTTGAAATCGGCGACAGCGTCATGACCCATCGCCGCCGCTACAACGTCAATACGGCCGGCCTGACCGTGACCGATCTTCTGGCGCTCGACCCGCTCAATCCCCGCTCGATCCTGTTCCAGCTGAACGAGATCCGCACCGAGGTGGAGCAGCTTCCGAACGCCTTCGTGAACGGTCAGATGTCGCCCTTCTACCGCGAGGCGATGCGTCTGCATTCCGGGCTTGCGGTCATGACGCCGGAAAACATGAACGGCGCGATCTATCGCCAGCTCGAAACCGACATGGAACATCTCTCCGATGTTCTGGCCCGGACCTATCTCGGATAATCCTATGCTTTACGATCTTTCCCTGCATATGGGTTACACTTACGACACGCTGGCCCACGGCGCGCGCCACATCATCCGCGTTCTGCCGCTCTCCATCCCCGGCCGGCAGCGGCTTGTCGCCGGCTCCATCGATGTTTCGCCTGTGCCGGAAGAACGTGCCACCTTCGAGGATTTCTTTCATCAATCGGCCACGTCAGTGCATCTGCGCGCACCGCATGAGAAGCTGGATATCCGCATGCAGGCCCGCGTGATGGTGGAGGCGCCGGCGCTGACGGCGGATTTCTCGCCCGAGCTTTCCCGCCTGCCGCAGGATCTGGCCGATGTCTGGTCGCTCGATTTCCAGTCGCCGCACCACTTCATCGGTGCGAGCCCGAGGATCGGAATGGACGCAACAATATCCGCCTATGCCCGGGAATTGCTGAAACCCGGAATGACCATTCGCGAGATCGCGCTCTCTCTATGCAAACGCATCCACAAGGACTTTACCTATGACGGCGAGGCGACGACCGTCGATACGACGCCATCGGAAGCCTTCAAGCTGAAGCGCGGCGTGTGCCAGGATTTTTCGCATATCATGATCATGGCGCTGCGCAGCCTCGGCATTCCCGCCGGTTATGTCAGCGGTTTCCTGCGCACCATTCCGCCACCGGGCAAGGAACGGCTTGAAGGCGCCGATGCAATGCATGCCTGGGTTCGCGTCTGGTGCGGAGAAGCGGCCGGTTACCTGGAACTCGATCCCACCAATGATATCGTCGCCGGAAGCGACCATATCGTTGTCGGTTACGGCCGGGACTATTCCGATGTCGCCCCGGTGATCGGTGTCTTGAAGAGCTATGGCAACCAGCAGATAAAACAGGCCGTCGACGTCATCCCCGTCCAATAATGACACGATGTGTATTATTGCGGCCATCGCGCCAGACAATTCTTGAAAATACTTCGAAAACTGCTCCAATGTGAACACTGTGTAAAATTGAACCGATCACGTTAGCGGATTTTACATCGTTTGCGGCTTTTCTGTGCTCAGTCGAATATTCTAATCTGTGAGCCCGTCATGACCGCCTCTGCACATCAAAAACCCAAGCGCCGTTTTCTTGCCGATACCAGCGGCAATTTCGGCATGATGACGGCCATCCTGCTGCCGGTCCTGCTGGGTTTTGCCGGCGCCGGCATGGAGTTGGCGAATGTGATGCAGGTGAAAGCGGATATGCAGAATACCGCGGATTCGGCGGCCCTTGCGGCGGCGACCGAGGCCCGTTTGAAAATGGGCGATATGACGGACGAACAGATCAAGGAAATCGCCAAGAACTTCATCGCCGCCCAGATGGAAAAGAGCCTGACCGAGGAAGAGAAAAAGGAACTGGAGCAGAATTCTCCGACCAGCATTGCGACGACGGAAAATGCCCGCGGCAAGACCTACACCGTCGAGACCACGATCAACCGTCGGATAGAACTCAATCCGCTGCTGGGATTCATTGGCGCAAAAACGCTCGATCTTTCGGTAACGGGCACCGCAAAGAGCACCGTCAACAAGGGCGCACCGATCTCCATGTATCTGGCACTTGACCGTTCCGGTTCGATGTCATTCAAGACCGATACCATCAATACCGCAAAAAAATCGTGCCCGGTTTATACGGCAGACAATTGGGGTAGCAGCGAAGCGAGGGCCACATCCAGCCCTTGCTACATCAACAAGGCCACCTCGCTCAAAACGGCCGTTGGGTTCCTCGTCGCAACATTGAACAAGGCTGACCCGACCTACACGGCTAACGGCGGTTCAGAGCTCGTCCGAACAGGCGCCTCGGTCTATACGCATGAGACCTATGCGGCCCAGCCCATCAGCTGGGGTACGGGCAGCGTTGTCAGCTACGTTGACAAGCAAATCCCGGAATTCCCTACCGGAGGCACAGATGCCCGCAGCAGCCTGAACGCCGCTTATAACGCCCTTAAAAAATCCAACACCACCGAAGCGAAAGCACATAAAGACAAAGGCAGTGAATCGTTCGAGCGCTACATTGTTCTCATGACCGACGGCGAAATGACGGGCAACAGCGCCTCGTGGAACTCCAGCATCGACCAGTCGGTACGCACCACCTGCGAGACCGCCAAGAAAGACGGGATCAAGATTTTCAGCGTCGCCTTCATGGCGCCGGACAGGGGCAAGTCGCTGTTGCAATATTGTGCATCGAGCGCTGACAATTATTACGCGCCGGAAAACATGGAACAGATCGTCACAGCCTTTGGCGAAATCGCCCGCAAGGCTGCCGGCAGCATGGCCACGCTCACCAACTGATTCTGTTTCCGGAGCGGCTTCTCCGGAGCATCTTGTCGGCTGCATGGCTGACACGACACGTCCGGCAGGTGACAGTGGCGGCGGCCCGTGGCATAGGAGGGCCGCTCCCATTCACAGGCCCTGTCATGATCCGCATCGAAAACATCAGCAAGTCGAACAGTCACCGCATTCTCTATATCGAGGCTTCCGCCGCGCTCAATCGCGGCGAGAAGATCGGCCTTGTCGGCCCGAATGGCGCCGGCAAGACCACGCTGTTCCGGATGATCACCGGCGAAGAGCAGCCCGACGAGGGCCAGGTCGTCGTTGAAAAGGGCATGACGGTCGGTTATTTCGATCAGGATGTCGGTGAAATGTCCGGCCGCTCGGCCGTCGCGGAAGTCATGGAAGGGGCAGGCCCCGTCAGCGAAGTGGCGGCGGAGCTTCGGGAACTGGAAGCCGCCATGTCCGACCCCGACCGGATGGACGAGATGGACGCCATCATCGAACGTTACGGCGAAGTGCAGGCGCGTTATGAGGAGCTGGACGGCTACGCGCTGGAAGGCCGTGCGCGTGAGGTGTTGGATGGCTTGAGCTTCAGCCAGGAAATGATGGACGGCGATGTTTCCAAGCTTTCCGGCGGCTGGAAGATGCGCGTGGCGCTTGCCCGTATTCTTCTCATGCGCCCTGACGTGATGCTGCTCGACGAACCGTCGAACCATCTCGATCTCGAAAGCCTGATCTGGCTCGAAGACTTCCTGAAGAACTACGACGGCGCGCTGCTTATGACCTCGCATGACCGCGAATTCATGAACCGCATCGTCACCAAGATCATCGAAATCGATGCCGGCAATCTCACCACCTATTCCGGTGACTACGGCTTTTACGAGCAGCAGCGCGCGCAGAACGAAAAGCAGCAGCAGGCGCAGTTCGAGCGCCAGCAGGCTATGCTCGCCAAGGAAATCAAGTTCATCGAACGCTTCAAGGCCCGCGCTTCGCACGCCTCGCAGGTGCAGAGCCGTGTGAAGAAACTCGAGAAGATTGACCGCGTCGAGCCGCCAAAACGGCGTCAGACGGTTGCTTTCGAATTTGCACCCGCTCCTCGCTCAGGCGAGGATGTCGTGGCGCTGAAGAAGGTCAACAAGACCTATGGCAGCCGCACGATCTACGACGAGCTCGATTTCATGGTGCGGCGCAAGGAACGCTGGTGCATCATGGGCATCAACGGCGCCGGAAAATCGACGCTGCTGAAGCTGGTGACCGGCACGGCGGAACCGGATTCCGGCAATGTCACCCTCGGCGCCAGCGTCAAGCTCGGCTATTTCGCCCAGCATGCCATGGATGTGCTTGATGGCGACAGCACCATTCTCGAATGGCTGGAGGAGCGTTTTCCGAAGGCGGGGCAGGCGCCGTTGCGCGCCCTTGCCGGCTGTTTCGGCTTTTCCGGCGACGACGTGGAAAAACGTTGCCGTGTTCTTTCCGGCGGCGAAAAGGCCCGCCTCGTCATGGCCGCCATGCTGTTCGATCCGCCGAACTTCCTCGTGCTGGACGAGCCGACCAACCATCTCGATCTCGACACCAAGGAAATGCTGATCAAGGCTCTGTCAAATTATGAAGGCACGATGCTGTTCGTTTCGCACGACCGCCATTTCCTGGCCGCACTTTCGAACCGGGTGCTGGAACTGACGCCTGACGGTATCCACCAATATGGCGGCGGCTATACCGAATATGTCGAAAGCACGGGACAGGAGGCACCGGGTCTTCGCAGCTAAGATATCTGCCGGACGCATCGCCCTGTCACGGCAGCTTTCGTTTGGAGACTGGAGAAACAGATGCGGATCGTGGTCTACAGCGCCAAACCCTATGACAGGCAGTTCCTTGACGCTGCAGCCCACGCTGACATGCGGATGCAATATTGCGAAGCACGTCTGTCTCCAGAGACAGTTGCGCTGGCGGAGGGAGCGGCGGCGATCTGCGCCTTTGTTAATGACGACCTGTCGCGGCCGGTGCTTGAAAAGCTTGCGGAAATGGGTGTCCGGCTCATCGCCCTGCGCTGCGCCGGTTTCAATCAGGTCGATCTCGCCGCCGCCGAAAAGCTCGGCCTGACCGTTGCGCGCGTGCCGGCCTATTCGCCCTATGCGGTCGCCGAACACACCATGGCGCTCATCCTGTCGCTCAACCGCAAGATCCACCGCGCCTATAACCGTGTCCGCGAAGGAAACTTCGCCCTCGATGGCCTGCTTGGCTTCGATCTTCACGGGAAGACCGTCGGCATTGTCGGCACGGGCAAGATCGGGGCGATTTTCGCGCGCATTGCGGCCGGCTTCGGCTGCCGTCTCGTCGGCCACGATCTACGGCCAAATCCGGATTGCGAGGCGCTGGGCATGGTCTACGTCACGCGCGAGGAGCTGTTCCGAACATCGGACATTCTGGCGCTGATGTGCCCGCTCACACCGGAGACCCGTCACCTTATTCGTGGAGAGACGCTGCCGCTTCTGAAAAAGGGCGTGATGCTCGTCAATACCAGCCGCGGCGCCATCATCGACACGCAGGCGGTAATTGCAGGCCTGAAAGACGGCACGATCGGCAGTCTCGGCATTGATGTCTATGAAGAAGAGGCCGATCTCTTTTTCGAGGATCTTTCCAACGAGGTGCTGCGCGACGATGTTTTCGCGCGACTGCTGACCTTTCCAAATGTTCTGGTCACCGGTCATCAGGGCTTCTTCACGCAGGAGGCGCTCAAAAATATCGCGGACACCACGATCGGCAATATCGAGAGCTTTTTCAGGACCGGCAGGGCGTTGCATGCCGTTTCCACGGAACAGTTTGCTGGCCCGGCCTAGTGTCTCCGGTCAGAATCGGGAAGATTTTTAGTACCATTCTGCGCCTCCTCTGCATGAAGGCAGGTAAAATTGGTATGATCATTGAGTTTTAATGAAATTCATCATACATATTTGACAGGCTCCACGCCTGCCTCGATTTCAATGCATGGTGACCGACGTGCCTGAACAGCAAAAACAGCGCAGCAAATCCTCCGGTTCTCTGGTGAGCAGAGTTAGCCTCAGCCTGAGAAACGCGATTGCCTCCGGGCAATATGGGCCCGGCGACCGCCTGCCCAGCGAGATCGAGATGACGGAAACCCATGGCGTCAGCCGCACCGTCGTGCGCGAGGCGGTGACGGCGCTACGCTGCGACGGGCTGGTGGAGGTGCGTCAGGGAGCGGGCATTTTCGTACTGAAGCATGAAAAGGACACGTCACCCACACCCGGTGTTGACCGCGCCCGGCTTTCTTCCGATCTGGAGGTGCTGGAAATCAGGACGCCGCTTGAAATCGAAGCGGCGGGGCTCGCCGCCCTCCGCCGCTCGCCATCGCAAGAGGAAGCGATTTTCGACTGTCACGCCCGGCTTCTGCAATGTATCGAGGAGAACCGCTCCATTCGTGAGGCGGACCTGGCGCTGCATCTCGCCATTGCGGCCGCCACCAACAATCCGCTTTTCACACAGTTCCTCGAACTGCACGGCCAGACCGTGATTCCACAATCGCGCGTGGTTTCCGAAACCGGCGAGAACGACCAGACAGCTTACCGGCGATTGATCCACAAGGAGCACGAGGCAATCGTCATCGCCATATCGGACCGGAACGAACAAGCCGCAAAGCTGGCGATGCAAGCGCATCTGCGCGGCAGCCAGCACCGTTACCGCGACATGATGCGCGACATGCGCGGCATCGCACACAGCTAAAGAATTTCACGTAAACGCGGGTCGTAGCTTTGTGTTCTGAAAGGCGCGATCAGGGGCTACGGCGCTTCCCGCAGATCCGCCCCCCAGACCTCGATCTGCGTCAGCGCGGGAAAGGGCGAAGGGTCGTCCGCTTTTTTAAGATCATGCAGACGGATCCACTCCACCCGGCGCGGCACAACCGGGAAGGTTTGGGCCGCACCGGTTTTCTGCAGGGAAAAGCTCGCACTTTCGCCGTCGGAAAAAGTGACGCTCGCTTTTTCCCACCAGGCATCGTGTGGGAAGTCCGCCCGCAGGTAAAAAGTCAGCTGGTCGATAAGGACTGCGCGGCCGAATACGAGGGTCAGCGAAGCTTCGGGATCGCGGTTGATGCCCCAGCTTGTATAGGGCCAGAAGCCGTGGCCCGCGCTCGCCTTTTCACCATCGATAACATTGCGGGCTGCGAAGGCCGCCTCCCCACGCGTTTCCGTGCTCGCATAAACGTGCGGAAACAGCGAGGTGTTCTCATGATCGTCAAACGGGTTGAGCGCCAGATTCCTGCGAACTCCAATTTCACCGGCAAGTGTGCGGCGCGCGGCGATCCTGTGAAGATTACCGCTGAACGCCTGCGGCGGATAGGATTTGCGTTTCGCCGCGGAAGGAATGGGCAGGGTGAATTCATTTCCGTGCAGGAAAACCAGCGTCGGCTGCATGCCGGCGTCGAGCGCAAGCCAGATATGACCGGGCTGTGAAATCTCAACGACAAGCCTGTCACCCTCGCAATATTCTGCGCGATAAACGAGCAGAGCTTCGTCCTCCGCTTCGGCTTTCGCCAGAACATCACCCAGCGCATTGACGACCTTGAGTGTAAGTTTCATCGACACTTCCTTAACTGATCGTCAGGCACAGACGCTGGGCTGCGATGGGGATGAGAATGCGATAGATCACCGGGGGCCAGGACTGGCGAAGGCGGGCATCGTCGATTGTTATGGCTTCGATTGCGGGTTCTCCCGCGCCTTCGCAGGCTATCTCTCCCAACCCCGCAAAGTTCAGGGCACCCGGCGTGACAGCGGGCTTTTCGGCAACCATCAGCGACAGAACCGCCTCCTGCCTGCCGTGATAGTCGTCAACGACTTCCACATGGCTGCCACGCAGCAATCGGACGCGGCGACGATAGTGTTCAACACGCGCCATGGCGGGATAGGCCCCGGCAATGTCAAAGGAGACTTCCGCCTGCTCTTCGGAAAATTTGGTCGCAAAATCTGTCGCGGCAAACTCTGCCCCGGCAGCCTGCATGACGCCGCCGAAAGTCGGCAGATTGTGAAAGGCCGATTGCATCGTCCAGATGTCGTAGCGTTGCGGTGAGAAGGTTTTTGCGGTGTAGGCTTCCACCCCGACATCGATGATGAACGGCCGGCCGTTCTTATAAAGCGTGAAACTGCCGACATCGTTGTGATTGTGGCTCTCACCATTATTACCCGCCTTCACGGCAAGATCGAAGACCCCGTCGCGGGCAATCGCCAGACCGATACCGGGATAGGCGATATCGGTCTTTGCTGGGCCCGTTGGAATAAGCGCGGATAATTCCGGGATGGCAAGCACTGCCTGGACCCGATACCAGAGATTCCACTCCTTGCACATCATCCGGTCCGGTGAGCGGTTCCAGCAGGCGGCAGCGAAAGCCTGAAGCGGTAGCGAAGAAACGGCCCTGCCGAAGAGATATTCCCGCACGCCGGATGTCTCGACCTTCGCCGGCGCATCGGCGAAGTTGAAGAACCGGTCTTCCGCCACGTGCATGTTGAGAATGAATTCGGCCATGCTGCGCAGCTTCGGCGCATGAAAGAGCGACGCCATGAAGCCCGGCGCAGAGGCTTCGAGAATGCTCATCGCCCCGAACAGGCAAAGCGCCGCATGGCCATAATAAAGAACGCCCTCTTCGCAGGCGCCGTCTTCCGCATAATCCTTTTGAAACGCATCGAGACTCTTGAGCGCCTTTTCCACGACCGCACGCCTCGTCGACTGGTCTATGGGCAATAGCAGGGTCGAGAGAAGGACGTTCTGGGTGATCCAGGCCGTCCAGTTGTTCATCCGTTCGTCGCCATTTCCCACCCACCAGAAATGCCGGGCGAGATAGGGCTTCGTGATACGCCTGTCGATCTCGGCGCGGATGCGAGAAACAAGGTTTGCATTCGCTCTTTCCAGTTCCGGTGCCAGCAAATGCAGGCACAAAGCGAGATTGGCGCCCGTTTCGGCGGCGAACAGGTCGATCACCGGGTTCTGCGGATCGGGCAGAGAATCTCGCGGGCCGCCGCGAATATGGGAATTATGGGCGGGCAATTGCCAGCCGCTTTCCTCGCATATCAGCCAAAGACCATCGATGATGGCATCGAGAAAGCGACCCTGCCCTTCGGCGCATTCTCCAAGAACCAGCGCGTTCAGCTTCAGTCTTCGGGAAAAATAAAGCGCCTCGAAACGATCGCGATTGCCGGTGCGGCTATATTCCCGGTAGTCGCCCGCCAGAATTGTGGACCAAGGTTCGTCAAGCGTCTGCTCCGCCGCCTCGATGAGACCACGGGAAACCGCGCCCGACGCTGAAGACCGTATTTTCTGCGCCGTCAGTTCCGCGCCGAAATCGGCGAACCGCTCTGGCAGAAAACGCATCCTTTCGACAAACACGCCCTCAAACCTCCCGCGCGTTCCGCAATCCGATACGGGCCTCCTATCATACGTATTTTCGAAAAACCAGAAAATTTGTCTGACTTTATGCAAAGTTGTTTGACCAATATCGATATTGTGTTATCCAGAGCGCGGGAGGCGGCAGGGCGAAGACCTGGACCGCAATGGAACATGCAGGCAGCCGCCACCGATTAAGCGGTGAAACGGCGGCAATGGGAGATATGCTGTGGCAATCGCAACCGCGACCATGTCCGACAAGCAGGCGACTCCGTATCGCAGGAAAAAACGCCGCATCGTCTCCAAACGGCGGCGCGGAATAGAAAATGCGCTCGTCGCCTATTCCTTCATTGCGCCCAATTTTCTCGGATTTGCGATTTTCACGCTCGGACCGATCCTCTTTGCCTTTGCGTTGGCCTTCATGCATTGGGACGGCTCCAATGCCATGCGTTTTGCCGGTCTCGATAATTTCTGGCGGCTTTTCGAGGATAAGGCCTTCATCGCGGCCTTCTGGAACACGGTCATCTACACCGTCGCGTCAGTGCCGGCCACGCTCGCCTGCGCGCTCGGGCTTGCGATCCTGCTCAACCAAAAAATCCTCGGCCGCAATTTCTTCCGCACGGCCATGTTCTTTCCCTATGTCGCATCATTGGTCGCCGTGGCCGTCGTCTGGAACATGATTTTCAATCCGGAGATGGGTCCGGTCAACATGCTGCTCTATACGCTCGGCCTCGATCCCGCCGACATGCCGGGATGGGCGGCGGACCGGCACTGGGCCATGGTCACGGTCATTCTCTTCGGCGTCTGGAAGAGCATGGGATATTACATGGTCATCTATCTCGCCGGGCTGCAGGGCATCAACTCGGAGCTTTATGAAGCCGCGGGGCTGGATGGCGCCAATGCCTGGCAGAAATTCATCCACGTCACCCTGCCACAGCTTGCGCCGACGACCTTTTTCGTCACCGTTATGCTGACGATCCAGTCCTTCAAGGTTTTCGATCAGGTCTATATGATCACGCAGGGCGGTCCCGGCACCTCGACGCTCGTTCTCGTCTACCACATCTACAATGAGGCCTTCATTTCCTGGGATCTCGGCTATTCCAGCATGATCGCGCTCGTCCTGTTCTTCCTGGTCTTGGTGGTCACCATCGTCCAGTTCAAACGGCAGCGGGAGGATTGATCCATGCGCATCATGGGCCGCAAAATCCCCGCCGCCACGATCGGCATCTATCTGACCGTCATCGTCGTCACCATCGTCATGCTTCTGCCCTTCGCATGGATGCTATCGGCGTCGCTGAAACTCAGCCGCGATGTCTTCGCGTTCCCGATCGAGTGGATACCCTCCCAGCCCCGTTGGGAAAACTATGTGGAAATCTGGACGAAAATCCCGCTGGCGCTGTTCATCTACAACACGTCGAAGCTGACGATCATCGTCACGCTACTGCAATTGCTGACCTCAAGCTTCGCGGCCTACGCCTTCGCCAAGCTGCATTTTCCCTACAAGAATACGCTGTTTCTCGGCTATATCGCCACCATCGCCATGCCCTGGCAGGTCTATATGGTGCCGCAGTTTCTGCTGATGCGTGAATTCGGGCTCAACAACACCCATCTCGCGCTGATTTTCCTGCAGGCCTTCACCGCCTTCGGCGTCTTCCTGATGCGGCAGTTCTACATGTCGATCCCGAACGAGCTTTGCGAGGCGGCGCGCATCGACGGCATGAACGAGTACCAGATCTGGGCGAAGATCATGCTGCCGCTTTCCAAACCGGCGCTTTCCACCTTGACGATCTTCACCTTCGTCACGACCTGGAACGATTTTCTCGGGCCGATGATCTATCTCACCAAGACCGAGCTGAAGACCATCCAGATCGGTCTTCGCATGTTCATTTCGCAATATTCGGCGGAATACGGGCTGATCATGGCCGCCTCGGTGGTGGCGCTCATCCCAGTTCTCGTCGTTTTCCTGGCATTGCAGCGCTTCTTCGTCGAAGGCGTCGCCTCCACCGGCCTCAAGGGTTGATTTCATGCTCGATTTGACCACGTCCCTTCCAACCCCGATCACCGCAGCGGAAATCGACGTAGCGCTGACGGCCGCCGTCGCGCAGGTCAGGCGCAATCTGCCTGAGTTCACCTATGCCGCGCAGAACCATTCGAGCGTGAAGAATTTTTACCCCGCAGTGGCCAACGACCAGTGGACCGCCGGTTTCTGGCCCGGCCAGATATGGCTCGCCTTCGAACATACCGGCGACAGGACCTTTCAGCATGCGGCGCAAATACAGGTGCAGAGCTTCCTGCACCGT
This sequence comes from Agrobacterium sp. ST15.16.055, assembly GCF_027956555.1. NCBI lineage: Bacteria > Pseudomonadati > Pseudomonadota > Alphaproteobacteria > Hyphomicrobiales > Rhizobiaceae > Agrobacterium > Agrobacterium sp. ST15.16.055. The sequence continues at coordinate 34,000 of NZ_JAQKGN010000017.1, forward strand.
ATCGAAAAGCGCATCGAGACCGATCATCACGATATGGGCTTTCTCTACTCGCCCTCCTGCATCGCCGCATGGAAACTGGTGGCCGATGAGGATGGAAGACGCGCGGCGCTGATGGCGGCGGACCAGTTGATGGAACGGTTCCAGCCGGTCGGGCAATTCATCCAGGCCTGGGGCCGCAGGGACAATCCCAACGAATATCGCTATATTATCGACTGCCTTTTGAACCTGCCGCTGCTTTATTGGGCGAGCCGTGAAACGGGCCGGGAAGACTACCGCACCGTGGCGCTTGCCCATGCCCGCACCACACTTGCCCATTCCGTCCGGCCGGACGATTCCACCTATCATACATTTTACATGGACCCGGAGACCGGCGCGCCGGTGCGCGGTGTGACCAAGCAGGGTTACAGCGACGAGAGTTACTGGGCCCGTGGACAGGCCTGGGGCATCGCCGGCATGGCCATTTCCTATCGTTATGAGCGTCTGCCCGCCTATCGCGACACCTTCGAGCGGCTTCTCGCCTTCTATCTTAAACGCCTGCCCGATGATCTCGTACCCTATTGGGACCTGATTTTTGCGGATGGCGATGGCGAACCGCGCGACAGCTCAGCGGCGGCCATCGTCGCCTGCGGCCTCCTGGAAATGGCGGAGCTGGAAACGCCGGAAAAGGCCGCGGAGTATCGCGACCTGGCAAGGCGCATGGTGAAAAGCCTCGCCGATCTCTATTCCGTTCGCGATCCCGCGATCTCCAACGGGCAGCTTCTGCACGGCACCTATTCCAAGAAGACGCCCCACAACACCTGCCGGGGCGAAGGCGTCGATGAGTGCGTCTCTTGGGGCGATTATTATTATCTGGAAGCGCTGATCCGGCTTTCGCGCAACTGGTCTTCCTATTGGTGAGCGCGAGGCACAGATGGCTAGCATTTCCCTGAAAAAACTCAACAAGACCTTCGGCGCGCTCAAGGTCGTTCACGATATCGATCTGGATATTGCCGACAAGGAATTCATCATTCTGGTCGGCCCTTCCGGGTGCGGAAAATCCACGACGCTCAGGATGATCGCCGGGCTGGAGGAAATCTCCGGCGGGGAGTTGCGCATCGGCGAGGACGTGATGAACGATGTGCCCTCCAAGGACCGCGACATCGCCATGGTGTTCCAGAACTATGCGCTTTACCCGCATATGACGGTCTACAAGAACATGGCCTTCGGTCTGGAACTCAGAAAGGCGCCGCGCCATCTCATCGACACCAAGGTCAAGGATGCGGCGAAAATTCTCGACATCACCCATCTCTTGAACCGAAAGCCGAAAGCGCTTTCCGGCGGCCAGCGCCAGCGTGTCGCGCTTGGCCGCGCCATGGTGCGCAATCCGGAAGTCTTTCTGCTCGATGAGCCGCTTTCCAATCTCGACGCAAAGCTGCGCGGAACGATGCGGTCGGAAATCTCCAAACTGCACAAACGGCTCGACGCCACCTTCATTTACGTCACCCACGATCAGGTGGAAGCCATGACCATGGCGGACCGTATCGTGGTGATGAAGGATGGCCATATCCAGCAAGTGGATACGCCGCAAAATCTCTACGACCGACCGATCAACATGTTCGTCGCGGGCTTCATCGGCGCGCCGCAGATGAACATGCTGCCGGTAACGCTACGCCGTGACGGCGACCGCTTCACCGCCCTGTTCGACGGCGCTTCCTTGCCACTGCCGGCAGGCATCGATACCGCACGCCTGCACCCATATGAAGGAAAGGACATCGTTCTCGGCATCCGCCCGGAAAACTTCCACGAATTCGCCCCGGCGGATATCGACGCCGCCAATGTCGCACCCTTCCGGGCGACGGTGGAACTGGCGGAGCCGATGGGATCGGAGGTGCATCTCAACCTCGTCTCCGGCGGGCGAAACCTCGTCGCGCGCGTCTCACCGCGTTTCAGGGCGAAGATCGGCGATCCCGTCGAACTGGTGGCGGATCTGACGAATGCACAGCTTTTCGATCCCGCCACCGAGCGATCGATCCTTTATTAAGGCGACGGGGAGAAACGCGATGCAATGGCTGGAAGGCTTATGGACAAGGGAAGGGGCCGGGATCGACAAGAACGCCCCGCCGCTTACCGGCGTTGCCCTGTTCCTCGATATCGTCAAGCGCGAATGGTGGGAGATGGTGAAGCTCAACCTCCTGTTCATCATCGCCAGCCTGCCGGTGGTGACGATGCCAGCGGCGATGCTGGCCACGGCCCGCATCTCAGTTTCCTTCGCAAATGACGAGAATACCTATCTGCTGCGCGACTTTCTCGAGGCCTTGCGGAAGTTCGCTCTTCGCGGCACCGCACTTGTGGTTTTGAGCGCGCTGCTGGTGAGCGCCGGTGTTTACGCGACTGTCAGCTATGCCGGGGCCGCCCGGCTTCAGCTCGTTTATAGCCTGCCCTTTACGATCAGTCTGGCAGTGACGCTGCTTCTCATCCTTCTCAGCGCCTACGCCATTGTTCTCATGGCGAAACAGGACTTGCTGCTTGGAGAAACGCTGCGGCAGGCGGCATTTTCCGCGCTCATCAGACCGTTGCCGATGCTGGCGGCGCTCGGATTCGTCACAGCGCTGTGGATCGCACACATCCTCTTTTATCCGGTGTCGGTGTTCATGCCGGCCACCATCAATTTTTCGCTCGGCATGTTCGCCCTGTGTTTCGCAGCGAGAAACGCTGCAGCGAAAACACGCGCGCCGAAACCCGAACCGGCGGGGAGCAGCGCTTAAGGCAGACTAAAATCAAAACGACATCAGTCAGGGAAGGAGAAACGGGCTATGGAGTTTAAGACAACCAGACGTGCATTTGCTCTCGCAACCGCCGGTCTCGGCATTGCGATCGGCATGGGAGGAACGGCGCTTGCTGCGGGCGATGCGCCCGTCACGCTTAAATGGGCGCTTTGGGATTTGGACAAGGGCGCTTATTTCAAACCCTTGATGGAGGCCTACAAGCAGAAACATCCGAATGTGACGTTCGAGGTGGTCGACCTCGGCTCGCAGGACTATACGCAGATGATATCCACTCAGCTGACCGGCGGCTCCAAGGATATCGACGTCGTCACCATCAAGGACGTGCCCGGCTACGCCAATCTGGTGCGCGCCGGCAACATCACCGATCTCAGCGGCTTCATCAAGGACCAGAAGATCGAGACGGCGCCCTATGGCGGCCTGATCGAGGAACTGACCATCGACGGCAAGATTTACGCCCTGCCGTTCCGCTCGGATTTCTGGGTGGTCTATTACAACAAGGATATTTTCGACAAGGCCGGCGTGCCCTACCCCACCAATGACATGAGCTGGGCGCAGTTCGATGAAATCGCCGGCAAGCTGAAGGGTGGCATGGGCGCCAACCGCACCTACGGCGCGCTGCTGCACACCTGGCGTTCGACGGTGCAGCTGCCCGGTATTCAGGACGGCAAGCACACGCTGGTGGACGGTAATTATGAGTTCCTGAAACCCTGGTATGAGCGTGCGCTTGCCCTGCAAAAGAGCGGCGCGATACCGTCCTACGCCTCGCTGAAAACCTCGAATACCCATTATTCCGCTCTTTTCTTCAACGGAACGATCGGCATGCTGCCCATGGGCACATGGTTTGTCGGCACCCAGATTGCCAAGGTGAAATCCGGCGAGTCGAAAAGCGCCAACTGGGGCATCGTGAAGTTCCCCCATCCGGATGGTGTGCCGGCAGGGGCGACGGCCGCGCAGATTGCAGGATTGTCGGTCAATGCCAATTCCGACCACAAGGAAGCGGCGCTGGATTTCATCCACTTCGTTACCGGACCTGAGGGTGCGGCGATCATCGCCTCCACCGGCACTTTCCCTGCGCTCAGAACCGATGATGTGGCCGAGAAGATCGCAGCACTGCCGGGCTTCCCGCAGGATCAGAACAGCAAGGACGCGCTGCAGGCGGGCAAGGCCTATCTGGAAATGGCGGTCAACCCGAATGCGGCCAAGATCGAAGTTGTGCTGAACCGCGTGCATGATGCGCTGATGACCGACAATATCTCCATCGATGATGGCATCAAGGACATGAATGACGGCGTCAAGGCCATTAAATAATTGCCCCAGGGCCGCGGGCGATGAGCCTGCGGCCCTTCCTTCGATCATGAATTCCGGATATTCGTCACCGTGCCTCACGAGACCGCCACAGCCAATCCGCTCTTTCACAATCCGCTTTTAAGCCGGGACGATCTCGCAAAGGCGGTGATCGATCTCTTCAACCCGCTGCTTGCCTGTTTTTCACCCGGCGGCGCGCGTGTCCGACTTGGAGCGACGGGGGCGATTTTCGATTTTCCTGCGGCGGAACTCGAGGGTTTTGCCCGGCCACTATGGGGCATCGTTCCACTTGCCGCCGGCGGTTATGACTTTCCCCACTGGGATCTCTACAGGCGTGGACTGGCCAATGGCGCCAACCCCGCCCACCCCGAATATTGGGGCGACACGGCTGATCGGCACCAGCGGCTGGTCGAGCTGGCGGCGATAGGATTTGCGCTTGCCATGGTTCCCGAACATATCTGGGAGCCGCTTGCCGAAACGGACAGGCGGGCCGTCGCCGCCTATCTTCTTGCTGCCCGCGAGCGGGAATTCGTCGACAATAACTGGAAATTCTTCCGGGTTCTGATCGATCTCGGGCTGGAACGGGTCGGCGTGGAATTCGACCGCGCCAAGACCCAGACCTATCTCGATGAACTCGAGGCTTTCGATATCGGCAACGGCTGGTATCGCGACGGGCCGGTGCGCCGGGTCGACCACTATATTCCCTTCGCCATGCATTTTTACGGCCTGATCTATACGGTGCTGGCAAAAGGCGACGACGCGCGAAAAATGCGCTTGCTCGAACGCTCGCGCATTTTCACCCGTGACATACGCCACTGGTTCGGGCCTGACGGGGCCTCGCTCGCCTTCGGACGCAGCCAGACCTACCGTTTTGCGGCGGGCGGTTTTTGGGGCGCTCTTGCCTTTTCCGGTCTGGAGGCGCTGCCGTGGCCAGAGATCAAGGGTTATTACATGCGCCATATCCGCTGGTGGTCGAAGCGGCCAATCGCGGACCGCGACGGCGTCCTGTCGGTCGGATATGGCTACCCAAATCTTTTGATGAGCGAGAGCTACAATTCTCCCTGTTCCCCCTATTGGGCGCTCAAATTTTTCCTGCCGCTGACGCTGCCCGCCGATCACCCATTCTGGACTGCGGATGAGGCAGAACCGCAGGAATTTGCCGAACCGGTTCCCTTGGCGGAGCCGGGTATGGTGGCCTTTCATACGCCGGGTAATATCGTGGTCCTGTCCTCCGGGCAGCAGCACGACAGGATGCGCGGCGCACAGGAAAAATACTCGAAATTCGTCTATTCCACCCGTTATGCCTTCAATGTCGAGGCGGATGACCGGCATTTCGCCGCCGCGAGTTTCGACGGCATGCTCGGCCTTTCCGACGATGGCGTGCACTTGCGCACCCGCGAGACGATGGAAGAGGCGTTGATTGCGAGAGACTGCCTCTATTCCCGCTGGCGGCCATGGGCGGATGTCGAGATCGAGACCTGGCTCGTGCCACAAAACCCATGGCACATAAGGCTGCACCGCATCCGCACCCCGCGCCCCTTGCAAACATCGGAAGGCGGATTTGCCATAGAGCGGGCCGATTTCAATCGCGACTGCACCGAGGCGGGTGAAGGTCGCGCCGTCTGTTACGGACAGACTGACACCAGCCTCATCGTCGATCTTTCGGCTGGCATTCGGCGCGAAGGCGTGTGCCATCAGGCAATCGCCAATACCAACCTCATCCACGCCAGAACCCTTGTTCCGCAATTGCGCGGCGCCATCGCATCCGGCGAAACGCTGCTGGTGACGGCGGCCATGGCACTGCCGGCCGGTAGAGAAGCAGAGGCCGCATTGGCTGTCCTCCCCGAAAGTCCAGATCTCCCGAGGCTGGAAGAGATGTTCAGGCGGGAGGGGCGACGCGTTCCCGCCTATGCTCTCGATGAAACCCGCGCAGGCTGGCGGAGATGACAGACGAAGTATCGAGCTTTTCCCAAAGGTCGGATCGGCTGAACATCCTGACCTGGGAGCGGAAGCAGGAGGATATCGACGGCCCCGACCATCAGGCGCGGTTGCGTGGCCTCAAGCGCTCTGCCAACACCGTTTTCGGGCAGGGCGTCTACATCGCCGCCAGGGCCGAGGTACATACGGATAGACTCCTTATGGGTGCGTATTCGTGGATCGCCGGTTACGCAATCGTGCGCGGCGACATCGAACTCGGCGACAATGTCTCGATCAACCCCTATGCCTGTCTTTCCGGTAAGGTCACAATCGGCAATGGCGTGCGCATCGCCTCACATGTCAGCATCGTCGGCTTCAACCATGGCTTCAACGACATTGAAACTCCGATCCACCGCCAACCGCTGACCTCGCTCGGGATAGAGATCGGCGACGACGTCTGGATCGGCGCCAATGCGGTTGTGCTTGATGGCGTGAAGATAGGACGCGGCGCTGTTGTCGCCGCAGGCGCGGTGGTGGCGAAGGACATTCCCGCCATGGCCATTGCAGGCGGCGTTCCCGCCCGAGTTCTGCGATATCGCGGAAAAAAAGCGGCCGCGCCGACGCTGATGGAACCCGATAGCCCGCTGCGAGAACTCGGCAAGGAGATTGCGGACGACTGGCTTGCGGCCATCCGCTCTTATGGCGAGGATGGCGTCTATCGTTCCGCCGATGCATCTGGAGGTGAGGTCGAAAGCGTCAGGCATCTGTGCGATGCCATCGAGATCGCAGCAGCCTTCGGACAGGAAAAGATCGCTTTCGATACCGGAAAAACCGTGGCCAATCTTCAGGCCTTGCAGGATCAAGAAACGGGGCTTTTTCTTAACCGTCACCACCGCTCTTCTACATCTCCCGAGAAGGACCCTGCCGTCCTCTATAATATTCTGGCTGTCGGATATGCGCTTGAATGTTTCGGAGCTGCGCCAAAACAGCCGATCGCTTTCATTGAGCGTCTGCGCGCCGAAGAACTCATCCTCCTGCTGGAAGAATTGCCGTGGCAAAGCCGGGCATGGCATTGCGGCGCCACAATAGACGCCATCGCCACCGCGCTTTATTTCAACAGGCGCTATTTCACATCCGGCGACAACCTCACCGTTCTCTTCGGTTGGCTGGCGATGAATGCGGACAAAACCACCGGGCTTTGGGGTGAGCCGACTGCCGCACAGGACCTGCTGCAACCGGTCAACGGTTTTTACCGGCTTACCCGCGGCTCTTACGCGCAGTTCGGCCTTTCCCTTCCCTATCCGGACGCAGCAATAGACTCCGTTATCGCCAATTATCGTGCCTATGGCGGTTTCCACGGCAAGGATTTTAATGCCTGTAACCTGCTCGATACAATCCACCCGCTTCTTCTGTGCCTGAAACAGACGGATCACCGGCAGGACGAGGCGAAAGAGATAGCCCGCGAAATTCTGCGCCGAAATGAGGGACGCTGGCAAAGGAACAGAGGATTTGCCTTTGCCGAGGGGCATCCGGCCGGCCTGCAGGGCACGGAAATGTGGATGTCGGTTCTCTGGCTTTCAGCGAAGCTCCTCGATGCGGAACATCTCCTGCCGTTCCGACCTTGCGGCATCCATCGCTTCGAGCCTGCGGAAATCGTCCGTGGCCTGATTGCCCGCTCCAAATCTCCGGTATAGGTTTCCGACACTCTTTTGAAAGCTTTCAAACCTGACCGGTCGAGTAAAAGATGCAACTCAAAGACTGCTATAATTTCCACGATTTTCGCCGCATGGCCAAGCAGCGTCTGCCCGGACCGATCTTCAATTATATAGACGGCGCCGCCGATGACGAGGTGACGTATCGGCGAAACACGGCCGCCTTCGAGAAATGCGATCTCGTTCCCGATGTGCTGCGGGGCGTGGCCGATGTGGATATGTCGGTCACCGTCATGGGGCAGAAGCTGTCCATGCCGGTCTATTGTTCGCCGACGGCGCTGCAACGCCTCTTCCACCATCAGGGGGAACGGGCGGTTGCGGCCGCGGCGGGAAAATACGGCACGATGTTCGGCGTTTCTTCGCTCGGCACCACGAGCCTGGAAGAAGCGCGCCGGATCAGCGGCGGCCCGCAGGTCTATCAGTTCTATTTCCACAAGGACCGAGGCCTCAACCGCGATATGATGGCGCGCGCCAAGAGCGCCGGTGTCGAGGCGATGATGCTGACGGTGGACAGTATTACCGGCGGCAACCGCGAGCGCGACAAGCGCACCGGCTTTGCCATTCCGTTCAAGCTCAATCTTTCCGGCATCGCACAATTTGCCATCAAGCCGGCCTGGGGCATCAATTACCTGACGCATGAGCGCTTCAGCCTGCCGCAGCTCGACGACCACATTAAAATGGACGGCGGCGCTCTTTCCATCAGCCGCTATTTCACCGACATGCTCGACCCTTCGATGAACTGGGACGACGTGGCGCAGATGGTGCGCGAATGGGGCGGGCCGTTCTGCCTGAAGGGCATCATGTCGGTGGATGACGCCAGACGCGCCGTCGACATCGGCTGCAGCGGCATCGTGCTTTCCAATCACGGCGGCCGCCAGCTCGATGGCTCCCGCAGCGCCTTCGATCAGCTGGCCGAGATCGTCGATGCGGTCGGCGACCGGATCGACGTGATGATGGATGGCGGCGTGCAGCGCGGCACCCATGTTTTGAAGGCACTGTCTCTCGGTGCAAAAGCCGTGGGGCTCGGCCGCTATTACCTTTTCCCCTTGGCTGCTGCCGGGCAACCGGGCGTGGAAAGAGCGCTCGAGTTGATGCGTATCGAAATCGAGCGCGGCATGAAACTGATGGGCTGCACCTCCGTCGATCAGCTGACACGCCGGAACCTCCGGTTTCGTTGAACAAGCTGGACGTTGGAAAAGAGCTGGGCGAAGCGCGGTCGCAACCGACTACGTGAAACCGCATGCCATTTCAGCCGCGTTTCGTCGCTGCTCCTGAAGCGCCATACTGATGTTCCAGACGAGCGCCAGACAAACAAGCCCGCAAAAGCAGGCTGAAATCAGCGAGCGATGACGCTTGGCTCCGGAGAGAAACTGAATAGCCCCGCGTTTCGTAGACACCCTCGGGTTACGTTTTCTGCCGTTCTTCGAACTCGACGGGTGACAGCATCCCGTTTTAGACATGTTTGCGCTTCGGGTTGTAAAACATCTCGATGTAGTCGAACACGTCCTGCCCGACTTCGTCTCTTGAGCGATAAACCTTTCGGCATACCCGCTCCCGCTTCAACAGATCGAAGAAGCTCTCGGCCACGGTATTGTCATGGCAGTTTCCGCGCCGGCATCCTCCACTTCAAGAGGGGGTATCCTCGCTGCGAGGCAAATGATCAGATAATCACGGCGCTAGATTGGCGAGCGCTGGTCGCGGAACGACCGCGGGCGATCTCGTGTTTAGAACCAACAGCAATAGCTCGACACTACTCCAAAGTGGCCAGATGCTCACGAACAATCCCCCGTATCAGGGCCTGAGGTTTAGACCGCACGAGGCTGTAAAATTAATGTGTTTTCCAAGTTCTCAACAGCATTTCCACGAATTTTTCCGCCGCCGGAGACAGCGCGTTACTCCTTCTCCGCACGATGCCTATCGTGCGGGAAACCACCGGGTTGACGATCGGCCGGGTGATAAGGAATGGGTGATCGCCCTGCGGCGTTGCCAACCGCGGCAGGACGGAAATCCCAAGTCCAGCTTCTACGAGACCGAGCGACGTGTTCAGGTGCGTCACCTCGTAAAACCAGTTCAATTTTAGATTGCATCGCGCAAGCGCGCTGTCGAGAAGCGTCCTGTTGCCACTTGAACGGTCCACGACAACCAGCGGAAAGGCCTCCAGCTGGTCCCACTCGATTGTCTCGTAGGCTGCCAGAGGGTGGTCTTTCCTCATCGCCAGCACGAAGGGGTCATCGATGAGGGGCTCGAATGAAAGCTCGGGATCGGAATTGCCCATCAGGTTGATGCCGAATTCCACCTCGCCTCTGGCGACCGCCTGAAGACCTTCATTGGCTGTCAAATCCCTGATCCTCAGCCTTATGTGGGGATATTGCTGGCTGAAGGTCTTGATGACGGTGGGAAGAAAGTAAAAGGCGGCGGTCGGAACACAGGCCATGGTGATAAGCCCACGCCGTTGCGCGCCGTCCTTCATTGCAAAAAGCGATCCGTCAAATTCCTCGAGCATACGCCGAACGAGCGGCATGACTTCCTGTCCCATGGCAGTGGGGGCAACGTGGCGTGTCGTTCTTTCCAGAAGGGGCGCCCCGATCGCCTGCTCCAGTTTCTGGATACGGCGGGTGAGCGCCGGTTGCGAGATGTGAAGCGCCTCGGCGGCCCTGTGGAAACTGGCCAATTCAACCACCGCTTGAAACGCCCGCAAATCCAGAATTTCGCAATTGATGCTCATATCGCAATAAAACTCCAAAACATTGCATTTAACAGATTAGACTCTTTTGCTCATATTGCAACAACACGACGCATTGATCCGCCAAATGCAATACTGAGGCAACCCATGAACGACCTGCTGAAGATACCCTGTGTGCTGATGCGCGGTGGAACGTCGCGTGGACCGTTCTTTCTCGCATCCGATCTTCCCCGTGATCGAGTAGACCGGGACGCGGCCCTTCTCTCCATCATGGGGTCGGGCCATCCACTGCAGATCGACGGCATTGGCGGAGGCAATCCGGTTACGTCCAAAGTTGCGATTATCGGCCCTTCCACAGTCCGGGGCGCGGACATTGATTACCTGTTCGCGCAGGTTCGGACCGACAGGCAGTATGTCGATTATTCGCCAAATTGCGGAAACATGCTGGCCGCTGTCGGCCCTTTTGCTATCGAAGCGGGACTTGTCGAAGCACGGGGCAAGGATACTCTTGTGAGAATCCATAACGTGAATACCGGCAAGCTGATCGAGGCGAAAGTTCCGACACGCGGTCGTGAGGTTATTTATCTCGGCGACGCCTCGATCGACGGCGTTCCGGGTCTGGCGGCACCCATCGCATTGACATTCATGGATGCAGCAGGTGCGAAGACCGGCCAGCTGCTACCAACTGGAAAGCCGGTTGATCTAATCGATGGCGTCAACGTGACGGCCATAGACTGTGCCATTCCGATGGTTCTCATCCACGCACCCGATCTCGGCGTGACGGGGTACGAGGATCCGCAAACCCTGAGCGCTCACAAGGACCTCATCGCACGGATGACCCGCATCCGCATCGAGGCTGGAAAGTTGATGGGAATGGGTGATGTCAAAGACATGGTCATTCCGAAACCGGTGCTCGTTGCGCCCGCCCGCAGAGGCGGCACTCTCTCGGTACGGTATTTCATGCCCAACGAGTGTCATCCTGCACTGGCGACGACCGGTGCTGTTGGCATCGCAACCGCGGCTGTCACCAAAGGCTCTGTCGCTTATAATATGGTTGGAGGCCTTTCGGTGCCAACCCAGATCCGCATCGAACATCCCGCCGGCTGCCTCGACGTGCAGCTGGAGATGCGAAACGGAGCAATAACGGCCGGACTTGTAAGAACGGCGCGCAGGCTTTTCGAAGGCTTCGCCTTTGCCAAACCAACCGCTGCGATTGAAGACGCAGCCTAGACGCGGCCATAGTGGCGCAAAATATAGTTGAACCGGGAGGAGACCCTTATGCGTAAATATCTGCTTGCAACCGCCGCGCTCTGTGCGCTGGCAGCATCAGCCAATGCCGAATCCGTCAGGATGAGCGTTGGCTCGTACAACCTCAACAACCTGCCTTTCCCCGTGGCTGCGAGCCTTGGCTTCTACAAGGAGGAGGGCCTTGATGTAACGACCGAGAACTTTGCCCAAGGCGGGTCGAAGGTCCTGCAGGCGCTTGTCGCGGGTTCCACGGACGTTGCCGTGGGCTTCTACGATCATACGATCCAGATGCAGTCGCAGAACAAGCATGTGGTCGGCTTCGTGCAGCTTGCCCGTAACTCGGGCCTGGTTCTCGCCGGCAAGAACGACACGGACTTCGATCCGGCCAAGCCCGAGACGATCAAGGGCAAGAAGGTCGGCATTACGTCGCCCGGCTCCTCCTCGGACTTCTTCATTCGCTATTACATGAAGCAGCATGATCTCAGCGACAACGACATCTCCATCATCGGCGTCGGTTCGGGTGCTGCAGCCGTAGCCGCTCTGCAGCAGGGCAAGATCGACCTGCTCGTCAATTACGATCCTGCCGCGACCATCGTCGTGGAACGCGGATTGGGCAAGATCCTCATCGATGCCCGTAGCGATCAGGGCGCCAGGGATGTCTATGGCGGCATCTATCCGACATCGGTCCTTTACGCGACGCAGGACTATATCGATGCCAATCCAGAAGTGGTTCAGAAAGTCACCAACGCGACGGTTCGGGCGCTGCACTGGATGAAGCAGCATTCTGCGGAAGAAATCGTGGCGAAGCTTCCCGATGATTTCGTGTCCGGCGACAAGCAGACCTACAGCAAGGCTGTCGAAGCAGCCAAGGCGATCTTCTCCGAAGACGGCAAGTTCGAGCCTGCCGATCTCGAAACGCCGCTTTCGGTTCTGAAAAGCTTCAATGATGCGGTTGCCAAGGCGACGATCGATCTCAACACCACCTACACCAACAAGTTCGTCGAGGCTGCTGCCTCGAAGGCCGCAAACTGAGAGGCCGCCATGTCTTCGCCAGCCAGAAAGCTAGAACCCGTGACGGAACTGAAGCCCCCGCCGATGGTAGCAATCGATGATGTGACCATGGCGTTCGGTTCGTTTGTTGCCGTACAAAACGTAAATCTCAAGGTCGGCGATGGCGAGTTTCTCTCCATCGTTGGGCCTACGGGATGCGGAAAGTCCACCATTCTCAACGCCATTGCGGGCCTGTTGAAGCCAGCGCAGGGCAAGGTTTCCATCGACGGTTCGCTCGTCAAGGGCGTACAGAACAACATCGGATATCTGTTCCAGCAGGACGCGCTCCTTCCCTGGAAGACAGCGTTTCAGAATGTCGAGCTTGGCTTGATGTTCCGCGGCGTTCCCGAAAATGAGCGGCGCGCCAAGGTTCAGTCCTGGCTTGAAAAGGTCGGCCTGAAGGGATTCGGAGACCGCTTTCCGCACCAACTCTCCGGTGGGCAGCGCAAACGCGTGCAGATGGCGCAGGCACTCATCACCGAGCCGAAGGTCATCCTCATGGACGAACCCTTCTCCGCATTGGATATCCATACCCGCCACCTTATGCAGAACGAATTGCTGCGCCTGTGGCAGGAGGACCGCCGTGCGGTGGTCATGATCACCCATGATCTGGAAGAGGCGATTGCGCTCGGAGACCGGGTTGTTGTTCTCGCTGCTGGCCCGAAGAGCCGCGTCATCGAGAGCTTCCCTGTCGATCTTGAACGTCCCCGCAACGTTGCGGAAATCAAACTCGATCCAAAATTCATGACGCTCTATCGCGATATATGGGCGTCCCTGCGTGGCGAAGTGGAGAAAAGCTATGCAAGCCGTTAATGTTCGTATCATCCAGGTCGTTCTTCTGGTCGTGCTTTTGGGAGGCTGGCAACTCGGTGTCACCTCGGGCGCCATCGACCGGTTCTTCTTTCCGGCGCCCTATGACATCGTCAAACAGGTGATTGATTGGGTTGCCGATGCCGGTTTTTACAAGCATGTCGGCATCACGCTGAGCGAAACGGTGCTTGGCTATCTCATCGGTACAGGTCTCGGCGTCGGCGCCGGCGTCTGGCTGGGCCTCAGCCCCTTCGTCGCCCGGGTGCTTGATCCGTTCATCAAGGCCGTGAACGCCATTCCGCGTGTGGTTCTGGCTCCGATCTTCGTGCTGTGGCTCGGCCTCGGCCTGTGGTCGAAGGTTGCGCTTGCGGTTACGCTCGTTTTCTTCGTCACTTTCTTCAACGCCATGCAGGGCGTGCGCGAAGTGAATCCGGTCGTGCTTTCCAATACTCGCATTCTTGGCGCCAAGCGTTCGGATCTGCTGCGTCACGTCTATTTTCCCGCTGCGGCGAGCTGGATTCTGTCGTCGCTGCGCACCTCCGTCGGATTTGCCGTGGTCGGCGCAATCATCGGCGAATATCTGGGAGCCTCCGCTGGCCTCGGTTATCTAATCGCCCGCTCGGAAGGCAACTTCGATGCGGTCGGCGTCTTCGCGGGCATCATCATCCTGGCGGTCTTCGTTCTTGTTATTGACCTCATTCTGGATTTTGCGGAGAAGAGGTTGATTACCTGGCGGCCGAATGCAGGCGAGGAACGTCCCGCGTAAGCGGAATGAAACAAGACTATTTCCATCGGGGCGGCCAGTCGGCCGGCCCGCTTTTTCTTTAACGACGTTGCTACACTTACTGTTAACGCCACAACGCCGCGATTGGGACAGCGGATAGCCGCTCTCCGAACGGGATCACCTTGTCATGGTCGTACATGACAATGCCTGAAACAAATCGTTCCCTTGTTGCTTTAGCCAATATTCGCGCTTGAGATCGAAGGGTACGTTCTCAACAGCGTGTGGACGCTCCATGCCGCGCGGTAGGTTAACGGTCAAACCACGAACCGCAATCACCGCGTCATCCGGCAACACAGGCTCGGTCGTAACGACCATGCCAGAGACAATATTCCTGGGCCGAAACTCTGACTGCCACGAGAAAAGCCTGCTCAAGGCAAGGCCTGGAGGTGAAGATATTAACATAAAGCTAAATCCAACATTCACTAGTCATTAATTGCAGACTTTATGAATTGGCGGCAAGTTGGGATCAAACCGGAAACCGGACTGATGGATGTAAGGACGCTCCAAATGCGTACAGAACCCAATTTCGCCAGCACGCTCGACACCCTGGAAACGCCCTGCCTTATCGTGGATGCGGATCGGATGGAGAGAAATATCACGCGGCTGCGGACGCGTCTCGATGCACTGGGCGTTTCTCTACGCCCGCATCTGAAAACTGCCAAGTCGATCGAGGCCGCCCGCAAGGTCATGACCTCGCCGGAAGGGCCTGCGACCGTATCGACCTTGAAGGAAGCCGAACAGTTCGCCGCAGCGGGCGTGCGCGACGTGATCTATGCGGTTGGGATTGCACCCGACAAGCTCGCTCGTGTCGCCGAGATGCGGTACCGCGGCATCGACCTCATGGTCGTGGCCGACAATGTCGAGCAGGCCGAGGCTATTGCCGCAGCATCCAAGGCGGCGGGTTTACGCATTCCAGCCCTCATCGAAATCGATTGCGACGGCCATCGCTCCGGCGTTCCGCCCCATGACCATGCCCGGCTGCTTCAGATCGGCGAAGTACTTGCCGCCGGCGCAGAGTTGCGCGGCGTACTGACCCATGCCGGTGATAGCTATCGCGGCGGCGGCCCGGAGGCTCAGGAACGCTTCGCCGAGGCAGAACGCCGGGCTGTCGTCGAGTCCGCGCAGGTCCTGCGCGCCGCCGGCCTGCCCTGCCCCATCGTTAGTGTCGGCTCAACGCCGACGGCTCATCACGCAAAGGATTTGACCGGCGTGACCGAAGTCCGCGCTGGAGTCTTCGTGTTCTTCGATCTGGTCATGGCCGGGATCGGCATCTGCCGGGTGGATGACATTGCGCTCAGCGTTCTCGCCACCGTCATCGGCCACCAGCGCGATAAGGGCTGGATCATCACAGATGGCGGCTGGATGTCGCTGTCGCGGGACCGCGGCACCAGCAAACAGCCCCTCGACATGGGCTTTGGTCTGGTCTGCGACATCAACGGCGAAGTTTTCAACGATGTGATCGTTGCCGATGCGAACCAAGAGCACGGGATCATTGCTGTCCGGCCGGGTTCCAACGGCCGCCTTCCAGACTTGGCCGTCGGAGACCGCGTCCGCATCCTGCCCAACCACGCCTGTGCGACCGCGGCACAGCACGGCGCCTATCATATCGTGCGCGGGGTCTCGCGCGATGTGGAAGCCGTCTGGCCGCGCTTTGGAGGCTGGTAATGACAAGATTGCTGGACATCAACACGGATGACGCGCCGCGCCCGGCTGGGCATTATGTCCAGGCAAGGCGTGGCGGTGATCATCTTTACATATCCGGCCAGTTGCCGATCCGCCCCGATGGGGAGCCCCTGCCCGACGACAGTTTCGAGACGCAGGCTGCGCAAGCAATCGACAACATGCTGGCGATCCTCAAGGCGGCCGACGGGCAGCCGACCGATCTCGTCCGCGTGACGGCGTACATCGTTGGGGTCAGCAATTGGCCGCGTTTCAACGCGGTCTATGCCGAACGGCTGGGTGAGGCGCGCCCCGCCCGCACAGTCGTTCCCGTCCCTGAACTGCACTATGACTATCTCGTCGAGATCGACGCGATTGCCGTCATTGGCCATTAAATCCAACGGGCATCCGGTCGCAAGAACACCACTCACCTAGGTCAAGATTCATGACTCCACTGCTCAGATCCATCCCAAGCGACCCGGAACTCCCGGCCAAGGCCGATGTCGTGGTCATCGGTGCCGGCATCATCGGCGCGTCCGCAGCATTTTCGCTGGCCGAACGTGGTCTCTCCGTGGCGCTACTGGAAAAAGGTCTGGTTGGCGCGGAGCAATCGAGCCGCAACTGGGGCTGGTGCCGCCGGCAGAACCGGGATGAGCGCGAATTGCCACTCTCGGGCGTCGCCATGGACCTGTGGGACGAGATCGCGGCGAAGATCGGCGAGGATGTCGGCTTCCGCCGGTGCGGCCTGTTCTATGCCACGGACAATCCGCAACAGCTGGCGGAATGGGAGCAATGGCAGACGACCGCCCGTAAGTTCGATGTCAATACGCGCATGCTGAGCCCCAAGGAGGCACATGAAAGCGTTCCGGCGCAGGGGCGTCGATGGCTCGGCGGGGTTCATTCCGTTGATGATGGCAAGGGCGAGCCGGCCATTGCCGCTCCGACAATCGCGAGCGGTGCCCGCAAGTTCGGCGCAACCATCCACCAGAATTGCGCCGCGCGCGGGCTGGATGTTGTCAACGGCGCGGTCGCCGGGGTCATCACCGAAAAGGGCACGATCAGGACACAGGCCGTCCTCAATGCCGGCGGCGCATGGGCATCCATGTTCAGCCGGCCCTACGGCGTCATATTTCCGCAGGCAAGTGTCCGCCAGACGGCGGTGCGCACAGTACCGACGGTGAATGTCGGCGATGCCCTTTACACACCCGAATGTTCGCTGACGCGCCGGCTCGATGGCAGTTACACCTTGGCCGTCAGCGGCAGGGCAACACTTGACCTGACGCCCCAGGGCATGCGCTATGCCCGCTGGTTCATGCCGATGTTCCTGAAACGGCTCAAGGCCGTACAGGTCGGCGTCAGTACGTCGATGTTCCGCGGTCCGGAAGCGCTGGCACGATGGACGATGCAGGAAACATCGCCCTTCGAGCGGATGCGGATTCTTGATCCGGCCCCCAGCAAGCGGACAATTGCCGCCATGCTGAAAGGTGTCCACGACCAGTTTCCGGCGCTTGCCGGCGTCACGATCGCCGATAGCTGGGGTTCCTATGTGGACTGCACACCGGACGCAGTGCCGGTGATTTCTGCAGTCGACCGCGTGCGCGGCTTTTATCTGGCGGCCGGTGGGTCCGGTCGCGGTTTTGGCATCGGTCCGGGCATTGGACGACTCGCGGCCGACCTGGTTGCTAATGATAAACCCTGCGTTGATCCCACGCCCTTCCGGCTGTCGCGCTTCTTTGACGGATCGAAGGTGAATGTCGGCGCGCTTTGATTGCGGTCGAGATCGCCACCGACGGATGAGCGCGCGCGTCCCTTTCGATCGCCGTCGGCAAACTTTATGCGTAAGCCGCGACGTCAATCACAACAATCTGCTTTCACCGGCAGCCTATCCGGCGATAAATGAAGACGAATATCGGGCACGGTCATCACACGAGCAGTCGCATGCGTCTGCAGGGAACCGCAAGCAAACCGAGGTCAGCGATGCAAACGCTCCTACTCAACAGGGATCAGGTGAGGCGCCTGATCGACATGCGGCAGGTGATAGGCGCTGTGGCGAAATTCTCGATGATCTATCCGACGTTGATACGGTCATCGTCCCTGTCAGCGGCGGCGGACTGATTTCGGGTATTGCCACGGCGATCAAGGAAACCACGCCGTCGGTGCGCGTCATCGGCGTAGAGCTCGCGTTGACTGCCAAATATAGCCAGAGCTGGATCAATACAAGGAGCGAATCTCCCTTCCGTTGCTGAACACGATTGCAGACGGGCTGCGGCTTTGTGTGCTGGCTGAGAAGCCGTTTCCCATCATTGAAAAATACCTCCATGAGATTATTCTGGCGAAAGACCGACATATCGTTGGTGGATAGAAGAAGCCCTGGCCGTCGATCGCCGCGCCGCCGGTAATGGACATAAAAGCGGTTAGCGGCCGTGTGGGCCTCGCCACCGCTGCGCATCTTGGCGACCATGGCACCTGCCTCGAAATCCGCATCGTCAAACACGACAAAGGGCAAGCGGTCGTGGATAAAAGCCTCATGATTTCAGATTTCCGTAAACGAAAATTATCCCGCTCATGAACCGCCCTCCAACCGGAATACCTCCTCAAAGGATGTCGGCAATGGGAGGGGTAAGACGGATGGAAAAGCCATTTTGGTTTTGCAATAGGGACGCAGATTCTACCTCGTCACCAGCGGCGGCCGCGACAATCGAGGCATTTCCGCGATTCTCCGATCAAACGTCTTGCCTCCTGAGCATGAAGATGAAAATTAATGTGATTAGAATATTAAATTCAGGACGAACTTAATGCTTACATCCGATGATCTCGCCTTTTTCTCGGTCCTTGTCGGCTCGCGATCCCTGGCGGAGAGCGCGCGCAAGCTCAACGTGACGCCGCCAGCCGTCACTCAGCGGCTGCGTGCGCTCGAAGAAAAAGTGGGTGTCAGGCTGATCGATCGAACCGGCAAAAGCCTCTTTTTGACCGAGGAGGGCTCGCTCGTCGCTTCGCACAGCGTTATCGTCAGCAACGCAATCGATGAGCTGTCAGAAGCCCTGGCGGACCGCAGGGGCGTGGTGCGGGGACATTTGAGGATCGCAGCCCCACACGGGTTCGGCAGGCAGCATGTCGCACCCGTCGTGGAGGCGTTCGCGCGCGAGCATAAGAGCGCGCTCGCCACGCTGGAACTGTCCGACCACCCTTCCGCCTTGCTCATCGAGAGTTTCGAAGTGATCATTCACATCGGCGCGCGGGGACATCTCGACCAAGTGGTAACGACGCTGGCGCCGAACCGGCGCATTCTCTGCGCCAGTCCGCACTATCTGACTTCGGCGTCGCCGATTTTGGAGCCGGCAGATCTCGCCAGGCATCGCTGCCTTGCCGTCCGCGAGAACGAAGAAGACGTGACGCTGTGGCGTTTCACCGGGCCCCGGCAGGAGACTGCGACAGTGCGTATCAATCCAGCCATGTCGAGCAATGACGGTTCGGTCATCCGAGACTGGGCACTGGCGGGCCAGGGCGTGATGATGCGGTCGGAATGGAGCGTCGCTGAAGACCTCGTCGCCGGCCGATTGCAGGAAGTGCTGCCCGACTGGCAGCTTCCCTCGGCCGACATCATCGCCATGCTGGGATCGAGGCACGGGCGGAGCGCCCGCTCCACCGCTTTCTTGAAGCTCCTGCGTCAGTCGCTCAAGCCGCCGCCATGGCGAAGCGGCAACTTGGCATCAGTCGGTCAGTAGCCGAGGATTGACTTCGTCTCGAGATATTCCTCAAGTCCGTGGACGCCGTATTCGCGCCCATTGCCCGACTGCTTGTAGCCGCCGAATGCCGCCGCACCGTTCCAAGCCGGATAATTGATATGAACCTGACCCGCGCGGATCCGGCTCGCCACGCGTCTCGCCCGGTCGATATCGCCTGACTGCACATGCGCGCCGAGACCGTAGACCGTGTCGTTGGCGATTGTGATAGCCTCTTCCTCGTCCTTATAGGGCATGATCGCCAGGACAGGGCCGAAGATTTCCTCGCGCGCGATGCGCATGTCAGGCGTGACGTCGGAAAAGACCGTCGGCTGTGCGAAAAAGCCGCTCTCGATCCCGCCAGGACGACCAGGTCCGCCTGCCACGAGCTTGGCCCCGCCATCGATGCCGGCCCTGATCATAGTCTGAACGCGTTCGAACTGGGCGCGGTTGGCGATCGGCCCCATCGTTGTCGCGGCGTCGCGCGGATCGCCAACCACCATGGCATGGACGGTGTTGCGTGCCAGTTCCTCCACTTGGGAAAGCCGGTGCGCTGGCACTAGCATCCGCGTCGGCGCGCTGCAGGATTGGCCGGCATTGCGCATGCCCGCCTGCAGTCCTTTCGGGACCGCGATTTCGAAATCGGCATCATCCAGCAGGATGTTGGGCGACTTGCCACCCAATTCCTGAACCACGCGCTTGATGGTCGGTGCGGCCGCCTGGGCGACCAGCACGCCTGCACGCGTCGAGCCGGTGATGGAGATCATGTCGACATCCGGATGGCTGGACAGAGCAGCACCAACGGCCTCGCCCGTGCCGTTGACCAGGTTGAACACACCGGGCGATGTGCCCGCATCGTGCATCAGTTCGGCAAACAGCACTGCGCTGTAAGGCGAAAGCTCGCTGGGCTTCAGGACAATCGTACAGCCAGCGGCAATCGCGGGCGCCACCTTGGCGGTGATCTGGTAGAGAGGCCAGTTCCAGGGGGTGATGAGGGCACAGACGCCGATGGCCTCTTTCGCTGTCGCGAGGCCTCCGTTCACCGACAGGAACGGATATGTCTCGAGCGTCTCCATCTGGACGCGGATATGTTCGGCAGCAAAGAAGACCTGCGACGACCGGGCAAAGCTGATCGGCGTCCCCATTTCGCTCACGATCGCCTGAGCGAACAGCTCGGCGCGTTCCATGACGAGCGCATGCATTCTTTTCAGAAGCGCAAGCCGCTCCGGGATACTCGATTGGGCAAAACTGGGAAAGGCCTTGCGCGCGGCGGCCACGGCCAGGTCAACGTGGCGGGCGCTTCCGGCAGGGACATGGCCGGTAACCTGTTCAGACGCCGGATCGACGACCGGCAGCAGGTTCACATCGGCGAATGCCTGCCACTCGCCGTTGATGTAAAACTGGTTCTCTCGTTTCATCGCTACGTCTTCTCCTTGGTCCTGCACGACGTATTCCGTGCGCTTCGAACAGGATGACTGAAAGGGCAAGAGATCGACAGTCGATCTCGCCTGAGTGCCCGGTTAAGGCTGGGCTTAACAACGGCGGCCCGAATGGGCAGGCCGGCCGGTCACCTCAGCATGATCAGCCAAGTGTCTGGCTGGCCAGTGAGTAAGTCACCGGCGCACGCGTTCCCTCCGTCGCAAAATCCGCAAGCCGCTTGCCCCGCGACATGGTCAGTACGGTATCGTAGACGGTAAGACCGCTGCGCTGCACGAAGAGTGCAAAGTCACCTGTTTCGTAGTGCGTATCGAGACGCAGGAACCGACCCTCATGATCGCGGATATGCGGCGAAACGACAGCGACGGCCTCCTCGTCGTTCGAGGCCACAATCGGCCCGACGACATGGCCGCGCCCGAACCGGCGACAGAGGGCAAAAGCCTTCAGCACGCCATCGCGGAAAAGGCCGTAGCCTCGCGAATGGGCCATGAGCTTTTCGATGACGCCTGAGCGCACCACGCCAAAGGCCGCCGCGTCGAGCGCCGTCACTGCGGCGAGATCATCAGCGCCCAAGACCCGCAAGTCGCCGGCAAAATCCTGCTCGACGGGCGCATCGGTGACGATACCCTGGCACTGATAAACAATCTTTTCCGGCACGAAGTCGAGGGACAGGTAAAGCCTCTGGGCAGCCCGCGTTGCGTTGAGGCGCAGGTCTATGCCGTCAAGATCTTGTAGCGCATATTCCATCAGCCAGAGGCCCGTGCCATGCGTCTGCAAGCGCGGCGAGGTGATGACCATGCCGATCGTTGCGAGCTCGGGCGATTGACGGAACCACATGGCGGAACTCATGATGCGGCCGATGTCATCGATCGCAACGACGCCTTTGCCGACGTCGCGCAAGAACTGCCAGTCCTGCGGGCGGTGCGGCCAGCCGACCGAAATCGACAGCGCATGAAGCTGCTCAAGGTCCGCCCTCGCCATATCGTCGATCTGCATCGCGAAGGCGTCGATCTGGTTTCTTTCTCCGAGCTTGAGGATTTCACTCACACGCATGTCCTCTATCAATTCCCACCATTTCGTGCCGCTCGTGGCGCATAGCGGCTCGATCATAACCCCACCGCGCCGCAGCTTTTGCTCGAAATCAGTGGAGCTTTGCAACATTTCACCGAAACGGTGATGCGTTCGGCATCACATCCTTCACAATGCCGTGCCCGATAGCTGTCGAACCGTGCCAAAGACGGCCGAAGCCTGCACCCGTGACCCGGTGAACGTGGCTGAAGTTCTGGAAAAACTGGTTTGCTTCATTAGCGTGTTCAGGACGCTGAATGCCGCGATCGTCGAATGGACCGAACGACTGCTGGTCGCAGCCCTGCGACGTCGAGGGCATCAGGAGGGGATGGCACAAACCCCTCGCTCCCGCCCCCTGAACCTGTAGAACCCCGAAATGGAGCTATTGCAAAACATGGATTCCATCTTGTGCGTTACATACAACAGAGTTTCGGAGGATGTGGTGGGAGAGGTGAACGCCGGTGTCACGACGGCCTGTATCCGCTATCCCTTGAGATAGCGACGCATGCAGTAGAGCAGCGTTGCCTGCTCTTCGCTCTCGCGAATGTCGATCACGCACCCGAAAAGAATTCGGTGCGTTGCTTCGTCGACGGCATTGGTCAGCTCGCATTCAAAGCTGACCGAGGCGTCAGCCAGAATCGGGACACCCGTGAGGCCGTCTTTCCATTCGCCAAGCGCAAATCGATCCTTCACCGGTCTCTTTCCGCCGAAAGCGTTCGAGATATCCTCCTGGCCCGGCATCAGCGTGTTGACGCAGAAGTGTCGCGCACGCTCAAACGCATGAAAAGATGAGCTGGCTCGATTGATGCAGACGAGAAGTGTCGGCGGCGTGTCGCTGACACTGCAAACAGCCGATGCGGCGAAGCCGTAACGCTTCCCGCCGTATGTGGTGGTGACGACGTTGACCGCAGAGCCGAGACGCGACATGCCGTTGCGAAACGTGGCTTTGTCCACAATATCGAAGCGGTGGTTCACCATGTTCATGTCGGCCTCCTGCGGCTCCGGTAACGCTAGGCTGACAGTTCTTTTCGAACGATTTCCGCACCTGCGGCGAGAGCATTCAGCTTGCCTCGTGCTACCCGGCGAGACAGGGGTGCCATGCCACAATTGGTACAAGGGCAAAGTTTGTCGGCATCGACAAACTGAAGTGCCTTTCGCAGAGTAGCGGCCACTTCCTCCGGCGTCTCGATGGTATTGCTCGCAACATCGATCGCTCCGACCATCACCTTCTTGCCGCGAACCAGTTCCATAAGATCCATCGGAACGTGAGAGTTGTGGCATTCCAGGGAGATCATGCCGATGCTGGATTTCTGCAGCTTGGGGAAAGTTTCCTCATACTGCCGCCACTCCGACCCAAGAGTCTTTTTCCAGTCCGTATTGGCCTTGATACCGTAGCCGTAGCAAATATGAACGGCAGTCTCACATTTCAGGCCTTCGATTGCCTTTTCCAGAGTGGCAACACCCCAGTCATTCACCTCATCGAAGAAGACATTAAATGCGGGTTCATCGAACTGGATGATATCCACCCCGGCAGCCTCCAGTTCTCTAGCCTCCTGGTTCAGGATCCCGGCGAATTCCCAGGCCAGCTTTTCGCGACTTTTATAGTGATCGTCGAAGAGCGTATCGATCATCGTCATCGGCCCCGGCAGAGCCCATTTGATCGGCTGTTTGGTCTGCTGACGCAGGAACTTGGCGTCTTCGACAAAAACCGCCTGTTTGCGCGACACGGCGCCGACGACTGTCGGAACGCTCGCATCATAGCGATCCCGGATTCTGACGGTCTCACGTTTTTCGAAATCGACACCATCGAGATGCTCGATGAATGTCGTGACGAAATGCTGGCGCGTTTGCTCGCCGTCGCTGACGATATCGATACCTGCCTGCCGCTGGTCGTCCAAGGACAAGCGCAAGGCGTCCTGCTTGCCCTCGATCAGTTCGTCATCCTGCAATTTCCAAGGCGACCAGAGTTTCTCAGGCTCTGCAAGCCATGAAGGTTTCGGCAAGCTGCCGGCGGTTGACGTGGGCAACAGTGTTTTCATGATGGGGGACCTTATGCTTTCAGTTCATCAAAGGGCGTGTTTGGTAGACCATTGCTCAAGAACAGTCCCATAGGGTTTGATGAAGTGCTCCTCAGCGAACCTTCCCTGCTCGACAGCCAGCCGGCTACGCTCTTCGCGATCGTAGACGATACGCGTCAATGAGTAGTCCTGATGCCCGAGACTCGGACGATAACAGGCCCCTGCCGCGGAATTGGCATTATAAATTTCGGGCCGGTAAATCTTCTGAAAAGTCTCCATGGTGCTGATTGTGCCGATGAGCTCGAGATTGGTGTAATCGTCGAGCAGATCACCGAGGAAATAGAATGCAAAAGGCGCGACGCTGTTCGGCGGCATGAAAAAGCGAACCTTCAATCCCATTTTCTGGAAGTATCGATCGGTCGACGACAATTCATCCTGCTGGTATTCGACACCCAATACAGGGTGCTGATTACCGGTCCGGCTGTATGTCCTGCTGCTGGAGGCACTCAGGCAGATGACCGGAAGTTTTTGAAAGTGTTCTTTGTAGGCATCTGAATTCAGGAAACACTTGAACAGGTTTCCATGCAGATCACCAAAATTCTCCGGCGTGCCAAATGCCAGGCGATCCTTATTGTAAGCCGGCAGCACGACGCTGAAGTCATAATCCCGAACATACGAGGAGAAATTATTCCCTACGATGCCTTCGATGCGTTCGCCTGTCTTATGATCGACGATATTCGTTTTCAGGATTTCGATCAGGGGGAAAGCATCAGTGTTGCCTTCAGCATCAATCCTCATCTCGACGGAAACGATCTCGAGCTGGACAGAATAACGATCGTTTTTCGGATTGTCCCAATGCGCCAAGGCGTTGAAGCGATTGTCGATCATCCTCAGCGCGTTGCGCAAATTCTCCCGGCGGCTCTCCCCTCTGGCCAGATTGGCGAAGTTAGTCGTGAGCCGCGTATTTTCCGAGGGTTGATAATCCTCGTCAAAAGGAATGCTCTTGAGAGAGAACGTAAATTCACCGCTCATGGCAATATTGTTCTCATGGACCGAGAAAAACCCTGAATCTGTTTCTTTTTCTTTCAGTGCTCTCATTTTTCTCTCGTGTTTCTCAATCAACAATCTTTAGCTTGTCTATGGCCTGGAGCGCGCCCCTCTTATGCCTGAGCCGTTGATGGAGAAAAATTGATTTCATTTCATTGAAGCATGAGCCGTCCTCATGGTTTTGGGTAAGCGGCATGGCTTGCGGGACAAGTGGGTCTGGCCCGCCGACCGGAAACGAGGCCTTGACCCCACGAGCGGCATGGGACATTGGTTTACCGTCGTGGTTCTGTGGACGACAGTCCGGAGCTAAGAGGGAATTCGGTCAGATGCCGGAGCTGCCCCCGCAACTGTAAGCGGCTAGCGAACGTCCATTTTTGTCACTGGGTTTATCCCGGGAAGACGGGCGGGAGCGGTCATCCGCGAGCCAGGAGACCTGCCACGACAGATAACGTCCACGGGCGGGGTGTCCCGGAGTGCCGCTTTCGCGATCGGCATCTCCGCGCCGTCGTCTCTGCGTCATTGCCCAGCCCTGCCACAACCTGATGGCAGCGCCGATGATCAGCACCGACACGACAGACAAGCCCATGCAGCACCTGTCGACAACACAACTCGTCGATATCGTCTTCCCTGGTGACACAAACCATCACGGAACCCTGTTCGGAGGGACCGGCCTCGCCCTTATGGATCGAGTCGCTTTCATCGCGGCGACCCGCTTCGGGCGCGCACCATTTGTGACCGCGTCCTGCGAACGTATCGATTTCAAACAGCCCGCACGCATCGGGCACATCGTCGAATTCACGGCAAGACCCGTCAAGGCTGGCCGCCGTTCCCTGACTGTTGAGGTCGAGATGGTGGCAGAGACGATTGTCGGCCGTCAACGGCATACCTGTACGCGCGGCGTCTTCCATATGGTTGCCGTTCCAGAGGGCGAGAACGCGGCGCATTACGCCTTACCCAAACTGCTTCCCGAGGACGCGCCGGGCGAAAGCGATATGCTTGCCATGGTCGAAATCGTCTTTCCGGATCAGGCTAACAGCGTCGGCCGGATGTTCGGGGGCGAGGCAATCGCCTACATGACAAAAGCTGCGTTCGTGACGGCATCGCGCTACTCCGGCAAGCTAGTGGTGCTGGCATCATCCGAGCGTATCGACTTCGCAAGGCCAATCGAGATCGGCGAAATCGTCGAGGCGGAGGCACGTGTCGCGAGCGTTGGCCGCAGTTCCATGTCCGTCGAGACAAAACTCTGGTCGGAAAACCTTCTGACGGGCGAGCGGCATATCACGGCTACCGGACATTTCACCATGGTCGCGGTCGACGAAGATCACCGGCCGGTTACTGTTCGAGACAGCGAACAGATAGAAGTCTTTCCCCTCGACCAAGGAGGCGCATAACGATGCTGGACAGGCAACATCTGTCGATCCTGCGCGAAGTCGATCGCATGGGCAGTCTGACGGCGGCGGCAGAACGGCTGAATGTGACCCAGTCCGCGCTGAGCCACACGATTCGCAAGCTCGAAGAACGCTATGGCGTCGCCATGTGGGAAAAGGACGGCCGCAATCTTCGTCTCACCGAGGCCGGCCGCTACATCGTCGCGCTGGCGCAGCGCGTCCTGCCACAGATCGAAAGGGCTGAGGATGTCTTGTCCGACTACCGCTACGGACAGCGAGGCTCGCTCAAGATCGGGATGGAATGCCATCCCTGTCACCAATGGCTGATGGGCGTGACAAAGCCCTATCTGGTAGACTGGCCGCATGTGGACCTGGAACTGACGACATCATTTGCTTTTGGCGGCGTGGCGGCGCTGACCGGATACGAGATCGATATCCTGATCACCCCGGACCCGATCGAAGCGCCTAGCATCCATTATCTACCGGTGTTCGACTACGAACTGGTTCTTGCGGTACCGGCCGATCACTCTCTGGCGGCCAAGGACCATGCCGAACCTGCGGATCTGCTGGATGAAACGCTCTTCACCTATCCTGTGCCACCCGAGCGGCTGGATGTGTTCACGCATTTCCTTGCGCCTGCAAATTGCCGCCCGCGCCACCACCGGAATGTCGAGACCACAGAAATGATGCTACAGCTCGTCGCAGCCGGTCGCGGCGTCAGCGCCATCCCGAACTGGCTGGTGCGTCGGGAAGCCGCCGAGCTCGGAGTTCGTCCCGTCAGTATCGGCAAATCAGGGATACAGAAGAGTATTCACCTCGGTTTGAGAAGCGGCGAAGAGGCCGTTGACTTCATCGCCGGTTTTCTCGCGACGTCGCGCATGGCCTCAGCCTGACACGTCGTTGTCAGCATCGACATTGCTGTAATAGAGCTTGCCGATCTCGATCGGCTCACGGCCCTGGCTGCGGCGGTGGATATTGCTGTCGCGCAGGGAACAGACGCCGCCGCAATATGCCTGCTGGTAAAACTCGTCGCGTTTGCTGACATCAATCATCCCTCAATGATAGCGCCATCGCCTCAGGTGAGCTCAGCGACCAATGATGGCGTTCAAATGCCGCATTGTACACAACCAGATGAGGTGTCTGGAGGAGAGCTCCAGCGTCTTGCAATTGCCCGTTTCCTGCTGTTCAAGCCAACCTGCCTGGTAGCCGATGAGCCGACCTCAAGGCTCGATCCGCTGGTGCAAAGGCAGACGATAGAGCTTCTCCGCGCTCTCGTGGATGAGCAGCGCATGAGCCTTCTGCTGACCAGCCATGACCTCCGTCTTGTCCGGGCGGTGGCTGATGACGTCGTCCAGCTAGGTTGAGAATTGGACCAACATGGGGCGGATTGGCGGATGAGAACAGGCAGTGAAGAGCGGATTTGCTGAGTTGAGGACTAAGTTATTGGTTATACTCGATACTCAACATACGCGAAGCAGTGCCTTCTAACGCGTCGAGACCTACACGCAACCGGAGCGCTTGTGGGGTAGAGCCGGCAAAACGGCGTCCTTCAGGAGACGAGACGCCGGATGCGACAGCCGCTCGATCTCCCCCGTCGCACATTCTTCGACGATTTTACCTTCCTCCATCACGATAACCCTGTCGGCAAAACGCTCGACCAGCCTTAGATCGTGGGTGACGAAGAGGTAAGCAATACCTTGTTTCTTCTGCAATTCGGATAGCAACGCGAGCGCCGAGGCCTGAAGGTGGATATCGAGGTTCGACACGGCTTCGTCGAGAATGATCAGCTTGGGTTTCGGCGCGAGCGCGCGGGCGATGCAGATCCGCTGCAACTGGCCCCCGCTGACCTGCGATGGCAGCCGATCGGCGATGTCGGCCGACAGCTGCACCATGTCGAGCAGTTCGGCGACGCGGGCGTCACGCGCGGATGCATCGAGGCCTGTCAGGTGCCTGAGCGGCTCGCTGATGGCGGCCCGGACATCGAGGCGCGGGTTTACCGCACTCAGGGAGTCCTGAAACACCAGCGTCACTTCGCGGCGAAACAGCCGTTCGCCTTTTCCAAGCTTATCGATTGGCGTGCCCCGGTAGGACACCGCACCGCTGTCGAGCCGTTCAAGCCCGCACAACAAGCGGGCGAGCGTGCTCTTGCCGCAACCACTGCGGCCGAGAAGGGCAACGGTCTCACCATCGTTGATCGAGAGCGAAACCTGATCCAGCACTTTACGCGGCGCGCTGGCCCCGACCACCGAGAAAGTCCGATAGGTTTTGCTGATGTTATCGGCGCTGATCAGGATCATCAGGCAAGCTCCATTCCGTAAAGCGCGAGATGGGCCTCCACCAGCATGCGCGTGACCTCATGGCGTGGAGTGCTGAAGATCTCCTCGACCGGCGCCTGCTCCACCAGCATGCCGAAATCCAGCACCGCGACGTCGTCGGCGAGCCTTGCCACCACGCCCATGTCGTGCGTAACCAGCAGGACGCCGAGGCCACGCTCCCGCACAAGCTTTTCGATCAGCTCAAGGATGCGCATCTGCACGACGAGGTCCAGGTCGGTCGTCGGTTCGTCGGCAAAGAGGTAGGGGGCTTCGCTCAGCAACGCCAATGCGATCATCATGCGTTGAAGCATGCCGCCACTCATCTCGAAGGCATGCATGTCAAGAACCCGCTGCGGCTCCTCCAGGCCCACTTCGGCCATGGCCAGTTCAATCCCGTGCTCCGCGTCCGCTCCATGGCGATCAAGCGCTTTCAACGTTTCGACCGCGTGGTCGCGCATGGTAAGGACGGGATTGAAGGCGCTGCGCGGGTTTTGCATGATCGTCGCGACATGCCTGCCACGCAACTCCCGCGCTGGCATCGATTTGCCGTCTAGCAGCACTTCGCCGGCTTCGAGCAGCACGCCCGGCGGCAATACCCCGAGACTTGCCGCACAGGCCATGGATTTGCCCGATCCGCTGGCGCCGACCAGGGCCAGCACGCGGCCTGGCTGCAGCGTCAAAGACAGGTCATCGACAAGAACATGTGCATGGTCGCCATGAGGCGCGGTCACCGTCACGTTGCGAATGGAAAGGCTCTTCGCTGTCAGTGGCAATGTTCTGCCCTCAGATGCGGGTCGAGGCGGTCGCGCAGCGCATCGCCGAGGATGTTGAAGGCCATGACGGCGATGAACAGCGCAAAACCGGGCCAGAAGATCAGCATCGGCGCGGTCCAGACGAATTGCCTTGCATCGCTGATCATCACGCCCCATTCGGCAGTCGGCGGCGTCACGCCGAGGCCGAGGAACGACAGGCCGGAGACATGGAGCATCATATGGCCGATATCGAGTGTCGCGAGCACCAGGAGCTGCGACAGTGTAGCGGGCAGCAGGTGCTCGACGAAGATACGGATTGGCCCCGCGCCACTGAGACGCGCCGCCAGCAGGAATTCCCTGTGCCGCAGCGACAGCACGATGCCGCGGACGATGCGCGCGTACCATGCCCAGTGCGATAGCGCGATCGCGATGATGACATTGACGAGGCCGGTTCCGAGCATGCCAATCATGAAGAGTGCCAGAACCAGCGTCGGGAAGGTGAGGAACACATCGGTGATCCGCATGATGATCTGGTCGACACGACCGCCGATAAAACCGGATATGCCGCCGATGGTGATACCGAGACCCAGGATCACCACGAGGGTGATTGCCACGGAGCCGAGCGACACGCGCGTGCCCGCGATCAGCCGCGAAAGAATATCCCTGCCGAGATGATCGGTTCCGAGCAGAAAGGTCGCGTCGGGCGCCCGCAGCCGCTGGGTCAATTCGACCTGGTCGGGATCGTGCGGCGATATCCACGGCCCCGCGATTGCCGCCAGCACAAGAAGGACGATGATGCAGCAAGCGATATAGGTGCTGAGGCGCGGCGCGAGGATTTTCGCCCGTGTCGGTGAGACGGTCATTATTCGACCCCTTCGGCGGATAGCCGGATGCGCGGATCGGCCCAGGCATAGATGATATCGACGATCAGGTTGCAGACGACGAAGATCGTTACCATGACCAGCGTGAAACATTGGATGACGGGATAGTCCCGGTTCATGATGGCCGAAACGGCATAACGTCCGACGCCGGGCCAGCCGAATATGCTTTCGATCACCAGCGTACCGCCCAGCAGTTCGCCGATATGCATGCCCATTGCCGTGATGATCGGCAGCCAGGCATTGCGCAGGATATGTGACCTCTCCACCTCTCTCTCCGAGAGGCCTCGCAGACGGGCGTAGCGGACATGTCGCTGGCCCGCGACTTCAAGCATGCTGGCGCGCAGCAGCCGGGCATTGATGGCGAGCGACATGAAGGAAACCGCAATTGCCGGCATGACGATATTTGCGATACCGCTGCGGCCCATCGGTGGCAACCAGCCAAGGTGCACCGAAAACACCATGACCAGCAGGAAGCCGAGCCAGAAGTTCGGCATGGAAACGCCGAGAAAGGCGAGGAAACGGACCGCCTGATCGGGCCAGCGCTCACGATATCGCGCGGCCCAGACACCGAGCGGGACGGAAATACCGATTGTCAAAGCCAGCGCCACACCGGCGAGTTGCAGCGTCGCCGGGACGAAATGGAGGAGATCCGGCAGCACGGGCCGCTGCGTCGCATAGGATACTCCGAAATCACCGCGCACCGCGTTGCCGAGCCAATCGAAATACTGAACGGCGATGGATCGATCGAGTCCTAGCATCTGGCGCGCATCGGCGAGCGCCTGCGGCGTCGGCGGCACTTTGGACAGACGCAGGTAATCCATGGCCGGGTCACTCGGCCCCAATCGCAGCATCAGAAAGATGACGAGCGAGGCGCCGAGCAACATGGGCACGAGCAGGATGACCCGCCGGAGAATGAACCCGGTCATGGAACTCAGTTCGCCTTCGGCGCCAGGCGATCGAAGGGTATCTCGCTCGACATCGCGCCAAAGGGGATTGCACCGACTTCGGGCTTGGCAACGGCGATGGCCGTGACATAGGTCAGCGGCAGATAGACCGCCTCTTCATGGAGCCGCGCCAGGATATCCCGGTACAGCGCCTGCCGTGCCGTCTCGTCGGTGGAAATCAGCACCTTGCCGATCTTGGCATCGATCTCGGCTTTGTCCGGCAGGCCGAGCTGCGCCTGATAGTCAGCATGGGAGGGAACGCGCATCGAGCTTACGAAGGCGTGCGGATCGTAAGGAGCGCCCCAGGTGCGGTTGAAGATCAGCCCGAAGCGGCCATCGTGCTGGCGCGCATAGATCGCGCTCTCCTCTTCGCCGGTCAGCTTCACATCGATGCCGATCTTGCGAAGATCGGCCTGGACGATCTCGGAAATCGACTTGCTGATAGCGTCCGTGCCGATGAAGCAGAGTTCGATGGACAGCGGCTGCCCATCTTTGCTGCGGACACCGCCGCCTTCGCTTTTCCAGCCGGCTTCGTCGAGTAGCCGCTTCGCCTCGGTGGGATCATAGGCATAGGGCTTGAGGCCGATATTCGCATAGGGGACATTGGTGGCGAACAGGGTGTCTGCCCGGCGCTGCGTGCCATAGAGGATGGTCGCGATCATCGTGTCCTTGTCCACCGCGTGATTGATCGCCTTGCGGACGGCCAGGTCGCGGGTGGCACCTTGATTGGTGTTGATGGCGAGAACGCGTGTTTCCAATGGCTCGGACAGCGCTGCCGTAACGGTGCCCATCTTGCTGAACCGCTCATAGGTATCAGGTGAGATCGGGCCGTCCGTGCCGTAGATCAGATCGATCTCGCCGGTTTCGAAGGCAATGGCGCGGGTGTTCGCATCGGGGATTACCTTAACGGTGACCTTGTCATAGGCCGGCTTCTGTCCCCAATAGCCGTCATTGCGCGTGAAGACGTCGCGTTCGCCGAGAAGGGTTTCGGTTAGCTTCCAAGGCCCCGTGCCGACCGGCGCCACAATACCGTCCTTGGTGCCGCCATTCTTGAACTGCGAAGGCGCGACGAAACGGAACGGGCGCGGAAGCGCCAGTTCCTGCAGCAGCGGATAATAGGCCTCCTTCAGCGTAACCTTCAGCCTGTAGGGATCGACGACCTCGGTCGAGACAATCTGGTTGGCAAGCTCCAACCATGCATGGCGCGAGCGGTTGGCGAGCACCGCATCGAAGTTCGCCTTTGCCGCTGCAGCGTCGAATGTCTCGCCATTGGAGAATTTGACATCTTCGCGCAGCTTGAACGTATAGCTGCGCCCATCGGCGGAGCTTTCCCAGGATTCCGCAAGCCACGGCTTGATCGTGCCGTCGGCTTCATAGCGAACCAGCGTTTCATAGACCATGTTCTGCGCGAACATCTGATTGGGCGAATACAGATGCGGATTGAGCGGCCCGACATTCATCGGCCATGAAAAATTGAGGTTCTGCTCGGCAAGGGCGTGGGACGCGGAAAACGAAGCGGCAAGCGACAATGCGAATGCGAGGCCGCGCAATGTGTTCTTGAACATGAAACTGATCTCTCAGGAAATCCGATGGAAAGTATGCTGATTTGCAAAGAACATCATACTTGCAGTGCCGTCAATCCCGACATACGCTGTTTGCCGTACTTCCGACTGGACAATAGGCGACGCGGAGGCCAGAACCATCTGACCTTGTGGGCTGATGTCAGGAAGGATTTGGCTATGCACCGGATTACGATCACCATCGATGACGACCTCATGGCGGAACTCGACCGTGCCATCGAGACCAAAGGTTATCAGAACCGATCGGAAGCCTTGCGAGACCTGGCACGCGCTGGCCTGAAGCAGGCGGCGCAGGAACAGGGCTCCAACCAGAACTGCGTCGGCGTCTTGTCCTATGTCTACGACCACGCTGCCCGCGATCTGGCCCGCCGACTGACCAGCACGTTCCATGACCACCATGACTTGACCATTGCCAGCATGCATGTGCATCTCGATGCCGAGAACTGTCTTGAAGTCGGCGTACTCAAGGGGCCGATGGGCGAGGTTCAGCATTTTGCCGATCACGTTATCGCCGAGCGTTCCGTGCGTTATGGTCGCCTGCATATTGTCCCGGCACACAAGTCCTGAAGCCTGACCGGCAGGCCAGATGGGCCTGATAGTGCCGAGGCCACCGACGATTATCCCAACACCGATCAGCGCACTGCAGCGCATGCTCATGAGCGCATGCATCTGACATTGAAGAAGCAGGCAACTCGCCCGCCCGAAGGTAACCTTCTTCAGCAACAGGCACGCTTCGATGCATTCGTCAGCGAATTCAATGGTGAAAGGCCGCATGAGGCTATCGGCATGAAAGTGCCGGCCGATCTCTACACCGCCTCTTTGCGACCCTACATTGGCCTGCCGGAGATTGATTACCCCTTCCATGATCGGGACATCATCGTCACCAATTGTGGACGCGCCTGCCTCTATCGCAAGAAGATCAACATATCGACCGTGCTGGCCGGACAGAAACTGGGATTTGGTTGCGGGGGCCTGATTCTATAGAGACTTGCAAATTCAGCTAGTTAATAAGCACATCTGCGGAAATCGTTTCCACTTGGTCCATTGTGCCCCAATTCGGACATCCACCTCAAGTGATGAACTGAGCGATTTAGGGCCGCAAGATGGCGGTCCGCTTTCGGTTCGCACATGCGAAGAGCAGCCGCTTTGTTGTCCCATAACATTTACCGATTTGGTGCAAGTTTACCCGCGCACGGGATTTCCCCTATACTAAGTCTATCCTTTCGCTGTTAACGGGCGAGCAACTGGATCATCACTGAAATGAAGGATTACGTGGGCCGCCGACCTGAGCGCCGTAAAGGTCTACTCCGGCACGGCCGATGGTGATGACGTCGAGCGTTTTCTGCATGTTCGCGTCTCTGATACGTGTTGAACCGCGCCCGCCTCGGCGCAGACGACTTTCTGCCGGAAGCATGCCGCCGGCAGCGAATTGATCTTGAGCAGGGGTCCGTTTGGCGGCTCCTAGATCGCCTGCGGTTTGAAGTCGCTCTTGGCGACTGGCATGACGGCTTGGAGCAGCGCCACAGACTTCTCCAGACCTTCCAGGCTGTTCAGAAGGACGTCTTCATGCTCGATAGAAAGCCAGCCGTCGTAGCCTGCCATCTTCAGCCTGTAGCAGAACTGTCGCCACCATTCCTCTCCGTGGCCGAAACCGAGCGTGATATAGGACCAGCTCCTGGCGGGAATGTCCATCAGGCTCCCGTTCTCTAGGAGGCTGCCCACGGCCTGTTTCGGAGAGTTCAGGAATGTGTCCTTGGCATGGACGTGATAGACGGCCTCGCCGAGCGCTTCCGCCGCCACAAGAGGATCGGCGCCCATCCAGAAAAGATGGGAGGGGTCCAGGTTTGCGCCGATGACAGGGCCCACCGCCTCCCGCAGTCTGAGCAGGGACGGAACGTTGTAGACGCATTGGTTGCCATGAAGTTCCAGCGCGATGCGTTCGACCCCGTGTTCCTTTGCCAGCGCAGCGATCCTCGTCCAGTACGGGATAAGTTTCTCCTCCCATTGATACCGGAGTATGGCCTGCGTTTCGGGAGGCCAGGAGGAAACCACCCAGTTCGGCATGGTGTCCGTTGCGTTTCCGGCGGGGAGGCCCGACATGGAGCAGACAGTACTAACCCCGAGCTCGCCGGCCGCTCGGATTGTATCCTCAAGGCCCTGCCCTTGCGCGGGGTCAGTCGGATGCAGCGGGTTTCCGTTGGCGTTGAGGCTGATGACCTCCAGTCCACGGTCTGCGAAGGACGCGAGGAAGCCCTTCCGCACGTTACCGTCCTTCAATATCCCCGGCAGGTCAAAGTGCGGAGCGGTGGACCAGCCGCAGGTGTTGACTTCCACCCCGGAAACCCCGAGCCGGCGGGCATGGTCGAGCATCTCGTCGAACGGCAGACCACCCAGACTGTCTGAAACAAAACCCAGCTTCATGCGTAGAACTCCGGCTTCATGATCATCTCCACGGGCATCTTGTGTCCCTTGTTCAGCGCTTGCACTCCCGCCTCGGCAACGACGGCGGCGCAGTACCCGTCCCAACTGCTGGACGCCGTCTCTGGGAACAAGCCGCTCTCCGCGAAGCGCAGGAATGCCCTGTTCTGACGCCGGTAGGCCTCATGGTAGCGGCCACGCCAGTCGGCCTCGTAGCTCGTGCTCTGTCCCAGATTACGGTCGACCCGCGTGTAGTTCACCGGGTTCATCGCTATAGTCGCCTTTTCGCCCACCAGTTCGGCACGAACATCGTAGCCATAGGCTGCGTTGTTGTTGATCTCGATGTTGACAAGCTGACCGTCCACCGTCTCAAGCACCATATGAACGGGCGCGACGAGGGTGTCGGAGCGCTTTGGCTGGAACGCAGAAATCGAAATGTATTCGGTGCCAAGGACATGGCGCACCACGTCGAATTCATGGGGTGCCGAATTGGTAATAGCCATCGCACCGGTAAAGTCGGCAGCCGGGGTCGCCACGTTGCGGTGGAAGTTGTGCATCATGAGGGCTCGGCCGATCGCGCCATCCTGCACGGCTCGCTTCATCTCGACGTACGACTGATCGAAGCGGCGCATGAAGCCAAGCATGATGAAGCGCTCACCAGCCTGCTCCTCCGCCTTGAGGATATCGAGGCACTCCGATGACGATTGCGAAAGGGGCTTTTCACAAAGGACCCGCTTGCCCGCCTTGATGCAGGACAACGAAAGGGTCGCGTGCGTAAAGTCCGGGCTCGCAATGATGATCGCATCGACGTCCGGTCGTGCCGCGATACCATCCGGATTCACGTCCACATCCCGAGCGCCGTAGCGGTCAGCGACTTTTCTCGCCCGATCAGCGTCCATGTCGCACACGACCTGTAGCGTTGCGCCCGGCAGATCTTCCGCCACGATCTTTGCATGGTCTGCCCCCATCAGTCCCGCCCCGATGATTGCGATCCTGGTACCCATTTCCTATGATCTTTCTGTAACTGATGAAAGGGATGGCCGGCGCCAGCAGAGCACCGGCCTGTGTCGTTGCGTGCCGGGCCTCGTTTCCCGACACGCTTCCCTTGGGAGGGTTATTTCTTTGCGTACTGATCGACGTTTTGCTTGGTGATCGAGGCAAACGGAACCAGCTTTTCCGCCGGCGCCTGTTCGCCCTTCTTCAGGCCTTCAACAACCTCAAAGGCAGCCTTGGCCTGCCCTGCTGCATCCTGGAAGATCGTCTGGGACATCGTGCCGGCCTTGATGGCGTTGAGCGCGTCGGCCGTGCCGTCGACGCCCGAGATCAGTACGCCCTTAAGGCGATTGGCTCCCTGCAGGGCTTCGAGAGCACCAAGCGCCATCTGATCGTTGGCAGCAACGATGGCATCGAAGTTCGGGAAGCTCTGGATCCAGTCTTCCGTGACCTTCATGCCCTCGGCGCGATCATAGTTGCCCGATAGACTTGCGAGCGTCGTAACATCCGATCGGCCGAGCGCATCCTCAAACCCCTTCTTCCGCTCCTGCGTGTGGGAGAGACCCGGCGTGCCTTCGAGATAGAGGATCTTCGCATCTTTCGGCAGATTCGCCTTCATGTATTCGCCCTGAAGGCGGCCGGCATCGATGTTCTTTGAGCCCACAAATGTATATTTG
This sequence comes from Agrobacterium sp. ST15.16.055, assembly GCF_027956555.1. NCBI lineage: Bacteria > Pseudomonadati > Pseudomonadota > Alphaproteobacteria > Hyphomicrobiales > Rhizobiaceae > Agrobacterium > Agrobacterium sp. ST15.16.055. The sequence continues at coordinate 71,173 of NZ_JAQKGN010000017.1, forward strand.
CCGCCAGCAGACTGGATCCCGAGAGCGATCACGGGAATGCCCGCCTCATTGGCCTTTTCAACTCCAGGCACAATGCCCTGATAGTCGACCGGCACGACAACGATGGCATTTACCTTCTGCGCGATGAAGTTATCGATCTGGTCGAGTTGCTTGCTGACATCGTTATTCGCGTCAGAGAAATTGACCGTCACTGCCGGGTCAGATTTGGCAGCCTCGATGAAGGCATTCTTACGTGCCATGACGAACACGTCGGTGTCGGCCATGTTAGCATAACCGACGACGAACTTGTCGGCTGCTGTTGCGGCGGTTGCAGAAAGCGCGGCCAGAGAGACTGCGCAGGCGAAAGCAAATTTTGCGATAACTTTCATGGTTTCCTCCCAAAGGGTGTGTGTTGGTGCAGGGGCGGAAATCCCGCCGACACAGAGTTATTTCCGGGACAGAAGGTCCCTGGAACGGGTTTATGCCTTCTTCTTGCCGCGGGCTGATTTCGTCCAAACATCAAGGATCACCGCGATCGCAATGATCAGACCCTTGATGATCTGCTGCCAGTAGGAGCTGACATTCATGAGATTGAGGATGTTGTTGATAACGCCGATGATCATGGAGCCAATGATCGTACCGGTGATGGTTCCGGTCCCCCCCATCAGACTGGTGCCACCGACAACCACGGCCGTGATCGCGTCAAACTCGTAGCCAACGCCGCCTGCGGGCTGGCCGGAATTGATACGCGACATCAGAACAATGCCGGCAACGGCACAGAGGACGCCATTGAAAATGAACGCCTTGATGACGATGCTGTCGGGGTTGATTCCGGAGGCAAGTGCGGCACGCTGATTCCCGCCGACGGCATAGACGTATCGACCGAACTTGGTTTTGTTGAGCAGAAGCCACGACAGGACGACCACTACCGCCAGAATGAGCACGGAGATGGGGACTGGGCCTAGTGAACCCTGTCCTATGACCTTGAAGTCACCGAGGCCAGTTACGGGCGATCCGCCCGTATAGAGCAGAACGGTTCCGCGTGCGACCGTCGTCATGGCAAGCGTCATAATGAACGAGGGGATTCGGAAGAACGTGATTACGAAGCCGTTGATCGTGCCAGTTATGACACCCACGACAAGACCGGCTGCGACCGCAAGTACGATGCTGCCGGTCATCGACATCACGCTTGCCGCGATTACCCCGCAAAGAGCAAGAACCGAACCGAGGGAAACGTCGATATGCCCCAGGATGATGACGAAGGTGATGCCACAGGCCAAAAGACTGACAACAACCACCTGTCTCAGGACGTTAGTGAGATTTGCTTCCGTCAAAAACGTCGGGCTCAACATCGAGGCCAGGATGCAGATGCCGACGAAGATCAGGACGGTGCCGTACTTGCGATAGATCTGGGAGAAGCTCATCTCCCGTAGACCCCGCAACACCCGTCCCTCCCGCTTTTCTGCTCCTGCTACTGGATCTATACTCATCAATGTCCTCCCGTGGCGAGGCGCATGATGCTTTCCTGCGTCGCCTCGCTCCTTGTAAGTTCACCGGTCACCCGGCCTCCGCTCATCACCACCACGCGGTCGCTCATCCCGAGAATTTCGGGCAGCTCGGATGAGATCATGATGATCGCGAGCCCTTGGCAGGCGAATTCGGTCATGAGCTTGTGAATTTCCGATTTGGATCCCACGTCGATCCCGCGCGTAGGCTCATCGAGAATGAGAAGCTTCAGATCGCCCAGCAGCCATTTCGCAAGAACGATCTTTTGCTGGTTGCCGCCGCTCAAGTTCTCCACAGTCATCGCTGTGTTGGGCGTTTTGATCTGCAGCATCTTGATCATGTGCTGCGCAGCGCTTTCCTCCTGCCGTTCGCTGATGAACAGCCGCGAGGTGAACTTCTTGAGGTTTGCCAAAGAGATGTTTTCGCCCACGGACCGGCACAGAACCAGGCCCTCCGACTTGCGATCCTCGGACACCATGGCAATGCCGCTGGCGATCGCGTCCCTCGGCGAGCCAAGCTTCAAAGCAGCGCCGTTCAGTCGGACCACTCCGGCGTCGGCGCCATCAAGTCCAAAAATCACGCGCGCGACCTCGGTTCGGCCGGCACCTATGAGACCCGATAAGCCTACAATCTCGCCAGCACGAACACTGAAGCTCACGTTTTCGAAGACGCCGTGGCGGGTCAGGTTTTCGACCGACAGGACGACCTCACCGATCGGCACTTCTTCTTTGGGAAATACCTCGGAAATCGTCCGCCCGACCATCTTAGAGATAAGCGTGCCTGTATTGTAGTCACTAGCCGGTCCCGCAGCGATATATTGACCGTCGCGCATGACGGTAATGTCGTCGGCTATCTGGAAGATCTCATCCATCTTGTGCGTGATATAAATGATGGCGACACCAGCGGCTTTCAGCTCGGCGATCTGCCGGAAGAGCATCGCGACTTCGGTGTCGCTGATTGCTGATGTCGGCTCGTCCATGATGACAAGAGAGGCTTCGCGCGAGATTGCCTTGACGATCTCGACGAGCTGCATGGTCGCGATCGACAGTTCGCGCATTTTCGTGTCGGGGCTGTAGCGCAGGCCTACGCGGGCGAGCAGGACCTTTGTTTCGTTGTTCATCCTGTCGAAGTCAACGAACTTGGACAGAAGCCCGGTTTCGGCGCGGACAGGTTCGCGACCGAGAAAGATGTTTTCGGCGATCGTCATATCGAGCACCGGGCTAAGCTCCTGATGAATCATGGAAATGCCGCGATCGAGTGCCGCTGCAGCATTCTGATGATCGAGCTTTTCGCCCCGAAAATAGATCTCGCCGCCATCGATCGCGTACATACCGCTCAGAATCTTCATAAGGGTTGACTTGCCCGCGCCGTTCTCGCCAACGAGCACGTGCACGGTACCGGCACGGACCTGGAGGTTCATCTCGTCAAGCGCGAGCACACCGGGGAAAGCCTTGGTGATTGACCGCATCTCAAGGACAAAGTCGTTTTCGTCATTTATAGGCGCGCGAGCGCCGCCGCCGCCCGATAGCGGCGCCACCTTCAAGGTCGCGGACATGAAAGATTTTCCTCCAAATGAAAGGACTCTCCCAAGTCCTCTCTGCCTTAACGGCGGTATTTCATGAGGAACAAATCACTAAAACCGACCTGATTGTCAACTTAGGGATGGATTTTACTCTCAAATACTCTCATAATTGACTTCATTTTATGAGAGGCTTCGATGTCCCGACCGACTATCCCAGATCTTGCCAAAGCTGCCCGCGTGAGTATTTCAACGGTCGATCGCGTTTTGAATGGCCGCGACCCAGTCCGCGCACAGACCGCCGAACGGGTTCTCAATGCCGCCCGGGAGATAGGCTATCACGGAGTCACGGCGATTGAGCGGCGGCTGGAACACGACAAGCCAGTTATCAAGTTCGGTTTCCTTCTCAAGCAGTCGCATCGAAAGCTTTACCAGATGTGGGGCGAACTGCTGACGGCGGCCGTAGAAGCTTTTCCGGATGCGCATGGGCGACCGATCGTGAGGTTTATGAACGATCTCGCACCAGACAAAGCTGCAGAGGCAATCTACTCCCTCAGCCGGGAGGCGGACGTGATTGGGATAATTACGTCAGATCATCCGCAGGTGAACCACGCCGTAGACGGTCTTGCCGCCGAAGGCATTCCCGTCGTGACGATGATCTCTGACCTCTCAACTGCCGCACGCGCGGCTTATGTCGGCAACGACTGCGTCAAGAAGGGTCGGACCGCCGCTTGGTTCATAGCGGGACTCAATGCCAACGGCGGCAAGGTCGCTGTCTTCGTTGGCAGCCATCGGTATCTGGCCCAGGAGCTCAACGAAATGGGATTCCGGTCGTATTTTCGAGAAAGCGCGCCCGGCTTTCAAATGCTGGAAACGGTCGCCACTCTTGAGGAACCCGAGATCGCATATGAAGCCACTTGCCGTCTTCTCCAAACCGAACAGGATTTGGTCGGACTTTACGTTGCCGGCGGCGGCATCACCGGCGTAATGCAAGCCCTTCGCGAGAATGGCGGGCCTGTGGCACAACGCCCTGTCGTCATTGCTCACGAGCTGACGAATGAAACGAGGGCAGGTCTTGCGGAGGGGTTGATCAAGGTGGTCCTATCCCATCCTGCAAGGCTACTGGCGGAGACTCTGGTCCGAGCCATGGCAGAAGCGCTTGACGCTGATAGACCAACTACTCTTTCTCAGCACATTCTCCCCTTTGAGTTTTATTCAGCGACAAACATCTAGTGCAACATTGATTGCTGGCGCCGGCGGTGATCCGTCCGCGACGCAATCCGTGGGTTGCGTCGGACACTCTTATGCAAGCGCGTGACCACCAAGCGGTAAACCGGGCTCTTCGGGCCGATCGGTGTCTTGCCCTTCAGGCGCACAGTCATCGACTCTCCGCCCTCGGAGCTGAAGGTAAGCAAATGTGTCCGAGACAAGCCGTGAAGTTTCCGAATGCCGACGCCCTACTTTCTGCTTGTGGTGCGCAAGCTCCGCGAATGCCTACAGCCGGGAGAGCCCAAACGTTTTCCTGATGCCGCCATCCAATGCCTTGGCTGGAATAAACCGTTTCAGGCGGCTCAGAAGCGTAGCCTGTTTTCCAACCGGTCTGCGCATTTTGTGAGGACCTGTGATTGCTGCCATGATTTCGGCGGCGACAGTCTGAGGACTGCTTGCCGTCCTAATGGCGGAAAAAACGGCCTCATTGGATTTGGCTAATTGAGTGGCGTAGTCGTCGATACGCATCTCCGTCTGCTTCGCATTGACATCGAGACTTGTCCTCGTGAACGTCGGCTCGACCAAGACGGAGCGAATGTTGAATTGCCGAACTTCGTGGTCAAGCGTTTCAGACAGTCCCTCCAACGCATGCTTGCTGCTGGCATAAAGGCCCATATAAGGTGCGGGGAGAAAGCCGAGAACCGAACTGACATTGACGATCAGACCGGAATTCTGCTGTCGCATCGCAGGCAATACCGCTCGTATCATGCGCAGTGGGCCAAAGAGATTGGTTTCAAAAAGGGCCTTCGCCTCATCGTCCGACGTGCTTTCGACCGGCCCGACAAGAGAGACGCCTGCATTGTTCACCACGACATCAATCCGGCCTGAACGGGACAGAACCCAATCGACGAATTGCCTCACCGACTCGTCATTGTCCACATCGAGACGCCCGTACTCGACACCGTGAACCGGTCCACTTTTGTCCGGATTGCGCGATCCTGCAAACACCTTGAACCCATTCTGTGACAGCAACCTCACGGTCGCCTGCCCTATGCCGGAGGATGCTCCGGTCACCACAACAATCTTGTCTGTCGACATCTACGCTCTCCAAAACTAGCGTTGGACTAGAAATCAATTTAGATTTCGTTTGTAATCTATAACTCCGTTAGATTGCAAGCGAAATAAAACGCGCTTGCAGAAATTGAGGAGGCACATGGTCAGAAGCGGGAAACATCGGTCGAGTTAATGCGGGATTCTCGCCTGGGGAGTGACAGGTGTGACGGATGCTTATGCCGTCAATTCACGCCGTTCGCCTGTCCGCTGGTGGATTGCCCAGCGCACGCTGGAACGCGGATCGTTGCTCGCCTCTTTCGACGTAGTCCTGCAAGCCAGGGCTATCCAGCAGAACATCAGAGTGCTTGAGCGGCCGCAGTACGCTCACCATCATGAGATCACCGGCGCTGAACTGAGCCCCCTCAAGCCACTCCTTCCCTCCAAGCGTATCACCCAGTTGCTGGAGCCGCTGACTGAGATGACCAACGCTGCCAGAGGCGATACAGGGCTCGATCGTATTGACCGCTGCAAACATCCACATGATGGAACGCGAGCGCGCATTTGCTTCATCGGGAAGGAGGCCAGCGAAACGCTGTGCTATGTGAAGCACGATCGCACCGGATTCGAAAAGAATGAGATCGCCCTCCTGGTAGATCGGCATCTGGCCGAATGGCTGTATTTCCAGATATTCGGGGCGGCGCATCTCGGAAAAAGTCAGATACCGTAGAGTGTAAGGCTGGCCGACTTCCTCGAGAGCCCACCTGACGCGCATATCCCGATGATATCCCCTACCCCCGTCCGGCGGATGTTTGAAGATGGATACGACAGAGTTCATGTCAAGGCTCCTCATTGGCAGGATTGAAGCGGGACGAGGGCATGGTTTCCGAAAGGGTCCAGTGGGCACGCAAAACACACGCCACTTCTCGCCAGGCAGTATGATCCCTCCGCGGCATCATCTGCTGCGGAGGGACGGGTTGGCTATTCCGCAGCAAGCGAATGCTGCGCTGTTTCCGAGTTTCCGTGCTCCGTCGAACCCATGTCTGCCTTGGGTGGCTTGATGCGGAACCATGCAGCATAGAGCGCCGGCAGGAAGAGCAGGATGATGAGCGTACCCACCGCCGTTCCGCCGATAAGCGTGTAGGCCATCGAACCCCAGAAAACCGAATGCGTCAGGGGAATGAAGGCTAGGACCGCGGCAAGCGCCGTCAGGATGACGGGCCTCGTTCGCTGCACCGTGGCTTCGATAACGGCATGATAGTCGTCCAGACCCGCGGCCTTGTTTTCCTTGATCTGCTCGGTCAGGATCAGCGTATTGCGCATGAGGATGCCCGCCAGGCCGATAAGACCAAGGATCGCGTTAAACCCGAAAGGCTGGTTGAACAGGATCAGGGTCGGCACGACGCCTGCAAGACCGAGCGGTGCTGTCAGCATCACCATCGTCATCGTCGACAGGCTGCGCACCTGAAGGATGATGACGATCAGGGTCGCTGCGATCATCAGTGGGAAGACCTTCACCAGGGCAGTATTCGCCTTGAGTGATTCCTCGATATTGCCGCCCATCTCGATTGTGTAGCCAGCAGGCAGAGATGCAATGAGTGGCTGAAGAGCGGTCATCACCTGTTGCGAAACCTCCGGCGGTTGTGTCGCCTCGTTAATGTCAGACCGGACCGTCACCACAGGCGTTCTGTCACGACGCTTGAGGATCGGTTCTTCGAAGCGCACCTCCGTGTGGCCGATCTGATCGAGGGGGATCGCACGGCCGTCTCTCGTCACGAGCGAGAAGTCCCCGAGTCTGGCAGGATCGAGGCGGATTTCGCCGGCACTTCTCGCCACGACAGGAACGTTTCGGATGTTCTCACGGACTTGCGTGACGGGAACGCCACTCAGCAGGAGTTGTATCTGCTGGGCAGCCTCGGCGGACGACATGCCGATGAGGTTCAGGCGATCCTGATCGGGAACGAACCGGACAACGGGTGTTCGATTACCCCAGTCACGGTTGGCATTTCTGACATCAGGTATCGAGCTCATGAGAGCAAGTGCCTGCTCGGAGATTTTGTACAGCTCTTCGGCGTCAGGTCCTTTGATCCGAAACTCGACGGGGAATGGCGTGTAGGGGCCAAAGACGAGTTGCGTCACGCGGACGAATGCCTCGGGCGCCAGCCCTTGCGCAACGGCTTCCCGAAGACGCAGTTTCAGCACCTCACGCTCATGGGCGTCGGATGTCAGCACAACGATCTTCGCGAAGGCAGGATCGGGCAGTTCGGGCGACATGGCGAAGAAGAAGCGGGGGGCGCCCTGGCCGATGTAGCTGGTGGCGATCTTCGCTTCGGGTTGCTGCTTCAACCACGCCTCGAGTTTCTTGACCGTGGCGGTTGTCGTTTCGATGCTCGTGCCTTCTGGCATGCGGACTTCGACAAGAACCTCAGGACGGTCCGATGTGGGGAAGAACTGCTGCTTCACCGCACCCATCCCGACGACCGAAAGCGCCATGACAACGCCAACAATGGCGCAGGTCAGGAACTTGTGCTTGACGGTGAATTCAATCGCACCGCGCAGGCGTCTGTAGTTCGGCGTATCGTAAATCGCATGATGGCCGCCTGCCACCGGCTTGATATCGGGCAACAGCTTTACGCCGAGATAGGGCGTAAAGATCACCGCCACGAACCAGGAAACAATCAGTGCGAAACCGACGATCCAGAAGATATTGCCCGCATATTCACCCGCTGCAGAGGCGGCGAAACCGACCGGCATCAGGCCGATAATGGTCACAAGCGTTCCCGACAGCATCGGTGCCGCAGTGTGGCTCCAGGCATAGGCAGCCGCCTTGATGCGATCCATACCCTCTTCCATCTTCACGACCATCACCTCGATGGCGATGATGGCGTCGTCGACCAGCAGGCCAAGTGCCAGGATCAATGCACCGAGCGTGATGCGGTCGAAGAAGCGCCCTGTCTCGAGCATGATGATGAAGACGACAGCAAGCGTCAGAGGCACGGCCAGAGCCACCACGATGCCCACCCGCCAGCCGAGCGCAATGAGGCTGACGAAGAGCACGACGCCGAGGGCCATGGCGAACTTCACCATGAATTCACCCACTGCCGCGTCAATGTTGACGGCCTGATCGCTGACCTTCGTCAGCGTTATGCCAAGGGGCAATGATTGTGCGATCTGGCTCGAGCGCTCTTCAAGAGCCTTGCCAAGCTCCAGACCATTCCAGCCCTGCTGCATGACCACGCCGAGCATGATGGCCGGCTCGCCGTCATGACGGATGACATAGCCTGCCGGCTCCTGATAACCCCGGCGTACCTCAGCAATGTCGGAAAGCTTCAACGCGCGGCCGGAAGCGACGATGGGCGTATCAGCGATAGACTGAACACTGTCATAGGCACCATCGAGGCGAATGAAGACCTGCGGACCCTGCGTATCGATCGAGCCAGCGGGCGTAACGGTATTGCGCCGTTGAAGAGCTGCGGCAATGTCCTGAGAAGATATGCCGAGCGTGGCGAGTTTCTCATAGGAGAACTCTACGAATATCTGCTCGGGCTGTTCGCCGAGAATGTTGATCTTCTTCACGCCGGGAACATGAAGCATGTCCTGCCTGATCTTTTCCGCTTCCCGGACGAGATCGCGCATCGGCATGCCCTGCGCCTTGAGAGCGTAAAGGCCGAAGCTGACGTCGGAGTATTCGTCGTTCACGAACGGTCCCAGCACACCCTGCGGCAGGTTTCTGGCTTCATCGCCGAGCTTCTTGCGCGCCTGATAAAATTCTTCAGCGACGGCGCTTGGCGGCGTATTGTCCTTGAGCGTAACGGTAAGATAGGCAAAGCCGGGACGCGTCGTTGTCTCGACACGGTCGTACCATGCCAATTCCTGAATGCGCTTCTCCAGCGGCTCGGCAACCAGATCCTGCATCTCGCGTGCGGTTGCGCCCGGCCAGACAGTCGTGACAGTCAATGTCTTGATGGTAAAGGAGGGGTCTTCGGCGCGTCCCAGCTTGACGAAAGCATAGACGCCGGCAAGCGACAGAAGGACGATGAAGAACAGCGTGACGGCGCGTTCGCGAACCGCAAGGGCGGACAGATTGAGGTTCATCAGTTTGTCACCTCTTTTGTCCCAACGCTGGTGCGAACTTGCGCTCCATCCTTCAGAAGATGTGCGCCAAGCGCAACGACCTCCTCTCCCGGCTTGACGTTAGTGACGACCACTTTCTCTTCGCTTACCCGCTCTACTTTCACATCACGAAACTTCACGACGGACGATTGCTGATCGATCACCCAGACGCCAGTGCGCGTCCCGTCATCCAACAGGGCACCTATCGGCAGTTCGGCGTGGTTTTGCGCATCTCTGTTCTCGATTTCGATAGTGACGGTCGCCCCCAGTGGAGCATTGGACGCAGCCCCTTCAAGCACCCAGCGCGTTTCATAGGTGCGGGTCTGCTGATCGGCAGAATCGGAGATCTGGCGCAGCTTGGCCTTTTCCGCATTGTTTCTGCCATAAACCGATGCGGAAGCCTGAGCTCCGATTTCAGGGCGCATGGTTTCGGGAAGCCAGACAATGGCTTCGCGCGGACCAGACTTCGCGAGCCGGACAACCGGCTGCCCGGCGGTTACCACCTGACCCGGTTCACCGAGCGTCTCGACAATGGTTCCATCCGCATCGGCAACGAGAACCGCATATCTGGCCTCGTTTTCGGCAACATTCGCCTCAGCCTGAGCGGCGGCCAACTGTGCCGTCGCCGTATCCAGCAGGGCCTTCGATCGTTCATATTGCTGCGTCGAGGCAGCAGAGGTCTTCACCAGCACGGCAAAGCGTTTCTCATCGGCTTTCGCTTGGACAAATGTCGCCTGTGCTGCGATGACAGCGTTTCGCTTGGCGGTCAGAGCAAGACGAAGATCGGTCTCGTCAAGCCTCATCAATGGCTGTCCAGCGCTTACCTGCTCCCCGACGTCGACAAAACGTTCAACGATCTTTCCGGGAACGCGAAAGCCGAGATTGCTCTGGACCCGGGCACCAACGGTTCCGGTAAAGCTGCTGCTCGAATTGCCAGGAAGCCTGGCCGTCGCGAGGTTGACCAGTGGCGCCAAAGTCCGGGGATCGGCAGCCTTTGCCTCGGGTGCCTGCGTCGGAAGCAGCAGCGCTGCGGCTCCGCCTGCGGCCAGCGCCAGCACTGCTGCTGCAGTGACAACAAGTTTCCGTTTCATTTCATCGCCCCTTCTTGACGGCCATCCTGAAAATATTAGATTGCACTCTAACTCTAAAAGACATATAGATGTCAAATGAAATCTAATTGGAGGTCCACATGCGAGTGAGCCGTGTACAGGCAGAGGAAAACCGGGAACGGGTGATCAACGTCGCCAGCCGCTTGTTTCGAGAGCATGGTTTCGACGGGATTGGCCTGAAAGACCTGATGAAGGGTGCGGGCCTCACCCAGGGTGGATTCTACAAGCAGTTCGCATCCAAGGACGATCTTGCGGCGCTTGCATCACGGCGTGCTCTCGAGAGCGCCACGAGAAGGTGGTCTGATGCCGCAGCAGACACGTCGGATCCGCTGGAATCGATCATCATCTTCTACCTTTCCAAAGACCATAGTGGCGAGAAGGCAGAAGGATGCCCGCTCGTTGCTCTCGGCTCCGACGCTGCGCGTCAAACCGCCGAAGTTCGGCGCCCGTTTGAAGACGGTATCCGAGCACACTTCGAGGTGCTTGAAGAGCTTATCGGAGAGGGTGGCGATAAAGCTCGAAGCGAAAAGGCCATGGCAATATTGTCCATGATGGTCGGTGCGGTGACGCTGTCCAGGATCATTGGGGATGAAGCGCTTTCGACGAGTGTACTCGATGCGGCAGCGAGCGAGGTCCGGCGCATTGCTGGCCGCGATGGCGGCTAACGGATGGTTTTTGGATATTCGTCGCCGATAGCTGGCACAGCTCGGCCGTAGCCCCACGCTATCAGAAGAGAATAGCGCGAACCGCATGTCCCAAGTTCACGACCGGTCATTCGGTCGGGTGCCGAAGGCATGCCAAAATTTTGATCGTTAACAGGTGGAAATGCAAATGCGTCGTGTCGTTGTCACGGGAATGGGAGCCGTCAGCCCCCTTGGTGCAAATGTCGATATCTCCTGGTCCCGGCTTCTTGCTGGCAAAAGCGGGATCCGACGGCTGGGCGACGACATCGTCGGGGATTTGCCTTCAAAAATCGGAGGCGTGGTCCCGTCCCTGGCTGAAGATCCTGAAGGAGGATTTGATCCTGACAAGACCCTGCCCTCGAAGGATCAACGTAAGGTCGACCGCTTCATCATCTTTGCGCTGGCGGCGGCGGAAGAGGCTCTCGCACAGGCGAACTGGAAGCCAGCTTCCGAAGAAGAAAAACTGAGAACGGCGACAATCATCGCATCGGGCATCGGTGGCTTTCCCGCGATAACGGAGGCGGTGCGTACCGTCGACCAACGCGGCGTCCGCCGCCTCTCGCCCTTCACCATTCCATCCTTTCTCGTCAATCTCGCTGCCGGACAAGTCTCTATCCGGCATGGTTTCAGAGGCCCGCTGGGAGCGCCGGTGACGGCATGCGCCGCCAGCGTTCAGGCGATTGGCGATGCAGCGCGACTGATCAGGTCCAATGAAGCCGACATTGCGGTTTGTGGCGGAACCGAGGCCTGTATGAACATTGTAAGCCTTGGTGGTTTCGCAGCGGCAAGATCGCTATCGACAGGCTTTAACGAGACCCCGGCCAAGGCCTCACGTCCTTTCGACACCGCCCGCGACGGCTTCGTGATGGGTGAAGGCGCAGGCATCCTCGTCATTGAAGCGTTGAGCCACGCCCTTGCTCGTGGTGCGACGCCGATAGCAGAACTCGTTGGATACGGAACGACGGCCGACGCCCATCATATTACGTCGGGGCCGGAAGACGGAAGCGGCGCCCGCAGGGCAATGCAAATCGCCATCGCCCAGGCGGGTATCGCCCCGCACGAAATCGGCCATCTGAACGCACATGCGACTTCGACCCCGGTTGGAGATCTCGGAGAGCTCAGAGCAATCAAGAGCCTGTTCGGCCAAAAGAAGTCGATCGCCGTCAGCGGCACGAAGTCGGCGACGGGGCACCTGCTGGGGGCCGCCGGCGGCCTTGAGGCTATTTTTACGATCCTGGCGCTCCAGCACCAGATCGCGCCCCCGACCTTGAATCTCAGTTCACCTGACCTTGAGGCTAATGGCATCGACTTTGTCGCAAACGATGCCCGACCTCTCGATGTTGAGTATGCGATATCCAATGGCTTCGGCTTCGGTGGGGTCAATGCAAGTGCAGTGTTTCGACGCTGGCCGAAGAGAGGCAGTCGAACGCCATTGGCTGACTAACCCCCGCGCGTGGTCACCTTTGAACAAAGTCTCCACCAGGACACTCCCACTATGCAACCAACGACGGTCGTTTCACCGCCCGGCATAACGCTCCTCAAGCCAAGGATTGCCGTCATCGGCGTCGGCGGTGGCGGCGGCAATGCTGTCAACAACATGATCATGCACGATCTCGAGGGCGCAGAGTTTGTCGTTGCGAACACCGACGCCCAGGCTTTGTCGATGTCAAAAGCGCCACGCCTTATCCAGCTTGGCCTGACCGTCACGGAAGGACTTGGTGCCGGATCACTGGCTGACATTGGACAGGCGGCAGCCGAAGAGTCGATTGATGAGATCATGGACCACCTCGACGGAATGCATATGTGTTTCGTGACGGCGGGCATGGGGGGCGGAACGGGAACAGGTGCCGCACCCGTCATCGCCCATGCTGCGCGCAAGGCAGGCATACTGACGGTCGGCGTCGTCACCATGCCCTTCACATTCGAAGGTACGCAGCGAATGCGAACAGCGCGGCAGGGAATCGAGCGTCTCAGCGAATGCGCAGACACGGTGATCGTCATCCCCAATCAGAATCTGTTCCGGGTTGCCGATGCGAAGACGACCTTCGCGGATGCATTCGAAATGGCAGATCATGTGCTGCATGCCGGGGTCAGTTCCGTCATCGATCTGATCGTCAAGGAAGGATTGATCAATCTCGACTTCGCCGATGTAAGGTCAGTCATGCGTGACATGGGCAGAGCGGTCATGGGTACGGGCGAGGCAACGGGAGACGCCCGCGCCCGACATGCCGCCGAGGCAGCAATTGCCAATCCGCTGTTCGATGAAGCGTCCGTCAGGGGAGCGAAAGGGCTTCTCGTCTCGATCTCTGGCGGACCGGACATGACCCTTTTTGATGTCGACGAAGCTGCAACTCGTGTTCGCGAAGAAGTCGACGACGACGCGAATATCGTCGTCGGCGCGACTTTCAATGATGCGCTGACAGGGCGGTTAAGAGTTTCCGTTGTCGCAACCGGTTTGCGGCAACCGGCAGAGGTGATCTCTCTTTCAGAGAGAATGGCATAACGCTCGCTCAAACTGCCAGGCATGCAAATGCCGACTTATAAAGTTGATGGCGATGGAGATTTTAAATGTTGAAACGTTTTCGAGAAAAATGGCGATCGTGGGAAGATGTCGTCCTGGGTATCGACGATCCGCAGGGAGACTACCTCATCGCGCTGGAGAAACGGCTGGACCGGCTGGAGACCGAAGTGGCTGGCTTAAAGGCACAGCCCCATGAGGAGATAGTACGGGAAGACGGCGCCGAAAATAGAGGGTGATGGCTGTATCCTTGCAGTCAGGTGCCGGTGTCGGCTGCGCGCGGCCTAGGTCCAGCGCACGCTGTTGATAGCTCGCTAAGCATCCGGCAAAGGCTAAGAGTATTCTGTACCCCGCCAACCTTTTTCACCAGTGTGTCTTCAAGTTTCCGAAGACGTTCAAATGCCACTACAAGCCGAGCGCTCCCGTTGTAGGTGAGCAGAAGCCTTCGTGCCCTGCGATCATCGACATCCACGGACATCGTCACCCAATTCTTTCTCACCAGGGGTTTTAGATTTGAAACGACGGTTGAGTGGTCAAGGCCAAGAAGTAGCGAAACTTCCGATATTCGAGGGGAACCTGCTTCACCAATCGCTGCAAGAAGAAATATCTGCTCTGCCGTTAGTCCTGTCGAGCGCAATGCATCGTTGATCTGGCGGGAGATGATGCGGTTTGTCCGCTGCACGGCAAAGCATAGGTCCCCGGCAAGTGGGTTTTCCACCATTTCAGCTTTTATCGATCCTTGATCGGAAACATGGGTTTTGAACACCTGCACGGGCTCCGGTCTCACGCTCGTAAGCGATATTTTAGATTGCGAATGAACTCTATATAATTTAGATTTCGAAACCAATCTATTTTTAAATTCTGAGAACCGGTTGCGAACCCCGGCCTTGGGAGCGGAGCAGAGCCTCGGAGAACTTTTTAGGATCAGCCATGGCCGATATGCCGGACAGCAAAAATTCTCACGTCTCAACAATTTCACAGAAGACACCATATGGAATTCTTCATGGAGCAATCACACCCGCGCTGTTCCGGCTGGCATTGCCCACGGTCGTCGTTCTCGTGGTCCAGACCTTTGTTGGGGTCGCGGAAACCTATTTCGTCAGTTTCCTTGGGACCGAGGCTTTAGCAGGTGTGACCCTCGTCTTTCCGGTCCTCATGCTGATGCAAATGATGTCGAATGGCGGAATTGGAGGCGGAGTTTCCTCAGCCGTGGCGCGAGCGCTGGGTGCCAACCGCCACGCTGATGCCGATGGGCTCGTCTGGCATTCGATTGTTCTGGCCACAGTATTCGGAGCCATTTTCTCAGTCGCTGCAATCCTCCTTGGACCTCTGCTCTACCGCTCAATGGGAGGGACGGGAGAAACCCTGAAGGCCGCCCTCATCTATTCAGGAATTGTGTTCGCAGGCTCCATTCCGATCTGGATCACGGCTTTGCTTTCGGCAGCCCTGCGGGGCGCTAGCAACGTGAACGTGCCTGCACTCGTCATCATCTCCGGCGCGTTCCTTCTCCTCGTCCTGTCGCCGCCGTTGATTTTCGGCTGGGGGCCCTTCCCGCAGCTCGGCGTGGCAGGCGGAGGCGCCGCGGTCTTCATTTATTATCTGATCGCGGCACTGGTGCTTGCCCTTTACCTGCGCTCGTCAAGCAGCCCGCTGAAGCTTAAAATCGTTCCGCTGCAAGGTCGACTGTTCAAGGACATTCTGGGTGTCGGCCTGCCTTCCGCTGTCGGCACGATCCAGGTAAATCTGACGGTTACGTTCGTAACGGCAGCCGTTGGTCACTTCGGCGCAGACGCGATTGCGGGGTTCGGCATTGCATCGCGGCTTGATTATCTGCAAATCCCCATCATCTTCGGTCTTGGAACCGCTATCGTCACCATGGTCGGGATTAATATCGGAGCGGGCCAGATTGAACGCGCCCGCCGGGTCGCCTGGGTTGGCGCAGCCATTGCTTTTGGCATCACACAGACCATTGGCATTCTCGCCACTCTGTTCCCAATGATTTGGATGAGATTGTTCACGGCAGACCCGGATGTGCAGCAGCTAGGCTCGCAGTATCTGCAAATCGTCGCACCGGCCTATGGTGCGGTTGGATTGGGACTGGCACTTTATTTTGCAAGCCAGGGACTGAAGCGTGTTCTTCTCCCGGTTCTTGCCGGAACAGTCAGGATGATCCTGGCTGCTTTCGTCGGGTGGGCTTCGGTGATCTGGTTTGAGGCGAGTCTCAATTCCCTTTTCCAGATCGTGGCGGTGGCGGCCATCGCATACGGTGGATTAACGGCCGTCGCCGTGCTGCCGCGCCGCATTTTCCATCTTGGCAGGCAACAGGACGTTCAAACTGCCCGGTAGAGACGTCGAGTGCCCAACCAGAAGATCGCCATCGCAAAGGCGTCAACCGGTTGGTTCTCACCGCTGGCTTCGAAAATCATATCAAGATAGACGGAATTTCACCGCTGATGAACTGTCGACAACACGTCTCACCCCAGTCAACAAGCTTGCCTGTACTGCTCCGCCTGCGACAGGCAAGCCGTTATGTAGTTGTAGTTCAGAAAGACGATCGCACGATTAGCTCGAAACTGTTCTGGAACGAGTTGCAGGCGCTTTTGGCAATGGGGATACCCAACGAATTCTGGCCATACGTTCGAACGGAGGTGCTCTCAATGATCCACCACAGCGACCTACCGCCTGGAACGGTTCTCTTTGCCAGAAAAAACAGGCGTGGCGACGTCCTAAGCGTCGTCTCGTGGCGCGCTAAAGGCATCGATACCGAGATTTACACGTCGATTGAACAGGCTTTGGCTGCCGTGAATGCCAAAGATGCCTCGAAGAGGTCCTACGCTTAGACTTTGGCCAACGATATTGTCCGTTGAGATTGATGTGCTCCTATCCGAGCGGCGAGACACGGGCCAACAAATCTGGCAATAGCGCTTTGCCTCGCGGTGAGAGTTCGGCAGCCGCCTCGGCAGCGACCGGAATTCTTTGCACCAGGCGCAAAGCGAGTAGCGGCCTACATAGTGAATTTCGTCTGAGTATTTCCGTGGGCGACAGGCCGTGCAGCGGCCGAGACCGGCAATCTGACGGTTCACGCTTCATAGACCCGACACATCGCCGGTCCCCGCCGGCTCCCGACGGTCCTATCCTCCTGCAGCACAGACAGGAGAGAACGAAATGCGTGGAGCGGATATTTTGGTGGAAATGCTCATCGGTTACGGGGTCGACACGATTTTCGGCGTCCCGGGGGACACCAACGTTCCTCTCTACGAGGCCCTTCAGTTGCGTGAAGACAAGATTCGTCATGTCATGGCCCGCGATGAGCGTTCAGCCGGCTACATGGCTGACGCCTATGGGCGGTTCACCAATAGACCGGGGGTTTTCGAGTGCCCCTCAGGCGCGGGCGCGATGTATTCGCTGCCCCCGGTCGCCGAATCGAACGGCTCGTCCGTGCCAGTAATCCTTCTCACCATCGACATCCCGCTTCCCGGCGAAGGCCGCGGCGTTCTGACGGAACTCGACTGCGCTAAGCTCTTCGAGCCGGTGACGAAACTGTCCGTTCAGGTGAAATCGCCGGAAAAACTGCCGGAAATCATCCGCCGGGCTTTTCGTGTCGCATGCTCCGGCAAACCCGGCGCCGTGCATCTGCAAATTCCGGAGGACATGCTGCTTGCCGAAGTGGACCCGGGGCGGATCTCCCTTCATGTCGAAGAGGAATGCCGCACCTTCCCCGCTTACCCGACACTGCCGCCGCGCTCGAAGCTGGAGGACCTGCTCAAACTTCTGGCCAGGGCCGAGAGGCCGCTGATCGTGGCAGGCGGCGGGGTAAACCGCGCGCGTGCCGGCGACCGGATCACGCAGCTTGCCGAAAAATACAACGTGCCCATGTGCACGACAATGACCGGCCAAGGCGCCATTGACGACGACCACCGCCTCGCCATCGGCGTCATCGGCGACAACGGCTTTCATCCCCATGCGAACTGGGCGCTGGAGCATTCGGATTTCACGCTCTTCGTTGGCTCGCGCATCGGCTCGGTCGTCACCATTGGCTGGACCTTCCCGCGGATCACCCTCAATCGCCGTCTGGCGCAGATCGATATCTCCCCGGAAATCATGGCGAACAACTATGAGAATCTGCTGTCCATCCAGGGCGATGCCCTGTTGGTTCTGGAAGAACTCCTGACGCTGGACGCTGCAATAGAACCCGCCCGACACGAAGCGTGGATCGGCAGCCTCAATGATCGTCGAAAGGTTTTCTGGGAGCACGCCGAGGAAGCGCTTTCCGACGAGCGGGTTCCCTTGCGGCCGGAGAGGGCCGTACGTGCCTTCAATGAGGCGCTCCATGACTCCTGCAAGCCGGCTTTGATCTACTCCGACGCCGGCACGCCGACGCCCTACATGACGCGCTTCCTTAAAATCAATGATCGTGAAACGCGTTTTGCCATTCCGCGCGCCTTCGGTGGACTCGGTTCGGCACTTCCCGCCACGGTCGGAGCCTGGCGGGCCGATCCATCCAAGAGGCCGATCGGTCTCTTTGGCGACGGATCGTTCGGCATGACGGTCGGCGAATTGGAAACGCTGGTGCGCTTGCAGGTACCGGCAATCCTTATCCTCTTCAACAACGGCACATTCGGCTGGATCAAGGGCCTCCACCGGCTCAAAGGTCACAATCAGTGCTTTGGCGTGGACTTTCTGGCGCCGCGCGGTCAGGCAATCGCGGAAGCCTATGGCCTCAAGGCATGGACAGCCAAGACAGGTTCGGAACTCGATGCCGCACTCACAGCCGCCTTTACCCATGACGACGGACCGTGCTTCATTGACGTTCACGTCGAATCCATCGCAGACCGAGTGCCGCCGGTCTATTCCTGGCTATTGAAGCGGGGAGAAGATCCGCTTGAACTGAAGCCCATAGAAAAGTCCTATTTTTGACTTAAGGGATGCGTCAGAGGCAGGAATTGCCGCCGGCGCGCGAATTCGGTAGCAAACCAGTCGCGGAAGATCCGCACATTGGCCGAGTTCATCCGCGCCTGCGGGAAACAGAGATAAAAGCCCTCGCCCGATGTCTGAAGCCTGCTTAGAGCGGGGTTCAAAATCCCCGCGGCCAGTTCGGTGCGCACATGGAATTCGGGAACGATTGCCAGTCCCATACCGTTGATGGCGCATTCGAGGATCATATCGAAGTTCGGCAGGCGCGGGCCATAAATGCGGCTCTTGTAGTGCACGCCTGCACCCCGCAGCCAATGCAGCCACAGGCTCGGGCGGCTGGAATTCTGGATCAGCGGATATTCCAGCAGCGCCTCGTCGTTCGGGAGACCTTGCAGCGGCATCAGCTTCGGCGCGCCAACTACAACCAATTCCTCGTCGAAGAGCAGCTGGCTGCGCGCTCCGCTCCAATTTCCGGTGCCGCGCAGAAACGCCAGATCCAGCTCGGATGTCGCAAAATCGAGATCGTGACGGCAGGGATAAACCTCGAACCATGTCTGGGGATGCGCGGCTGCAAACGCGGTCAGCATCGACGCGCCCCAACGCCGCATCAGTGTCGGCGGAAAGCCGATCTTCAGCATGCTCTGTGCTTTTCGACCGCGGACGGCATCGATGGAGACATCTTCCAGCTTATCGAGAAGGCGCGAAATCTCATCATAATACCGCGTGCCCTCCTCCGTCAGGATCAGTTTAGGCCCGGCGCGCTCGAACAGGGTAAGACCCAGAAAATCTTCAAGGTTTTTTATTTGCCGGCTGATGCCGCTTTGGGTGATCCCCATGTCCTCGGCCGCCTTGGTAAAACTCAAGTGACGCACGGATGCATCGAATGCATGCAGGGCACTCAAGGATGGCAGAAAACGGCGCATGACGAAGCTCCTGTTGGGATCATGAATAAAAGTCATGAAGAACCCATTTTTCAATGCTTTTCTTTGGGAAAGTTTGAACGCAGTCTTTCCACAAAAGAAAGTGGGAACGACATGGACTACGGCGACAGCATTGACCGCAATCTGCTCAGCATCCTGGAGGAAAACGCACGCGTGCCTGCCAGTGAATTGGCCCGACGTGTCGGCCTCGCACGATCGAGTGTCCAGGAGCGCCTCGAGCGGCTGGAACGCCGCGGCGTCATTCTCGGCTATCGTGCGATCGTTGGTCGCCGCGAGATCGATCAGAGCGTTTCAGCCTATATCTTCATCACCACCGCCATGCGCGCCACGCAAAGGTTATTCGTGGTATTGCGCGGCTACCCGGAGATCTTGACAGCCGATGCGATCAGCGGCCCGGCAAACATCCTCTGCCGTGTGAACGTCAATTTTTTGGAAGATCTGGAAGCCCTGATCGAAGAGCTTGCCCGGATCGAGGAAATCGAGAGCGTGACCTATTCGGTCGTGCTTTCCAATAAAATCAATCGCGACAACGCATTGATCGCCCGCAAGGCGCAATAGGGAACGAATAATCAACTGGGGATATGGCCATGAACAGACGTGACTTCGGAAGAGTAATGCTGCTTGCAGGGGCTGCAGCACTCCTCCCATCTTCCGCACTTCTCGCAGCAACCGAAGGCGCAACGCTCGAAGCGATCCGAGCCCGCGGTACGTTGCGGATCGGCGTGTTTGCAGGCACCGAGCCTTATTATCACAAGAACCTGGCGACCGGAGAGTGGGAAGGTTTCTGCGTCGCAATGGGCCGTGATCTGGCGCAACATATCGGCGTCAAACTGGAGTTGGTCGAGACGACCTGGGGCAATTCCGTGATCGATCTGCAAAGCAACAAGATCGACATCATGTTCGGGCTTAGCAACAATCCGGAGCGCGCCAAGGTTGTCGACTTCACCAAGGCGTTGATGGACAATACTTTCACCCTCGTTGCCCGCAAGGACCTGGAAGTGACGAAGTGGGAGGAGATGAACAGGCCGGAGATGCGGGTGGCGGTCGACCTTGGCTCGACGCAGGACAATTTCGCCCGCAAGAACCTGCCGAACTGCACACTGGTCGCGCTCAAATCTGCGGATGAGACCATTCTGGCGCTTCAATCGGGCCGCGCCGACGCCATCATTCAGGTCGCCCTACTTGCTGTCGTGACGACGAAGAACCTTGCGCCGAATGTCAAGCTTATCATTCCTGGACCCCATGCAAGCCAGCCGACCACGATTGGTGTGCGCCGCGATCCGAATGGCGAGTTCCGCGATTATGTCGCTACCTGGCTTGCGGAGCGCCGCGAGCAGGGCAAGATCTCGAACTGGATTGTCGAAAGCCTCGCACTCGTCGGGGTCGACAAGGCTGCGTTGCCTGCAAATCTGACGTTCTGACAGGAACCCAATGTCCGCTTCCTCAGGTGCCTTGGGCATCATCATGCTGGATACGACGTTCGAGCGTCCACCTGGTGATGTCGGCCATGCCGGGTCATGGCGTTTTCCGGTCAAGTTTCGCAAAGTGCGCGGTGCGTCCGTTTCCCTCGTCGTCCGTGCAGGCGGCGAGGGTCTCGTTGAAGATTTCATCGCCGCCGGACGAGAGCTTATTTCGGAGGGCTGCAGCGCAATCATCACGTCTTGCGGCTTCATGGCGCGACATCAGCGGAAATTGGCCGAGGCGCTCGGCGTGCCGGTCGCCGCCTCCAGCCTGATGCAGCTGCCCATGGTGGAAATGACGCTTGGCGCCGGGCTGCGTCCCGGCGTGATAACCTATGATGCCGCCAGCCTGGGTGATGACGTGTTCGAAGCCTGTGGGGCCGATCCATCGGTGCCCGTGCGCGGCGTGCCCTCCGGCGGCGCTTTTCATGCGCTCATCGAGGGCTCCGCGGCATATGATCATGCGGCGCTGGAGGCCGAAGTGATCGATGTTGCCCGAAAGCTCATCGCCGAGCATCCCTCGGTCGGCTCGATCGTGCTGGAATGCACCAACATGCCGCCCTTTGCACAGGCGATCTCGGCAGCCCTCGGCCTTCCGGTATTCGACATCCTGACGCTTGGCGAGTGGCTTTTTACATCAACCTCTCCCCGGATATTCCGCGGGGCCGAACAAAGCGCGCTGTGATGCAGTATCAATGGGACTTCTCCGGCCTTTGGCAGTACCGCGGCCTGTTTCTTCAAGGCTTGGGTTATACGGTCGGCTTTACTGTTCTGACCATCATCTCCGGCATCGTCGTCGGCACGGTCTTCGCTCTTGCCCGGCTCTCCGGGATGAAAGTCGTTACCGTTCCGATCATGACGATCGTGGAACTGTTCCGCTGTACACCTGTCCTCGTGCAACTGGTCTGGTGTTATTATGCCCTGCCCATGCTGGTCGGTATCCAGATTTCGCCAGCGATGGCGGCCTTCATCACGCTGACCATGTACGGCGCCGCGTTTTATGCCGAGATCATCCGGGGCGGCATCGTCTCGATCGATACGGGACAATGGGACGCGGGACGCGCGATCGGCATGCGGCGAGGCCAGTTGATGGCCAAGATCATCCTGCCGCAGGCCTTGCGCCGCATGGTGCCGCCGCTGGTGAACCAGTCCGTCCTGCAGCTCAAGAACACCTCGCTTCTCTCCGTGCTCGCGGTGCCCGACCTGCTCTATCAAGGTCAACTGGTGACATCCGCCACCTACCGACCACTCGAAACATACACCCTGATTGCAGCCATCTATCTGGCCGTCCTGTTTCCCATGACACGCCTGGCGCATTGGCTGGAGGGCCGCAGGACATGAATAACGAGATCCAGACGATGGCCGACACGGAACCGATGATCGAGGTCGTGGGCTTGAAGAAGTCCTTCGGACCGCTGGAGGTCCTGAAAGATATCAATCTTTCCGTGCCACGCGGTCATGTCGTGGCGATGATCGGGCCGAGCGGTTCGGGAAAATCCACCCTGTTGCGCAGCCTCAATCTGCTGTCATTGCCCGATGCGGGCTGCATCACCATCGGCGGAAGGCGAATGGACTTTTCCTCGGGCCACGTCGCCATGCACGACCGGGATCTGGCAACCTTCCGCGCCAATACGGGAATGGTATTTCAAAACTTCAATCTGTTCCCGCACATGAGCGTCATCGACAATGTGATGATCGGGCCGGTGAGCGTGTTGAAACAGGACAGCAATTCTGCGCGGACACTCGCGATGGAGCTGCTCTCCAAAGTCGGGCTGGTCGAGAAAGCCGATGCACGCCCGGAGCAGCTTTCCGGCGGACAGAAGCAGCGCGTGGCGATTGCCCGGGCACTGGCCATGAAACCGGAGGTCATGCTGTTCGATGAGGCCACCTCGGCACTCGATCCGGCACTGGTGGGTGAGGTTCTGGCGGTCATCCGCCAGCTCGCCGAGCAGGGTATGACGATGATCCTCGTCACCCATGAGATGGCTTTTGCCCGCGATGTCGCCGACACCGTCATCTTCATGCAGGACGGCTTCGTCATCGAGTCGGGCGATGCGCGCCAGGTCATCAACGAACCCCGCGAGACGAAAACGCGGGAATTCCTCAGCCATTTCCATGGCGGACTTTCCTGAGAGCAGGACGAAAACGGCAATGACAGGCAAGGTAATCGTGGTCGGCGCGGGCATCATCGGTGCCACCACAGCATTAAGATTAGCGGAAGCGGGCTGGGATGTAGTCCTTTGCGATGGCAATGCGCCAGGCAGCGAGGCCGGCGCAAGCTATGGCAATGGCGGCTGGATCAGCCCGGCATCGATCATCCCGATGAGCATGCCTGGCCTGTGGCGGAAAGTCCCCGGCTTCCTCCTCGACCGAAACGGGCCGCTGACGATCGATTGGGCGTCTCTGCCGCAGCTGGCGCCGTGGCTCCTCCGTTTTTTGTGGGCAGGTGCGAGCAAGGCACGCGTGCGCCGGACGGCGAAATTACTGAACTTCCTGCTGCACGATGGACCCGAACGGCATCTGGAGCTCGCGCGGAAGACCGGACAGGAGCAGCTCATTCTTCAAAAGGGGCTGCTCTACGCCTATCCCGACCGAGCCTCCTTCGAGGCGGAAGCACTGAGCTGGGAGCTGCGTCGCGAGAATGGCGTTGCCTATGCGGAATGGAATGAGGCTGAAATCCGCGAAAGGCTGCCGGCACTCGGCCCTGCCTACCGGTTCGCCATCCATGTGGTCAACGGTGCCCATTGCCGAGACACCGGGCGCTATGTAGCCGGCATTGTGGACGCCGCGCGGCGCAGGGGCGTCCAATTCCACCAATCCGCCGTGACGGCCATCCTCGACGGCGCGACACCGCAGGCCGTTCTCGAGGGCGGCGAAACGTTATCTGCCGACCGCATCGTCGTGGCTGCGGGCATACATTCCGGCCATCTGCTGCGCCCGCTCGGCGTGCGCATTCCGATGCAGAGCGAACGGGGTTACCATGTGACCGTGACATCGGGGCAAACGCCTTTCGAGATCCCCGTGATGCCGAGCACCGGCCGGATGGCCAACACACCGACAGACATGGGTCTGCGCCTTTCGGGCCAGGTCGAGCTCGCATCAGTCGATAAACCTCCGAATTGGGAGCGCGCGCAGGTGCTGCAACGGCATGCCCTGGCGAGCTACCCCTATCTGTCCACGGACAAGACACTCAGGCTTCGGCTCTGGATGGGGCATCGTCCCTCCACACCGGATGGCCTGCCGGTGATCGGCCCGCTGTCGCGGCACCCTGGTCTTGTCGCCGCATTCGGCCACGGGCATGTCGGCATTGCGGCCGCCCCCAAGACGGCAGATCTCGTGCTCGACGCGCTCGAAAATCGCATCAGCGGCGAGGCGCTTCCGTTTCTGCCGAACCGTTTCAGGCAATAATTGGGCTTGTCGCAAATTTTCTAGCTTGACGGAAAGTTGACCATCGGAAGAGAAATTCGCGCTCCAAAAGTTGCGGAGCAAGCCAATGAATCTGAATGCCATTGCCGAAAAGCTAAAGCGACAATCAAAGGACGATTTCAAGGGAAGGCTTTTCGAGGCGTGGGTGATCGTGCAGGCGGTTACGTGGTATTTGCGATACCCGCTCAGTTATCGGGATCTGGACGAGATGTTCCGTGAGCGTGGCTTCGAGGTCGATCACAGCACGATCAATCGGTGGGTTCTGGTTTATGCGCCCATTATCGAGAAGCGGCTTCGCCGGTTTCGCGACCACATTGTGGATCGGTGCGGATCGACGAGACTTATGTGAAGGTCCGCGGCAAATGGCGATACCTGTATCGCGCCATCGACAAAGCAGGAAATCCCGTTGATTTCCTGCTGACAGCCAAGCGCGACCTCGATGCCGCCAAGCGTTTCTTCCGCAAAATGCTGAAAGATGATCCGTTATTGTCGCCCGGCAGGATCGGCACGGATGGCGCCAATACGTTTCCATCGGCGATTAAAACGTCGGTTGACGATGGGCTTCTGCATCCGGATCCCGTGCACTACGTCACCAAACACCTGCAGCAAGGCATCGAGAGCGACCATTTCCGAGTGAAGAAGAACATGCCGAAGATTGGTGGCTTCCAGTCATTCAACACGGTGCGGCGAACGATCGCGGGTTTCGAGGCGATGCTGTGGCTGAGGAAGGGCTTCGGTTTTTCACGCGGCTGGACCGTAAACGACCCGAATGATCTCCTTGCGCGCCTCTTCGGACTTCAAAAGCTTAACAAAGCGTGAAAGCAGCGGCGGTCAGAGGGTAATTGCGACGTGCAGAAATGATTGCGACAAGCCCGTTTGGGACCTTGTCTGCGGACTTCATCATGGCCAGCGACCCGTGCGGTCGCACGAGTAGGCCGGACACATGATTGCAATCGACCGAACGATATCGCATGAACCACCACTGTGCCGCAGGAGCCGTCCACACATGCTCCTATCCGAGCGGCGAGACACGGGCCAACAAATCTGGCAATAGCAGCTTTCTCTGACGGTAGGCGCGACGAGAATCAAAAATCAATAACCTAACGGTAGGTTGCGTTGACTTTCACGTGCTGCCGAAAAACGCGCCTGAATTCGCGATAACTCTCAAACCCAAGAGAGATTGCCAGCCGGACCACCGTCGACTGGGTGACTGAACAACGAACAGCAAGGGAATTTGCTGTACCGAAGGCGACGATTTCCGGATAGGCGACCGCAAATCGCGCTACTCGCTCTTGACGGAAAGATAGCGTCACACCTTGGACCGCAAGCAAGCTTTCCAGATCAAGAACTGTTTTTGGCTTCTGAACTTCTGCTTTCGCTTCCATGATGATCCTCCTAGCCTCACCAACAGGCTTCTGGTCACGAACTTTTCCAGCATATATGTGCTGACAGAGGCCGACAGCGCCCCTGTCAGCTAGGCCTTCAACTCACAGGAACCGGCTGTTTTCTCGACACGGATTCAATGGCAGCAAGGGCGATCGCCAGAGCGTTGCGAGCATCAGCTCCCGTGGGTGCGTTCTGAACGACACCGCGACGAGCCGCCTCAACGAAAGAAGCAAGCTGCGCCGTGTAGGCTTGGACGAAGTGGTCCGTGTCGCGCCGCCATGTGTCGTTGGATACGCCAGTCGCGTCGAACAGCGTCATGCTCGAACGTCGTACGTCGCCCATCGTGACCATTCCGCCGGAGCCGAATACTTCGCCGCGAATATCGTAGCCGTACATTGCAGAGAAGTTTGCTTCCGCAACCGCAATAGACCCGTTGTCAAAGCGGATATTGACGACCGCCGTGTCTAGGAAGCCCTTGTCGCGTGCATCCGGGCGAACTAATGCATCTGCCATTGCAAACACTTCGACAGGCTTTGCGCCGGGGTTCAACCAAAGCAATGTGTCGAAGTCGTGTATAAGGGTTTCATAGAAGATCGTCCACGCCGGAATCCTGTCAGGATCACCGCCGAACGGACCCGGATCGCGTGTCAGCGACCGGATGAGTTGAACCGCACCGATCTTTCCAGCGTCGATCGTTGCGCGGCCTTCAAAAAATGCCTGGTCCCAACGGCGATTAAAACCGACCTGCAGGGGAACACCCGCGGCCTTGGCGGCTGCAATGCCGCGATCCGCATCTTCAAGCGTGAGTGCCATCGGTTTTTCGCAGAAGATCGCTTTACCGGCCTCCGCCGCCTGCACAAGGATATTGGTGTGAAAGCGTGCAGGTGTGGCAATGATGACCGCATCCAGACCGGGGTGAGAAAGCATTTCTGCGACGTCGGGATAAGAAGCGTCGGCGCCCAGCGCCTCTGCAAGTTTTGCGGCGGCCCCGGGAGCGGGATCAGCGACGGCCACAAGCTCCGCGTCTACGAGCCTTCTTGCGACACTCTCCCCATGGAATGAACCGATGCGCCCTGCCCCGATAAGTCCGACGTTGACTGTTTTGACCTTGGTCATGATTTTTAGTCCTGTTTTTGAAATCAGAGAGTGAAGGCTTCGCGGAAGGCAGCGAGCGCGGCGTCGGCATCTCCGGATGCCCAAGCTTCCATCCCGATCGGGCCGGAGTAGCCCATATCGCTCAGGGCTTTTGCGATCCCCTTCCAATTCACCTCGCCGGTGCCCGGCTCAAATCGGCCGGGTACGTCAGCCACCTGAATCTCACCGATCCACGACAGGCTCCTGCGGCAAAGTTCGATCAGGTTCCCCTCACCGATCTGCGCGTGGTAGAGGTCAAGGTTCAAACGCAGACGCGGGTGATCGATGCTGGATACAAGCGCCAACGTGTCTTCGGCGCGCCCGAACGGCACGCCGGGGTGATCGACGGGAAGGTTCAGGTTCTCCAGTGTGAAAACCACATTTTCTTCTTCCGCGAGGTCAACGATACGGCATAGCGTCTCCTGAGCCTTCAGCCACATGGTTCCCGTGACGACCTCGACAGGCTGAACCGGCAGTCCACGATCCCCGAGGCCTGTGCCGTGAAGGTTGAGGCGCTGAACGCCAAGACGTTTGCCAATCTGAGCCGTTTCGCGTGCGGTTCTCAAAAGTTCGGCTGCGCCCTCATCATCGGTGAGGCGGCCTGTCAGATAACCGTTCATAATTGTGAAGGTTGCACCGGTGGCTTCGAGCTTGTTGATGTCGTGCTCTGGCCAATTCCAGAGGCCGACGCCAAATCCCTGCTCCTTCAATCGGGAGGCGCGCCATTCGATCGGCTTGTCCCGCCACAGCATCTCCGCGCAGGCGGCTAACTGAAACTGGGTATTATTCGCATTGCTCATTTGGGGTGGTTTCCTGGATTTTGGATATGGCTGTCCCGAGGCCCGGCGAATACGCCGAGCCAAAATTGATGTTTCCAAGTGTCTTCAGATGGTGCCGCCCAGCTCCGCGGAGATCGACTGTAGTTCCTTGCCGCCGGCCATCAGATTCTGCAGGCCATCGAGGTCGATTTCATGCTTGGCAAATGTCCCCAGCGTCTTTCCCCTGTTCAGAGCTGTGAAACGGTTGCCGACGGCAAAAGCGTGTCTGACGTTATGGGTAATGAAAATGACGCCCAGACCTTTGCTACGAACCTGATCGATGTACTTCAGGACCATCGAGGTTTGCGCAACACCGAGTGCAGATGTCGGTTCGTCAAGAATGAGGACTTTTGCCCCGAAATACACGGCGCGTGCGATCGCCACGCATTGACGTTCGCCACCGGAGAGCGTGCCGACGGCCTGTCCGGGTTCACGAACATCGATGCCGATTCTCTTCATTTCTTCGCTGGTAACGCGATCCGCGAATTCCATGTCCATGTATTTGAACGGACCGAAGCCCTTCAATGGCTCGCGACCCATGAAGAAGTTTCTTGTGACAGACATCAGCGGGATCATCGCCAGATCCTGGTAAACGGTCGCGATCCCCGCATCGAGCGCATCTCTTGGCCCGGTAAAGAGATATTGTTTCCCCTCGACGAGGAAGTCGCCGGATGTCGGCCTGTGAACGCCGGAAAGAGTATTGATCAGGGTTGATTTGCCGGCTCCGTTATCTCCGAGAAGGCACAGAACCTCTCCTGCGTGGACACTCAGCGAAACGCCGTTAAGTGCGATAATCGAGCCGAAGTGCTTGACGAGGTTCTTGACCTCGACGAGTGGTGTCTGGGTCGTGCTCATCAGCGTTCTCCCGTCACACGCTTACGAATGATGTTGTTGAAAATAACTGCAGTCAGCAGCATCCCGCCGAGGAAGACGAGGTACCAATCCTGGTCGATTGACGTGTAGGTGAGGCCGATCAAAACCATACCAAAGACGATCGAACCGAAAAATGCGCCGATCGCCGAACCGTAGCCGCCGGTGAGAAGGCATCCGCCGATAACGGCCGCGATAATTGCTTCGAATTCTTTCTGAAAACCGCGTCGGGCATCAGTCGAACCGGCGTCGAGGACAGTTAGAATGGCGACAAGAGTGGCGCACATCGCGGTTACGATAAATAGAGTGGTCTTTACACGGGCGACAGGAACACCCGACTTGCGGGCAGCCTTCGGGTCACCGCCCGATGCAAAGATCCAGTTTCCAAATCGTGTGCGAAGCAGAACCCATGTCGCGACGAGTGCAATGAGCACAAACCAGAGGATTTCCACCGGAATACCCGGGACTTTCGGCGTTCCGTTAGGGAAGGTCTCGATAATTCCTGCATTGCCAAGCCATGTGAAGAGACCCGGGAAGGCATCGCCTGAAAAGAGCGGCGCAAGGGGACTGTCCGCAACAGCCTCTCTCATCCCGCGAAGCTGGGTTGAACCGCCGCTCGCCCACTTCAGGCCGACGAGCGTTAAGCCGCGAAGAATGAAGAGAAACGCAAGCGTCACTATGAACGATGGAAGCCCGGTGCGCATGGTGAGCTGGGCATTGGTGACACCTATGACCACGGCAAAAGCAAGCGCGATCAGGATCGCGACACTGAGCGGGAGATTAAGGACGACAAGGGCCGTGCCGAAAACCAGCCCCGCGAATGCGACCATCGAGCCGATGGACAGATCGAACTCGCCGCCGATCATTAGAAGTGCCGCACCAACCGCAAGAATTCCGAGCTGGGCTGCTGGCGCCATGAAGTTTACAATACCGGCAAGTGTGAACATGGCTGGGTTTGCGGTGAGCATGAAGAATATCGTAACGAGCACCAATCCTGCGACGGCGCCGAGTTCCGGACGTCGCGCGAGCGCGGTCAAAGTCGAAACCTTTTTCAGGCGCTCGTCGGATCGAGTCGGTGACCCGTTCTGTTCGTTGGCCAGCGTCATGGGCATACCTCAGATGTAAGTTTTCTACGTGCGCCATCGGTTGCCGTTCACGCGTCACGCGGATCGGATGCCAGGCGATGAGGGCAGCTCCCGCCGGAGGTGCGAGAGCTGCTAGATGGGTCCCGCTCAGCGGATACCCTGGGAGGATTTCTCAATCACCGAAGCGGCGGTATCCTTCTCGACAAAGCTCGGACCCGAGGCAACGTTTCCAGCAGGAATCGTGCCATATCTTGCATTCAGCGCGAGGAATGTGACTGGCAGATATCCCTGGAGATAGGGTTGCTGGTCCACGGCAAACAGTGCCTTGCCTTCCGAAACAGCCTTCAGGAAATTCGCCGAAAGATCGAAAGAAGCGACCTTGACCTTGTCACCATTGCCCATCTTCTCGACAACAGCGACCGCCCGCTCACCAACGAGGGGTGCCGACAGGCCAAGTACGACATCGACGGAAGGATCTGAGGTTAAAGCAGCCTGAATCTTTGATTCAATTTCCGCCGGGTCGGCTGTCGTCGGCAGGACCGTAACCTTTCCACCTTCGAAGCCCTTCGCCGTCCCCGCGCAACGCTGGTCAAGAGCGGCATTTCCGACCTCCTGGTTTACGCAAAGGACGTGCTTCTTGCCGAGCGACTTCAGTTTTTCGCCGACCTTCACGCCTGCGGTAAGTTCGTCCTGGCCAACATGGAGCCTGATGCCCAGCTTTTCCGTTGCGGCAATGCCGGAGTTCATGGAAATGACGGGGATACCGGCCGCAATAGCCTTGGCAATCGCCGGGCCCAGCGCATCCGGATCGGGATTGGAAATTACAATACCCGCCGGGTTCTGATTGACTGCAGCTTCAATGAGCTGAGCCATCGCGACCATGTCGAAGGTCTCCGGTGCACGATAGTCAACCTTGGCATTGATGTCCTTGCCGGCCTGCATCATACCGTTTTTCACGATCGACCAGAAGGGGTCGGACGCTTGCCCATGAGTGACAGCAATGATGCTGGGCTGTTCATCGGCTCTGACGCCTATCGACCCCGCTGCAGCCAGTGACACAGCAATAGCCGCAGAAGCGACATTCTTCCAAATGGATTTCATTTTTTCCTCCTCAATGTCACCCACTCCTCTGGATGACAAATTCGAATGCTACCGGGTGCAAATTTGTTTGCTACCGGGTGCAAGCAGGTGCATGTTACGTCACAATGCGTTAAAAGCAAGCATTCATTTCACTGGATCAGAAAAATGGAATTTATGTTCCATTACCGGAGAGTTCATGCGCAAGAGAGCAACGGCAAAACAGGTAGCGGATGCGGCGGGAGTCTCGAAGTGGACCGTAATACGCGCTTTCACACCGGGCGCCTCTATTACTGACGAAAGCAAGCGGAAGGTACTGGAAACTGCTGCAGCTTTGAACTATACGCCGAACCTCCTTGCACGAAGCCTCGCAACCAACTCGACGGGACAGATCGCCGTCTTCGTGGATGACTTTTCCAACCCGCAGAAGCTCCCCTTCCTTGAGGCGCTCACCGAGAAGCTCCAGGCGGCCGGCCTGGTGGTGATGCTGATCAATATCAACAGTCACTTTGACCATGTAAACGCCCTTCTCCACGCGGACCAGCGTCAGGTCGATGCCATCATTCTCTTTGGTACAGCGTTTCGTGACGAAACTCTGACAGACCTGCAGCAGGGGCAAGGCATGCCGCCTATGTTCGTGCTTGCACGCGACAGTCAGATCGACGGCGTTCCCGCTGTTGTCTGCGACGCGGAACTGGCCCTCAAGGAAATCGTAGACCACCTTCATGCGGGGGGATATAAGCGCCCAGGCTTCATGAGTGGTGCTACGGCTTTGTCTACAGCTTTAAAAAGAAGTCACTATTTCACGGAGTTTTGGGCGGAAAAAGGTATCCAGGACATTGTCCACATGAGCGCGGAAAAATACAGCCTGGACGCTGGCGCCGCCTCGGTGAGGAAGTACTTGAGTGAGGCGTCTCCTGACGATCGCATCGATGTCCTGATGTGCGAAAACGACATTCTGGCGATGGGCGCCATGGATGAAATCAGGGCGCGATTCCACCTTCAAGTGCCTGAAGACATTGCGATAGTGGGCTTCGACAACTACGAGCTATCCGGTTCGTTCGGATATGGCATTACCACCTATGAGCAACCGCGCGACGAAATGATTGATGCAATTCTGAGTATGGTCAAGGGGCACTCGGATTTAAAGACGGTCACTCTCCGGGGAGAGCTCGTCGTTCGAAACTCAACATTAAGGTCGGCTGACCTTGCCCCGTTGAAATAATCCATTTTGAAGTAAGCTCTGGCCCATTGATACGGCTCCTCACTGATCGTGACTCCTTTTGCCTTTCAAAAGTCGATGAATCTGAATCTCTGGTGCAAAGCGGAGGTGTCGGATGCGAACAGGAATTTCATTGCGGGCAGATTTTGATGCTGAAGG
>NZ_JAQKGN010000018.1:0-102128 GCF_027956555.1 Agrobacterium sp. ST15.16.055
CCCGGCCGCGGGGAAAGGGCCCCGGTTGTTGCCCCCACCCGCATGCCCAGCACCGATTGGCCGCTTCCCGCGCCCCCCGCGAGCTCCAAGCCGGGGCCCGCGGCAATCGAACCCACCCGCTTCAGCACGCGGGGAAAGATGAACGGACCCAATTTTCATAAGGAAGAGGGCGGAGAGCCAAAAAAAAACCCCGCCGTTACCGGCGGGTTTTTTTATGCTGGATAGTTCAAGCTTTAGACGCCGCTTTGGCCGTCCGAGCCGATATAGGCGATGCGTACCATATTGGTCGCGCCGGGGGTGCCAAGCGGTACGCCTGCGGAGATGATGATACGATCGCCCGGCTTGCCGAAACCTTCGGAAACCACGATACGACAAGCGCGGTTCACCATGTCGTCCAGGTCGCTGGCATCGCCGGTGACGACGCAGTGCAGGCCCCAGACGACCGACAGGCGGCGGGCGGTCTGGATGATCGGCGACAGCGCGATGATCGGAACCTGCGGCCGTTCACGCGCGGCGCGCAGGCCGGTCGTGCCCGAGGACGTATAGGTGACGATCGCCGCAAGCTTCAACGTTTCGGCGATCTGGCGGGCGGCAAGCGAAATGGCGTCGGCGCCGGTCGGTTCCGGCTGGGCGCGCTGCGCATAGATGATATTGGAATAATAGGGGTCCTGCTCCACCGTGCTGGCAATGGAGGCCATGGTGGAAACCGCTTCGACCGGATAGTCGCCCGATGCGGACTCGGCAGAAAGCATGATGGCGTCTGCGCCTTCGAAGACGGCGGTGGCGACGTCTGATACTTCGGCGCGGGTCGGCACAGGTGCTGTTATCATCGATTCCAGCATCTGGGTGGCAACCACGACCGGCTTGCCGGCGCGGCGGCAGGCGCGGGTCAGCTGTTTCTGGATGCCCGGAACGGCTTCCAGCGGCATTTCGACGCCGAGATCGCCACGGGCGACCATCAGCGCGTCGGAAAGCTCGATGATTTCCTCGATGCGCTCGACAGCCTGCGGCTTTTCGATCTTGGACATCAGGCCGACGCGACCGCGTGCAATCTTGCGCACTTCGGCAAGGTCTTCCGGACGCTGGACGAAGGAAAGCGCCACCCAGTCGACTTCGCCGGTAGCGAGAACGGCATCGAGATCGACGCGGTCCTTGTCGGTCAGAACACCGACGCCGAGCAGAGTGTCGGGCAAGCTGATGCCCTTGCGGTCGGAAATGCCGGTGCCGGAAATGACGGTGGTGACGATGCTTTTGCCGTCGCTCTTTTCAGCGCGCAGATGCAGCTTGCCGTCGTCGATCAGCAGGCGATGGCCGGGCTTGACCGCTTCGAGAATTTCCGGATGGGGCAGGAAAACGCGGGTGTTGTCACCAGGCGTTTCGTTGTTGTCCAACGTAAAAGTCTGGCCGGGAACGAGGTCGACCTTGCCTTCGGCGAATTTTCCGACGCGCAGCTTGGGTCCCTGCAGGTCGGCCAGAATGCCGATAGGGCGGCCGTTCCGGCTCTCGACGGAACGGATGCGCTGAATGAGCGTCCGCATCACGTCGTGGCTCGCATGGCTCATGTTGATCCGGAAAAGATCCGCGCCAGCAAGATGCAGCTTCTCGATCATCGCCTCTTCGGAGGAGGCCGGGCCGAGAGTTGCAAGAATTTTGACTTTGCGGTTACGCTTCATCAGTTTTGATTTCCCTGTGTGCCTGGCGTATCGGAGAGCTGGACCATCCAGCTGCCCTGTCTGCCCGTGTCATATTCCTTGAAACCCATTCTCTGGAAGCTGCGGGCATAACAATCGTCCACGCCGTTGATCTTGAACTCGTTTTCCGCCACGCACATGTTGACGTCACCGGTCCAGCGGCCGCCATGGGCGGCGTCTTCGGCATAGAGATAATAATAACGTGACTGCAGCTCACCCTCGATCAGCGTTGCGCAGGTCGAGGAGGGGACCTGCCACCAGCCTTCGCTGACCCAGCCTTCCTGAGCACGGTAGCCGATGGCTACCCCGACGAGGTTCTGCGTGCTGTTGCACACGCGAAAATCCGCGTGCGCGGGCGCCGCTATCATGAGCGGGGTCAGAAACAATGCCGCTACGGAAAAAAGACGGGCGAGATGCCTGAAGTGGCGAGGAAGAGCGAGAGATGACTGAGTCACGGCTTCCATCCGGATTCCATGGTTATAATGAACACACTTCTTGGCGTGGCCGCCAAAGAAAGTCAACGCGAGTTTAATCGATTATATTGTTCGTGGGATCGTGAGTGCGACAAGGTAGATGGCTGTTCTTCCGCCGTAACTTGCGCGCGGCCTCAAGCCATGCCATCAAGTTTCTCTCCTCAATCCTGCCCCAGAAAAATCATCGATGAACGACTTCATACCCTATGAAATCATAGAAGGCGATTATGACAAAGGCATGGTTCTTCTGGCGGACCATGCCATGAACCTCCTGCCGGCACACTACGGCAATCTTGGCCTTCCGCAAACCGCTTTTCATCGCCATATCGCATTTGATATCGGTATAGAGGGACTGACCCGCTCACTCGCCGCCCGCCTTGGCGTGCCGGCCGTGCTCGGACGGTTCTCTCGCCTGCTGATCGACCCGAATCGCGGCGAGGACGATCCCACTCTCATCATGAAGATTTCGGACGGAGCGATCATTCCCGGCAACCATCCGATTTCGGATGAGGAATGGCAAAGGCGGATCGAGGTCTTTCATCGGCCCTATCACAATGCCGTGGACCGTGTGCTGACCGGCGTGGCGAAAGCGTCCGAAGAGGCGCCGCTCGTGCTGTCGCTCCATTCTTACACGCCGTTCTGGAAGGAAACACCCCGGCCATGGCATGCGGCGGTTCTGTGGGACACGGATCACCGTGCTGTCGATCCGCTTCTGGCGCATCTGCGCGCCACGGGCGATATCCTCGTTGGCGATAACGAACCCTACGACGGGGCGCTCAAAGGCGACACTATGTATCGCCATTGCATGATGAAGGGCATACCGCATGCGCTTCTCGAGGTTCGGCAGGATCTGATCGCGAATGATGAGGGGATCGCCGAATGGTCGGACCGGCTCGCTCCCATTTTCGCCGCAATGAATGACGATCCCGTTTTGCATGAATATCAGCTGTTCGCCTCTCGCACCGGCCCCTATTGAGCCTGGAGTTTTGCCATGACGAATGAAAACGACAATCGGCAGGTTGAATTCGAGGCGGCGGCCTTCCGGCGCCTTGTCAATCATCTCCGTGAGCGCCACGACGTGCAGAACATCGACCTGATGAATCTCGCGGGCTTCTGCCGCAACTGCCTTTCCAACTGGTACAGGGAGGCGGCCGAAGAAGCCGGTGTTCCGCTCAGCAAGGATCAATCCCGGGAAATCGTCTACGGCATGCCTTACGAGGATTGGAAATTGCAATATCAAGGCGAAGCGAGTGACGACCAGAAAGTCGCTTTCGAGCAGAACCGACCCAAGGAATAGGTCTCCGCTAACGGAAACGACTTGACGGAACGCCTTTCTATGGGCAGTTCACAGGCCTGAATTTTGCTGTCCGCTGGCAACGACCGGCGAGGGCTTCGCCCGGATCAATGAATAAGGCTCGCATGCGAGCCGACAACGAAGGATAATATGATGGACGAAACGAGCACCACCGAAACCGTCGCCGCCGCAGAACTGCGCCAGTTCATCGAGCGCGTCGAGCGCCTCGAAGAGGAAAAGGCTGCCATTCAGGGTGATATCAAGGACGTTATGGGCGAGGCTAAAGGTCGTGGCTACGATACGAAGGCGATCCGCACCATCATCCGCCTGCGCAAGAAGGACGCCAATGAGCGCATCGAGGAAGAAACGATTCTTCAGACCTATATGGCCGCGCTCGGCATGGAATGATCGGCTGGAAACGCCTCAATGAAAGATCGCCGCTTTTGCGGCGATTTTTTTGCGCATCTTGCGAATTCAGCCGCGCGTGCCGGCGAGCTTCTCCGAAAGGTCGATTGCCTCCTTGCGGGCATCCTTGTCCGCGGGGTAGAGCGCCAGATAACGCTCCCAGGCCTTCAGCGCCAGCTCCTCTCGGCCCGAAGCTTCGAGGATGTTTGCTAGGCTTGCCAGCGCCGGGAAATAGCGCGGTTCCCTTTCCAGGGTCAGGTTGATATCCGCCATTGCC
Source organism: Agrobacterium sp. ST15.16.055 (assembly GCF_027956555.1). Classification (NCBI taxonomy): domain Bacteria; kingdom Pseudomonadati; phylum Pseudomonadota; class Alphaproteobacteria; order Hyphomicrobiales; family Rhizobiaceae; genus Agrobacterium; species Agrobacterium sp. ST15.16.055. The sequence continues at coordinate 4,141 of NZ_JAQKGN010000018.1, forward strand.
TTGCGAGTGTCGCCATCGGCAAAATGCACCATGGCGCGGCGATAGGGCGCCTGCACATAGTCCGGATCGAGCAGAATGACCTGGTCGAGAAAATCGTAAGCGGCGGCGTTGCGTTTCTCGTCGGCGGCTTCGCCTGCCCATTGCATCAGCAGATTGATCGTTGCGCTGCCGGAATCATTCCATTCGGAGGCGATCTGATTGGCGATGCTGCGCGCCTTGACCGCATTCCGTTCTTTTTTCAGCGATGCAAAAAGAGTATCGATGGTCTTGGCCGGTGAGGGCGCGGACTCCACAACGGCAGGCGGCTTTCCGTCCGCCGCATGAGCAACCGCAGCCATTCCCGGAAACGGGAGGCTTGAAAACAGGAAGCCCTGAGCGAGAATGAATGCTGTGCAAAAACGATTTGGGCGCATGGGGTTAAGCTTAACCCGGCTGCGCCCAATATCAAATGCAAACTTCTGCACTGTCAACAAAGTGATCCGCGAAACATCGCGAACCGCAGTTGCGATCAATCAGCCCTGACGAGCCTTGAAGCGCGGGTTCTGCTTGTTGATGATGTAGACGCGGCCCTTGCGGCGAACCAGGCGGTTATCGCGATGACGGGCCTTAAGCGCTTTAAGCGAATTCTTGATCTTCATTTTACTGGTCCGCAGTTTTGCACGGATTTTGCCGTGCTATTCAAACAATCAAAAGCGCGCAACGGGGCGCGCTCTTTTCGGTTGGCAGGCAGATACCTGTTTGAGCCCTGCCTGTCAACACTTGCCCGTGTCTTTGCCTTAAAAGACTAGGCTTTTCCTGTGTGCAGAAGCTGCGTCACATGGCCCATCTTGCGGCCCGGCCGTGCTTCCGTCTTGCCGTAGAGATGCACGAGACAGTCTCTTTTCGCCAACCATGCTGGAACATCATCGATGTCATCGCCGATCAAATTGGTCATAACGCAATCCGAATGGCGATCCGTGCTGCCGGGCACGAGGCCCGATACGGCCCGGATATGCTGCTCGAACTGCGAGATCACGCAGGCGGCCTCCGTCCAGTGACCGGTATTGTGGACACGCGGCGCCATTTCATTGGCGACCAACGAACCATCCGGCAGGACGAAGAATTCGATGCCGATGACGCCGACATATTCGAGCGCTGCCAGAAGCTTTTCCGCCGATTGTACGGCAACTGCCCTGGCGGCATTGGAGAGCGCTGCCGGAACGGTTGAAGTGTGTAGGATGCCGTCCAGATGGACATTCTCGGCGGGATCGTAACAGGTGACGGTGCCGTCCTGGAAACGGGCGGCAATGAGCGAAATTTCCCGCTCGAAGGAAATGAAGCTCTCGAGGATCAGCGGCACGCCGCCGAGCGCCGCAAAGGCGCCTGCGAGGTCTTCGCCACCCCGGAAGAGACGCTGGCCCTTGCCGTCATAACCCATGCGGCGGGTTTTCAGCACGCCCTTGCCGCCGAAGGTGGCCAATGCGGCCTCCAGCTCTTCCTGGCTGTCCACGGCGCGGAAATCGGCGGTCGGGATGCCGCAGCCGTTGAGGAAGCGTTTTTCCGTCAACCGGTCTTGTGAGGCGCTGAGTGCTCTCGGAGGTGGATAGACGGGAACGGAGAGGCTGAGCTTTTCGGCCGCCGCGACAGGCACGTTCTCGAATTCGTAGGTCACGACATCACAGCGGCTTGCGAGTTCCGCAAGCGCCTTTTCGTCGTCATACTCCGCGACGATCTGGTCGTTGCAAGCTTGCGCTGCCGGACAATCCGCCTGCGGTTCAAGCACGATGGTGCGGTGGTTGAGGCGCGCAGCGGCCATAGCCAGCATACGCCCGAGCTGCCCGCCGCCGATAATGCCGATGGTCAGGTTACTGGTCTTTGCAATCGTTCCTGTCGTCACTGGGCGCTGTCCATGGGGTATTCCGCGACAGCCGCAGACTGGCGTGCGCGCCAGGCGTCCAGCCGGTCGGCGAGGTCCTCATCGCCAAGCGCCAGAACCGCAGCGGCAAGAAGGGCGGCATTGATCGCGCCGGCCTTGCCGATTGCGAGCGTTCCGACGGGAATACCGGCCGGCATCTGCACGATGGAATAAAGGCTGTCCTGCCCGGACATGGTCTTGGACTGTACCGGAACACCGAAGACCGGCAGCGGCGTCATCGAGGCCGTCATGCCTGGAAGATGGGCGGCGCCGCCTGCACCAGCTATGATGACCTTGAAGCCTTCGTCCTTCGCACCATTGGCAAAATCATAAAGCCGGTCCGGCGTGCGGTGGGCGGAAATGATGCGGGCTTCATATTCGATGTCGAGCGCATCCAGCGTATCGGCGGCGTTCTTCATGGTCTCCCAGTCAGACTGGCTGCCCATGATGATGGCGACGGGGGGCGTTTCTGCTGTCACGTAATGTCTCCGGGCTCAGGCGATGATATCGGGAATGACCTGATCTTCAAGCTGGGTCATCTTGTCCTTGACGGCCAGCTTCTTTTTTTTCATGCGCTGTATTCTCAGCGCATCGCAGCTGGTCTGGATCATCGCGTTGATCGCCGCGTCGTAATCCTCATGCTCCTGGCGCAGCCGCGCCAGCGTGAGCCTGATGTCCGCCTGGTCCTGATCGGGCATCTGTTCATCCCCATTTTATGCCGCCGGATCGGCTCCGGCGCGTATGTGATCGTTCACGAGGCTCTATCATCAAATCGCGGTAACGGGAAGTTATCCCTTGCGACCAAATTGCCCACTTATTGCCTTCATTTCGCCTTCGACAAGCGGCGCGATCCGTGTCACATTGCCGTCGTAAACCTGAAACTCCAGCGATGGAGAGCTGGAGGTAGGTTCAAAAAGGAAGGACGTGCCGCATGACCATTCAGGCTCATATTGCATCGCTCGAAAAGAAACACGGTGCTCTGGAGGAGGAGCTCGAAAGTATTCTTGCTTCCCCGTCGTCTGACGACAAAGAGATCGCGGACCTTAAACGTCGAAAACTGCGCCTGAAGGATGAACTGCAGAGGCTCAAGGCCTCGACGAGACATTAATTTATGCCAGGCCGCGGCTCTCGATGAATGAAGGGCCACGGTCTGAGCGTTTCAAGCTCTGGCGGCGAAAACCTGCTGCCAGAGCTTTTTATTGCCGAATCTAGAGCGGCAGTCCGTCCCACAGCAGTTTAAGCGCCGCAATCAGCGCCATGGCGTACATGAGCGGGTAAAACACCGCGGGTTTCAGATATTTCACCACCTTGGCGCCGGCAAGCGTCGCCAGCATCGCCACCGGCAACAGGCTTGCCGATGTCTTGAGGTTGGTGGCGTCCAGTGCGCCGAGCGCGAAATAGGGAATGAGCTTGATCGCGTTCATGATGGCGAAGAACCGCACGCTCATGCCGGTATAGGTCTTTGGATCGAGCTTCAGCGGCAGAACGTAGATCTGGAAGGGCGGGCCGCCCGCATGGGCCACGAAACTGGCATAACCGGACAGACCGGACCAGAGGGTCGCAGCCGCCGGTCTTTGTGGCTTGGCCGGGATTTCCCGGCCCTTGCGGCTTTTGAAGCTTTCATAGAAATAACGCAGCACGAACAGGATCGTGACCGAGGCGACAACAAGGCGCATGGCGTCTGCGGAAACGAGGCTTGAGGTCGCCCAGCCCAGCGCGATGCCGGCAATAGCCCCCGGCAGCATGATGAGCAGCGTTCCCCGGTGGTTGTCGTGCCGCCAGGCGAAAAGCGCCACGATATCCATGACGATCAGGATCGGCAGAAAGATGGCCGCCGCCTGCACCGGCGATACGGCAAGCGCCATCAAAGGAACGCCCATCAGCGCCAGCGCGCCGCCCAGCCCTCCCTTGGAAAGGCCGACGAGAACGACTGCGGGAATGGCGACGAGATAAAAATGAAAATCGGTGAGCATGGATGGACGGTTGATCCTTTCGCCGGTCCGGTTTATCGGATTTGTCATATGAAAACGAGTGCAGATTGCGCAGCAAGCGTCTTCTGTCTGAAATGGACGAATCGATGACCCTAGTTGAAGACCGTTGCCGCCTTGTCCTGATCGTTCCGCAATCGGACGACGCGCAAAAGCAGGCTAAAGAGGTGGAAAACGCATTGCGGGGCGGTGATGTCGCTTCCGTCATCATTCCGCAATATGGTCTGGATGACGCCGCTTTCCAGAAACGCGCCGAACTGATCGTGCCCGTCGTCCAGAAGGCGGGTGCGGCGGCGCTCATCGCCGGTGATAGCCGCATTGCCGGCCGCGTGAAGGCGGATGGCCTGCATGTGGTCGGTAATGGCGAGGCGCTCGCGGAGGCCGTGGAAAAATTCACGCCGAAGCTCATCGTCGGCGGCGGCAATGCGGACGACCGTCATAAGGCGCTGGAGCAGGGCGAGGCCAATCCGGATTACATGTTTTTTGGAAAGCTCGAAGGCGACATCAAGCCGGAAGCGCATCCCAAAAACCTGGCGCTCGGCGAATGGTGGGCCTCGATGATCGAAATCCCGGCCGTCGTCATGGGTGGCGCCGATGTGTCCTCGGTTGTTGCCGTGGCCGAAACCGGGGTGGAGTTCGTGGCCATGCGCAGCGGCGTTTTTGAAAATGCCGGCGGCGCCGCCCAGGCCGTTTCTGAAATCAACGCCCTGCTTGACGAAAAAGCGCCACGGTTTGGCGGTTGATACAGGCGATGATCATGCGCTCGGTTCACCTCTGCCTTTCCGTTTCACTGCTGGCGCTCGCTTTCGGCGCGCCGGCGGGTGTTGCGTTTGCCCAGTCCGGACCGCAGAGCGAAAGCAATGCGCTGTCCCGCCAGCTGGAAAACGAGGCTCAGCCGACCCGTCAGGGCAGGGTGCAATCCGAAGAGCAGAAGGACTTACAGCCGTCTGCGGGGGTGAACGTCTATCAGCGCATGGGCGCGGAATTGCCGGCGCTGCCGCCTGAAAAAGAATTCAAGGGCCGGGTGGACGAAGCTTACGGGCATTTCCAGCGCGGCGAATATGTGCAGGCGCTCGACAAGGCGCTGAACCGCGCGCAGAACGGTGACGCACCTGCCCAGACGCTGGTGGCGGAAATGATGTCGCGTGGTCTGGGCATCGCCCGTGACGAGAAGACCGCTGCTTTCTGGTACCAGCAGGCGGCTGAGGGTGGCGATCCCGTCGCCATGTTCAAATTCGCGCTGATTCTGATGGAAGGCAAATTCGTCACCCGCGACAAGGCGAAGGCCGACGATTTCATGCGCCGTGCGGCGGAAGCCGGCAACGCCTCCGCCCAGTTCAACTGGGGCCAGATACTGGTTTCGGAAAACCCCGGAGCCAAGGGCCTGCTCATGGCTTTGCCGTTCTATGAAAAATCCGCCGAACAGGGCATTGCCGATGCGCAATATGCTGTGTCGCAGATTTACTGGTCGCTCAAGGATGTGCCGGCCGAGAAAAAGGCAAAGGCGCGGGACTGGCTGACGCGGGCTGCGAAAGCTGGATACGATACCGCGCAGGTCGATCTCGGCATCTGGCTGGTCAATGGGTTTGGCGGCGAGCGCAATCTGGATGAGGGTTTCCGCTGGCTCTACGGCGCGGCGCAGCGCGGCAATGTCGTGGCGCAGAACAAGGTGGCGCATCTTTACATTCAGGCGCTCGGCACGAGGCCGGATCCCGTGGAGGCGGCCAAATGGTATGTGCTTTCCCGCCGCGCCGGCCTGAAGGATCCGTCTCTCGAGGACTTCTATCTCGGCATCACCGACGAGCAGCAGAAAAAGGCGATTGAGGCCGCAAATCGTTTCCGCCCGACGTGATGGAAGGGTAGCCTTCCTGCGCTGGCGTTGACCCATGGGCTTTTTGCCTTGAATTTCCGCGCGTTTTGTGGTCTTGAACCGCAAACTTTCAATTCAAGAAAATAATGACGTGCCTGCCCGGTGAGCTTCCGGGCGGTTCGCAAGCTTTCCAGGAAACAACATCGATGGCCCGTTCAGCCCTTCTCAATGTCATGGTTCAGGCCGCCATCAAGGCGGGTAAGTCTTTGTCGCGTGACTTCGGTGAAGTGCAGAACCTTCAGGTCTCGGTCAAGGGACCGAGCGATTTCGTTTCGCAGGCGGATCTGAAAGCCGAGAAGATCGTGCGCGACGAATTGATGAAGGCCCGCCCGACCTACGACTTCCTGGGTGAAGAAGGCGGCGAGGAAAAGGGCACGGACGGCGCACATCGCTGGATCGTCGATCCGCTGGATGGCACCACCAACTTCCTGCACGGCATTCCGCATTTCGCGGTTTCCATCGCGCTCGAGCGTAATGGTGAAGTCGTCGCCGGCGTGATCTTCAATCCGGCCACCGACGAACTCTACACCGCCGAGCGCGGCGGCGGCGCGTTCCTCAACGATCGCCGCATCCGCGTCGCTGCGCGCAAGGCGCTGACCGATTGCGTCATCGGCTGCGGCGTTCCGCATCTCGGCCGTGGCAATCATGGCAAGTTCCTTGTCGAACTTCGTCACGTGATGGGTGAGGCTGCCGGCATCCGCCGCATGGGTGCGGCTTCGCTCGATCTCGCTTATGTCGCTGCTGGCCGTCTCGACGGTTACTGGGAAGCTGATCTTTCGCCATGGGACATGGCCGCAGGCCTGGTGCTGATTCGTGAAGCCGGCGGTTTCGCTTCCGATATCAAGGGCGGCGCGGATATCTTCGGCAGCAGCTCTGTCGCTGCCGGCAACGAATATATCCACAAGGCGCTCGTTGAGGTCGCCAACCGTCCGATCCCGGGCCGCTGACGGGTTTTCGACGGAAAACCTGCCGTTTCTGCAAGTTTTAGACGCCCGGCGGATGTTCGCCGGGTGTTTTTGTTTTCCATTGCCGGGTGCTCACACATTTTCCTAAAACGCCTGTGACGAAAGACCGGCTTTTCGCTTCAAATCGTCGCAATTTTCAAATAGCTTCCGCTGGATACCTGACCAGAGGGAATGCGAACGTTATGGCGGATTCGGAGCTGCTCGATCTTGGCGTCGAGAAACCGGTGACCACACGGCAATACAGTCACAAGCTGTCCAGTCCGACACCGTTTCTCTGGACGATGGTTCTGTTTCTGATCCTTGTGGGCTTTCTGGCGGCCATTCTTTACCGGCAGGCCCACACCGCCTTCATGTCCAATCCGGGGCTCAACGGCTTCATTCTAGGCGTGCTGGCCATCGGCATCATTCTGGTGTTTACGCAGACGATGAGCCTGCGCTCGGAAGTCAGCTGGTTCAATGCCTTCCGCGCTGCCGGCAGCGTCGACAAAGTTGGCCGTGCGCCCAAGCTGCTCGCGCCGATGAGCACGCTGATCGGCAAGCGCGGCGAAGTCCGGCTTTCCGCCGTTACGCAGCGGACGATCCTCGATTCCATTGCGACGCGCCTCGACGAGATCCGTGATACATCGCGTTATCTTGTCGGCCTGCTGGTGTTTCTCGGCTTGCTCGGCACCTTCTGGGGCCTCATCGGCACCATCGGCGCGATCAGCAATGTCATCCAGTCGCTCGATCCGAGCGCCGGCGACAGCAACGACATTCTTGGCTCCCTCAAGGCCGGCCTGACTGCTCCTCTTTCGGGCATGGGAACGGCGTTTTCCTCGTCGCTGCTCGGTCTTTCGGGTTCGCTTATTCTCGGTTTCCTCGATCTTCAGGCCGGTCGCGCCCAGAACCGTTTCTATACACAGCTTGAAAACTGGCTTTCCTCGGTGACGGATACGACGGAAGGGCCGAGGGAGTTCAAGGGCGAACCCGGCGCCGTTGTCAGCACCGAGCGCTCGCTTGCGGCCATGACCAGCCTTGCCGAAGGCATTCAAGGCCTGGTCAAGAACATGCGCAGCGAACAGCAGATGCTGCGTGACTGGATCGAGGCGCAGCAGGAAGAATCGAAATCGCTCCGCCGCACGCTCGACCGGCTGTCAGAGCGGATCGACAGCGATACGAAGTCTTCCGGACGCATTCGGCACGATAACGGGAGCGAGTAGCCATGGCGCTTGCGCGCAACCGCCGCCGCGACAGGGGTGTGGATTATTGGCCGGGGTTTGTCGATGCGCTGTCGACCTTGCTCATGGCCATCATGTTTCTGCTCACGGTTTTCGTGCTGGCGCAATTCGTTCTATCGCGGGAAATCACCGGCAAGGATGAGGTGCTGACGCGTCTCAACAGCCAGATTGCCGAACTGACCGAACTTCTGGCCATGGAAAAAGGCAACAAGCAGGATATTGAGGACGCGCTTGCCAGCCTGCAATCCACCCTTGCTGCATCCGAAAATGAGCGTTCCCGACTGCAGGCGCTTCTCGATGCGGGATCGGGAAGCAATGCGAACGCCAATGCGCGGATCGGCAGCCTGACCGGCGAACTGGACGAACAGCGGCAGGCCAATTCCCGCGCGTCCGCGCAGATCGAATTGCTCAACCAGCAGATTGCGGCGCTGAGAGCGCAGATCGCGTCGGTGGAAGCCGCGCTTCAGGCCTCGGAAGCCAAGGACGCCTCTTCTCAGGTCAAGATCGCCGATCTTGGCCGGCGGCTCAATGTTGCGCTGGCGCAGCGGGTGCAGGAACTGAACCGCTATCGCTCCGATTTCTTCGGGCGACTGCGCGAAATCCTTTCGGACCGCGAAAACATTCGCATCGTCGGTGACCGTTTCGTCTTCCAGTCCGAAGTGCTCTTCCCATCCGGTGGCAATGAACTCAATCCGGAAGGGCAGGCGGAGATGGAGAAGCTGGCGGTCGCGCTGCTCGATCTCGCCAAGGAAATTCCGGCGGAGATAAACTGGGTCCTGCGTGTGGATGGTCATACGGACAATGTCCAGCTTTCCGGTTCCGGCCGTTACCGTGACAATTGGGAGCTTTCCTCGGCCCGCGCCACCTCGGTGGTGAAATTCCTGATCTCCAAGGGCGTGCCGGCAAACCGGCTGGTCGCCGCCGGTTTCGGCGAATATCAGCCGATTGCCGAAGGCGATACGCCTGAAGCACGGCAGCAGAATCGCCGTATCGAACTCAAGCTCACCGAGCGTTGAAATCGCGGGCCGCGTCATCGCGGTTGCCTTCTGGTGAAAGAAAATTTACGTTCGCGTAAAAGTAATTCCGTCATATCTGGGAGGGGCTGATGGAAGTCTATGACGTGATCGTTGTCGGCGCGGGGCTTGCCGGCCTCGTTTCGGCAACCGAGGCGGCTGAGCGGGGTTTCAGCGTCTGCGTCTTGGATCAGGAGGGCGAGCAGAACCTTGGCGGGCAGGCCTTCTGGTCGCTGGGCGGTCTGTTTTTCGTCGACAGTCCCGAGCAGCGCCGGATGCGGGTGCGAGACAGTCTTGATCTTGCAAGACAGGACTGGCTCGGTTCGGCCGGTTTCGACCGTCCGGAGGACTATTGGCCGCGCCGCTGGGCGGAGGCCTATCTCGATTTTGCCGCCGGTGAGAAACGCGAATGGCTGCACCGCATGGGCATGCGCTGGTTTCCCGTTGTCGGCTGGGCCGAGCGCGGCGGGAGCCTCGCCCACGGCCACGGCAATTCCGTTCCGCGTTTCCATGTCACATGGGGCACGGGTCCGGGCGTACTTGCACCCTTCATCGAAAAGGCGAAGGCCATGGCAGAAACCGGCCGGCTGACTTTCCGCTTTCGCCACCGGGTTGATCGTCTGGAGATCGCAGACCGCCGGGTGACCGGCGTTTCGGGTGCGATTCTAGCGTCCGACCCGGTACAACGCGGGCAGGAGAGCAGTCGGGAACAGCAGGGCGATTTTACCCTCTCCGCTGCGGCGGTCATCGTCAGTTCCGGCGGCATCGGCGGCAATCAGGAACTGGTGCGGCGCAACTGGCCGGTGGAACGGCTGGGCCAGCCTCCCGCGAGCATGGTCTGCGGTGTTCCCGCGCATGTGGATGGCCGCATGATCGCCATTACGGAAACGGCCGGCGGAGCCGTCATCAATCGTGACCGCATGTGGCATTATACCGAGGGCGTGAAGAACCACGATCCGATCTGGCCGGATCACGGTATCCGCATCCTGCCCGGTCCCTCGTCCTTCTGGTGCGATGCGGATGGAAACCGTCTCACCGCCCCCGCCATGCCGGGTTTCGATACGCTCGGCACGCTAAAAATGCTGGGCGAACGCGGCAGCGGCCATAGTTGGTTCATTCTGACCAAGGCGATTATCAAGAAAGAATTCGCGCTTTCAGGCTCGGAACAGAATCCGGATCTGACCGGCAAGGATATAAGGTTGCTGCTCAAACGGCTGGGCAAGGAACCGCCGGGACCGGTGCGGGCCTTCATGGAGCGCGGCGAAGATTTCGTCGTTCGGGATACGCTCGAAGAACTCGTGACGGCGATGAACGCCATCAACGGCGACGACCGGCTGCATATAGAGCATATCCGCCGGCAGATAGAGGCACGCGACCGCGAAGTAGAAAACGGTTTCAGCAAGGATGCGCAGGTAACGGCCATCCACGGCGCGCGTCGTTATCTCGGCGACCGGCTGATGCGGACGGCAAAACCGCACCGGCTGCTCGATCCGGCAATGGGGCCGCTAATTGCGGTAAGGTTGCATGTGCTGACGCGCAAGACGCTCGGCGGTCTTCATACGGACCTTGAAGCGCGGGTACTGGACGCCGCGGGTGAGGCGGTGCCCGGCCTTTATGCCGCCGGTGAGGTTGCCGGTTTCGGCGGCGGTGGCATGCATGGTTATAATGCGCTGGAGGGCACATTCCTTGGTGGCTGCCTGTTTTCAGGCCGCGTTGCGGGACGCAAGGTACTGGGTTAGTTCACGCTTTTGCGCGCAATTCGTCCGGCCCGGTCTGGAATTGCAGTCGGGCAAGCCGCGCATAGAGGCCATCCTGGCGAATGAGGCTCTGATGCGTGCCTTCTTCGATGATGCGGCCTTCATCCATCACCAGAATACGGTCGGCCTTCAGCACGGTGGCGAGACGATGAGCGATGACGATGGTGGTGCGGGTTTTCATCAGCTCATCGAGGGCCTTCTGCACCAGCGTTTCGCTTTCCGCATCCAGCGCTGAGGTGGCTTCGTCGAGAAGCAGGATCGGGGCGTTGCGCAGGATGGCGCGGGCAATGGCGATGCGCTGGCGCTGGCCGCCGGATAGCGTCACGCCGCGCTCGCCCACCTGCGTATCATACCCGTTGGCGAGACGTTCGATGAAGCTGTCGGCCTGCGCGGCGATGGCGGCGGCGCGCACCTCCTCGCGTGTCGCATCCGGCCGGCCGAAGGCAATGTTATCGTGGATGGAGGAGGCGAATATCGCTACATCCTGAGGAACGATGGATAGGCGTGCGCGTAGATCGGCAAGGCTGACATCGCGAATATCCGCGCCATCGACGGTGATGCGGCCATGCTGCGGATCGTAAAAGCGCATCAGCAGCGAAAAGACCGTGCTCTTGCCGGCGCCGGAAGGCCCGACGATGGCGAGGGTTTCGCCGGCGCTGACCTTGAAGGAGAGGCCGGAAACGATCGGCCGTCCTGTCGCGAGCGGATAGACGAAATCGACATTCTCGAATTCGGCTTCACCGCGCGGCGGTTGCGGCATGGCGACGGGCGAGGTGGGTTCCGCGACGGGTGAGCGCTCGTTCAGCAGTTCGGAAAGCCGTTCGGCAGCACCACCCGCCTGCGCCAGTTCACCCCAGACTTCCGAGAGCTGACCGAGTCCGCTTGCCGCGATGACCGAATAAAGCACGAACTGGCCGAGCGTACCGGCCGTCATAGTGCCCGACAGGACGCTTTGGGCGCCATACCAGAGAATGCCGACAACGCTGCCGAAGACGAGCGCGATGGCGACGGCGGTGAGGATGGAGCGTGCGCCGATGGCGGCGCGCGCGCCCTGATAGGCGGCTTCCACGGAAGCGCCATAACGGGCATTTGCCAGCACCTCGGCATTAAAGGACTGCACGGTGCGGCTCGCCGCGATCGTCTCGGAGGCATAGGCGGCGGAATTGGCCAATGTGTCCTGCGTGGTTCGGGAGCGGGCGCGAACCGAGCGCCCGAAGGCGATCAGCGGAAAAACAATGAAGGGAATGGCAAGCAGCGCAAGGCCGGAAAGGCCGGGGCTGGTATAGATCATCATCGCCACAGCACCGCAGCACATGATGATGTTGCGCAGCGCCACCGAGGCGGACGAGCCAAAAGCCGAGCGAATCTGCACGGTATCGGCGGTCAGCCGCGAGGTCAGTTCGCCGGATCGATTGCTGTCGAAAAACTGCTGTGACAGCGTGGTAAGGTGGGCAAAGACATCGCGGCGCAGATCGGCGACGACCCTTTCGCCGATGGTCATGACGTAATAATAACGCATGGCGCTGGCGAGAGCGAGGACAACGGCAATCGCCAGAAGCATGGCGAAATAGCTGTTGATCATGCCGCCATCCGGCGTCTGGAATCCGTGATCGATGATACGGCGAACGGCAAGCGGCAGGGCGAGTGTCGTGGCGGAAGAAAGCACGAGAGCGAAAAGGGCGGCCGCCATCAGGCCGCGGTAACGCCGGAGATAGGGAAACAGGCCAAGAAGCGGCTTCAGGCTTTTCTGTTTCGCCGCTTTCTGCTCGTCAATGTCTGCCACGTTCTCTATGCTCCTCGTTCCCTGCTGTTTTTGGGCCTTTTACGGGTGAATTTCCGGTGTACGGCAAAATTCTCGCCCCTTTGGCTATCTCCTTTCACAAGGGGATAGCAGGCTCTTGTTATCTGGGCGACCTTCATGTATAGGCTCCGCATCGAATTGGGAAGCCATAGCCCATCTGGTCTATGGCTTCATTTATTGAAATGGCTCAGTTGACGCAATTGCGGCAAATGGACCGCACGTCACTTAACCAGGAAGATTGTCATGAAGGCTGATATCCATCCCGATTATCACACGATCAAGGTGGTCATGACCGATGGCACCGAATACGAAACCCGCTCCACCTGGGGTTCGGAAGGCGCTGTCATGAACCTTGAAATCGACCCCAAGTCCCATCCGGCATGGACGGGCGGCAACCAGCAGCTTATGGACCGCGGTGGCCGCGTTTCCAAGTTCAACAAGCGTTTCGGCGGCCTCGGCCTCTGATCCTCTTGCGGACGGATCGTTTAAAAAAAGCCCGGTTTTGCCGGGCTTTTTGTTGCCATTTTTCGGCGATGGCGCTCGCGTAGCACGCAAAAGAAAAAAGCAGGCCGGTGAGCCTGCTTTTCAAATTGTCCGGATAAGGGTCGTCTTTTCTCAGTTGATCGAGAAAGCCGTGCGCAGGAGGTTGAGCTGCGCCTGCACGCTGTTTTCATTGTCCGGCACCTTGGCAGCTTCGGACGGGCGATAGATTTCGCGGTCGAGCAGGGCGATGCGGTTCTGGAGACGCAGCGAGCGCTCGATGAGATCGCGGAAGGATTCTGGCAGGTCGTTCCAGCCTGGCGCGTTACGGTCGACGTTGAAGCTGTCGAGTCGTACCTTGTTCTTTTCGCTCAGAACCTGATCACGGGTCATTTCGCCATTGTTCACGGCCCGCTGCAGCAGCAGCCAGGATGCCATCTGCATCAGGCGGGTGGTGAGGCGCATCGACTCCGCCGCGTAAAGCACGGACGCCATGCGCGGCAGAACCTTGGAGGCTGTGCGGCCAGCGCCATCGAGATAGCTCGCCGTTTCCTCAACCAAGGTCATGCCTTCGGTATAGAGGGCCTTGAACTGGTTGGAAGCAGCCGCGCGACCCGCAAAGCTTATGGTATTTAAAACCTGTTCCGACATTTCTTTAAATCCCTGCTCACGCACCACACTGTCAGGCAACGACGATCCGGATATTTTGTTCCGGCCTTTAGTGTTTTCAGGATGGTATCTTTACCTGAAATGCGCAAGGCAATTATTAAAGAAGGGTTAATACCCACAGTTTTACGAATTGCGGCGACGGGCAAAAAAAGAGCCGCGAAAGCGGCTCTCAAGGTAAAACAGGGAGAAAAATCAGACCAATTCGCCGTATGGAGAAGATGCCTGAGGTCCAGAAGAACTGGACATGTATAGTAATCTCTCAGAAAGCTTAATTTTTGGTTAATGGTAAACGAAAGACTGCCCCGTAATATTCATGTTCGGATACTGGCGGAGCCTTATCTTACGGTGGCGGAAGTGCAGTCGCGTGTCTATTCTGAAGCGCGCATCAGGATCGGAAGAGATTTTCCGCTGCCTGTCTTCCGGCGGATTTCCGTGTCCTCTCCTCTTCGAGTCGGATGATTTCGGCTTGCAGAAGATCGATACGGCTGCTCAACTCGTCCACCGAAAGAAGGCTGAGATCGCCGCCAATCTCATGCGCTGCCGGTTTTTGAGGACGGTCATCGTCAAAGAGGCTCATATACCTGCTCCTTTTTCCACATAATCGCCATCGTCGTCTGGATATTGCGGCGCGCGCGGGTCAAGCGCAATACTTTCCGGCGTCACGAGCGGTGAGGGTGTTGTTGGCATCATCGTCGAGAAATTGTCTTTTTCCTCGGTTGAAAGCGCAGCGCGCCGGCGGCTTCTGATGATGGCGTAGGCGGTGATGAGCAGATGCGCCACAGCCGTCACCAAGAACAGCGCATAGGGGCCGGAATAGGTCATGATCGCGCCGCCGAACGTCGGGCCGATGATGGTGCCGATGCCGTAAAGCAGAAGCAGGCCACCGGAAACCTTGACGAAGTCTTCCGATGCGGCGAAGTCGTTGGCATGGGCCACGGCGATGGGATAAAGCGCGTTGGCGGCGGCACCGTAAATGGCGATCATGGGGATGAGCACATAGACATCATGCGGCTGCACGGCCGCGACGGCCAGGCCCGCGACAGCGCCAACCCCGGCCAGCCCGGCCAGCACGTAGCGGCGGTCTATCCGGTCTGAAAGCCGGCCTGCGGGAAATTGCGCCAGCGCACCCACGAAAATCGTGACGGACACCATGATCGCGATCATGGTCGGATCCAGCCCTGCCCGCGCACCGAAGACGGCGCCGAGCGTACCGTAAGCGCCGTTGGCAATGCCGATCATCAGGATGCCGACGAAAGAGACCGGTGAGTTGCGGTAAAGGGCCGGCAGGTCCAGCTTCACCTTCTGCAACGGCTGTGGGCTCGCAGCTTTCGAAAGCGTGGCCGGCAGAATGGCGATGCAATAAATGATGCCGCAGATCATGAACAGCGAGGTATTGCTGATATCGCCCATCGGCACGATCATCTGCCCCGCCACGACACCGAGCAGCGTGATGGCGATATAAAGCGAGAAGATCATGCCACGACTTTCATTGGTGGCGCGCTCGTTCAGCCAGCTTTCGATGATCATCGAGGTTCCGGCCGTGCAGAAACCGGTCAGCGCGCGCAGCGCGATCCATGAGGTGTCGTCGATGATAAGGCCGGTCATCAGCACCGTCAGGCACACCAGCGCCACGAAGGACCCGAAAGCCCGCACATGGCCAGCGCGGCGCACGATGGCGGGCGCGACAAAGCAGCCAACGACGAACCCCGCCGCCCAGGAGGTGCCTAGAAAGCCAAGAATTTCATTGGAATAACCTTCCGCTGAACCACGCACCGGCAGCACGAGGCCCTGAAGGCCATTGCCGAGAAAAAGAAACAGAGTGCTGGATAAAAGAGCGAATACGGGTAGAAGATTTCTGCTCATGAAAACACTCTCATGCGTTCGGACGGACGGTCGGACAGGTCATAGGACGGGCGTTACCCGAATGAGTTGCACTCTTCTGGTGAACGGTAAAAATGTCCAGCCTGTGACGATGCAGAAATAAAGAAAAGGCTCAATAAATGACGAAGGCGATCGGCCTTTTTTTACTGCTGGCCATGGTGGTCCAGATCATCCGGCCGCTCGGTCTGCCCGGCCTGAAAAAAAGAGGCGATTGCTGGAAGATCGCGGTTGCCGCCTTTGTCATCTGGTCGGTGACGCTGCTTCTGCGCCCGTAACGCAAAAGCCGCCTGTCGGAATGGTTTCAAAGGCTGGCAAAGTGCGAATATCTCCACCGCGCCATTCCCGTATCTGTCCAGACCCGTTCAGGCAGACGGAGGCCCGGAATCGGGGACGACTGACAATGTGTGCTTGAGGCATTTAAGCGCGAAACAGGAGCGGGAGTGGCGCACACCCTCGATCTTGTAAAGCTTGCGGCGCAGAAACTGCTCGTAGCCCGCGGTTCCCGCCACCGCCACCTTGATGAGATAATCATATTCGCCGGTTGTCAGATAGGCTTCCAAGACTTCGGGAAGAGCGGCCATGGCTTCACCGAAACGTTCCAGAACCTCATCGTCGTGGCGGTCCAGCATGATCTCGATGATCACCGTTTCGGTCAGCCCCAGATGGGCCTGATCGAGAATGGCGGTATAGCCGCGAATGACCCCTTCGTCTTCCAGCCGCTTGACGCGCTGCCAGCAAGGGCTGGGCGACAGCCCCACCTTTTCCGATAGCTCCGTATTGCTCAGCCTGCCGTTCTCCAGCAGGGCCCGCAATATTTTGCGGTCAATTCTGTCCAGCGGCTTCGTCATGCCGGCCTCCCTGAAATATATCGCAAAAAAATCTGCCGTCCGTGGGGTCGCTCGCGAAAGAAGTGTTTTCCGAAGGGCGCTTTGGCGGCGCCATTCGAAAGCACCTTTGGCTCGTCTTTGAGTACCGTACTGCAAGGTACAGGCAGCAGGGAGGAGCAGGCATGGCACCCACACGGCAACAGCATTTTCCAAGGCCGAGAACGCTGATACATCCCGGTATTTCTTCGCCGGTGCGCATCAACAGCCTGCGCTCGCCGTCTGCGCGCCATATGCGGCTGTTCATCGCGCCGGGGTGCAGCCTTTACGATGGCATCGTGCGGTCTTTGGCCGCAAACGGCATCGAAAATGCCTCTTTGACCATTCTTGGCGGTTATTTCGACATCCTGTCCTATTGCGTGGCCCCACCCGATCCTTCCGGCAGGGCGGTCATCGCCTATACGAAACCCATCGACGCGGGGGCGGCCTGGCTGGTTTTCGGCAATGCCACGCTGGGGCGGAGCATGAAGGGCGAGCCGATCGTGCATTGTCATGCCGCCATGCGGACTGCGGCGGGTGTGGTCAAAGGCGGCCATTTGCTGACGGAATCCTGTATCGTCGGAGAAGGCGGCATTTCCGCACTTGTGACTTCGCTCGACAGTTTCGTGCTGCAGCAGTCCTTCGATCCCGAAACCAATATTCCCCTTCTTCAACCCAGGAACCGCGCGGAGCACGCCGATGAACACGCATAACACTGTCGAATCCGGCTCCATGGGCCGTGTGGCCTATGCCCGCATCGCACCCAATGAAGATCTCGTGCTCGGCGTGGAGAAACTGTGTCTGGCCGAAGGTTTCCGCAACGCCTTCGTGCGTGGCGCGCTGGGCAGTCTGGTGGATGCGTGCCTCGGCACCCGCAGCGGCGCGTTTTTGCAGATAAACGGTCCTGCCGTTGAGATCGTTTCGATTGCCGGCGAGGTGCGCGCCCAGCCAGATGGTTCGCTGCGCGCCGCGCTGACCGGCGTTGTCGCCGATACCGATGGCGCGGTTTACGGCGGTCCCTTCATTGCCGGCGCCAATCCCGTATGCATGACCTTCGAGGTGACGCTGGAAGAATGGTTGCCTGTGGAGAAACCGCAGGCGGCGTGAGGTACGGTAAGGCGGGCGGTGGAGTTGCACGGCGCAACTCATGCGGCCGCCCCCTGTGTTTCGGTCAGAAGCAGTTCGAAAGTGACGCAGACCGGGTTCTTGCCGCGCACCAGCCGCCCGCCGCTGATCTGCGTGGTAAGATCGACCATCGCAATATCCAGCATTGCCCGTTCGCCACCCGTGGCGGAGGGGTGGATGCGGCCATTGCGGATGAGGATTTCGCTGGCATAGGCGGTGAGACTTGTTCCGTCTTCATAATCCGCACCAATCAGGCTGCCGATACCATTGATCTCGGCCTCCCGCAGGTCGAATTGTTTGCAGGCGGCTTCAAGCGCTGTGCAGATATCGGTATTGGGCCGCACGGTGCACAACAGCGCCCGGAGCCCTGCATCTTTCCGGTTGCGCGGCTGCGGGATGGGCGTGAAGAGGGGGAAGTTGGTTTCCTCATCCTTCTGCACGTCCAGGATCGCGCCATCCAGCGCCAGCGCCTCGAGCGGTGTTTTCCCGGCAAATTCGGACTCCAAAGGCAGCAAGTGTCCCATGGATAGAACGCCTTCGGCGCTTTTCCACGAACCATGGCAGTGCAGGAACGGCTGACCGTCGCGTCGCCCCATATGCAGGCCGGCATCGATGATCGTGCCTCCCGGCATGGAGAATGTCTCGCTATACCAAGCGGCATGGGCCTCATCGGGGGCGGCCGCGGGCATGACATAGTGCAACCGCTTCATCGGCACATTTTTCAGTCTGACATAACCGCCATCGAAACCCTGTTCGACAAAGGCTTCTGCAATCGCCTCGTTGACGCAGACACCGGTTTTGGCATTCAGCCTGACCGGATGGGCGTGGCAGACGACGACGCGGAAGCGTTCGGGTGTTGGCGGTCCCGGATGGACGATACTGCGCGGAAGCCCCTCCGGGGGCATTGTCGTCATACTGCAAGCCCTGCGGTAATGAAGCCACCGTCTACGGCCAGCACCTGACCGTTGATGTAGCTCGCGTCGTCCGACACAAGGAAAGCCACGGCAGAGGCGATCTCGTCCGTCCTGCCATAGCGGTGCATGGGAACGCGGCTGTGCCACTGGCTGCGAACATTCTCCGTATGAACCGCCTGGGTGAGGGGGGTATCGACAGGGCCGGGCGCAATCGCGTTGACGCGAATGCCTGATTGCCCCAGCTCGTTCGCCATAACCATCGTCAGAAGATTGACGCCGCCTTTTGAAGCGCCATAAGCGCTGCGGCCGCGATTGCCGCACATGCCGGAGACCGAGCTGATATTGACGATCGAACCGGAAATTGCGCGGTCCAGCCAGTAACGCGCGGCGGTGCGGGCCACGGCGAAGCTGCCGACGAGATTAACGTCAACGATACGACGGAATTCTTCCACGCTGGTATCGACCGAAAGCTTGTCGATGCCGATGCCGGCGCTGTTGACGACGGCCACCAGATCAACGGCATGATCCGCGCCGCCTGCCGTCAAGGCGGTGAAAGCTTCCTCTATAGACGTCTCATCCGCCACGTTGCAGACGATGCCGCGCGAGGCATCGATCCCGAGTTTTCCGCAAGCGGCATCCAGCGCCTCACGCTTGAGATCCAGTAGCCATGGCTGCCAGCCGCGCGCCATCAACAGCTGCGCCGTGGAAAAGCCGATACCCGATGCGCCGCCGGTGATGGCGACAGCGCCTTTCATCTCTCTCGTCTGCTGTGTCATACCGTCTCCTCCCGGTTATACGTTGCGGCCTTCAGCCGGTCAGTTTTTCCTCGAAAACCGGCATCTGGCCGCGCTTTTCCAGCTCCTCGCGGATCATCTTCTTGGTGATCTTGCCATAGGCGGATTTTGGCATGGCATCCCAGAACACAATGGCTTTCGGCAGCTTGTAACGGGCCATCTTGCCGTCGAGATAGGCTTTCAGGTCGATGCCGGCGATATCCGCGCCCTCCCGCGCCACGCAGACGGCGACGCCGACCTCGCCCCACACCGCATCCGGCACGCCCAGAACCGCTGTTTCGCTGATATCTGGGTGCATGAGGATTTTCTCCTCGATCTCACGCGGATAGATGTTCGAGCCGCCGGAAATATACATGTCGGAGGCGCGGCCGGTGATGTATACGAAACCGTTCTCATCGCGGTGGCCAAGATCGCCGGTGCGGAACCAGCCGTTGCGGAACGCTTTGGCATTGGCGTCGGGATTATCGTAATAACCCGCGAAAACAGCGGGACCGATCACGCAGATTTCGCCGGTTTCACCGGCCTGAAGCTCCTCGCCCGCATCGTTCTGGATTTGCACTTCCATGCCGGTGCGATCAAAACCGCAGGTGCCGATCCGCGCATCAGGGCCGTCTTCGGCGGTGTGGAAGGAAGGCGGCAGCACGGTGATGTTGCCGGTCACTTCGCCGAGGCCGAAATATTGCACCAGCACCGGGCCGAGCTTGGCGAGCGCCCGTTTCTGATCGGCACGATACATGGGCGCGCCGGCATAGATAACGTAGCGCAGCGAGGAATGATCGAAACGATCCACGGAAGGGTCTTCGATCAGCATTTTCAGAATGGTCGGCACGGTGAAGGCATTGGTTACGCGCCATTTCTCGATCAGCGCCCACACCGCGGGCACATCGAGCTTTTCCGCGGCCGGAAGCACCGTTTTTGCCCCATGCGCCACCTGCACCAGCTGGTGAATGCCCGCGCCGTGCGAAAGCGGCGCAACGACGATGGAAGCGTCGCCCGGTCCGGTGCCGGGCATCAGATCGCAGAGATGGTTGGTGATGACAAAGGCCATCTGGCCATGGGTCAGCACCGCAGCCTTGGGCCGGCCCGTCGTGCCGGAGGTGAAGAAGAACCAGCAGGGATCGTCCCGATCCACCGCCTCGCTTTTCACTTTCTGACCCAGATGGCGGGCCACGATAGTATCGTAGTCCTCGCCGAATTCGGCCGTGCCAATGGCGATGGTGAAATCGATCGCGGTCGTCTCACGGCTGGCCCTTGCATGCTCGGGAAAAGCGCTGGCGCAGATCATGCCGCGTGCGCCGCTGGCTTTCGCCAGATAGGCGACCTCGTCGGGCGACTGGCGATAATTGGTCGGCACCCAAACCGCGCCCACGCGAAAGCAGGCGAACATGGATTCGAACATCTGGTTGTTGTTGGAAGACTGCACCAGAATGCGGTCGCCTTTCCTGACGCCGAATTCGATCATCAGCGCCATCGCCATCGCATCGACGCGGGCGTCCATTTCAGCCCATGTCCAGCTCTTGTCACCCCATACGAAGCCGATGTCGGCAGGGTTGCGGAGCGCAGCCTGGGTCAGGAAATGCGAGAGGTTCATGACCCGCGTGGTCGAAGGCGCAACCCCGCCCGGAGGATGTATCGTCATTTCACGCGCTCCATGATCGAGACATAGTTGGCAACCGCAGTCCCTCCCATGTTGAAAACACCGGCGAGCGAGGCGCCGGGGATCTGCATGTCGCCCGCTTCGCCCATCAATTGCATCGCCGCCATGACATGCATGGAAACGCCGGTCGCCCCGACCGGATGCCCCTTGGATTTCAGCCCGCCGGAGGGGTTGATCGGCAGACGCCCGGTTTTCAGGGCTGTGCCTTCGCGCACCACCCGATGGCCTTCGCCGGGCTTCGCCAGCCCCATCGCCTCATATTCGATGAGTTCGGCAATGGTGAAACAATCATGGGTTTCGACGAAGGAGAGGTCGTTGAGCGTCGCCCCGGCGAGTTCCAGCGAACCTGCCCAGGCGCGGCGTGCGCCCTCGAAGGCCAGCGGATCGCGGCGGCTCAGCGCCAGAATGTCATTGACATGCTTGCGGCCCCTGAAACCGATGGCGCGGTTGAGTGTCGCTGCGGTTTCCTCATCGGCCAGAATGATGGCGGCAGCGCCGTCGGAGATCAGCGAGCAGTCGGTGCGGCGCAGGGGGCCTGCGACATAGGGGTTCTTATCCGATACCATGTTGCAGAAATCGAAGCCGAAATCCTTGCGCATATGGGCATAGGGATTGACCGCGCCATTGGCATGGTTCTTGGCGGCGATCATCGCCAGTTCTTCGGAACGATTACCATAGCGCTGGAAATAGGCCTCAGCGATACGTCCGAACTGGCCGGCAAAGCCGCCGGAAATATCGGCTTCCTCAGCACGGTAGCAGGCGGATAGAAGGATTTCACCCACCTCGGCGGTTGGCAGCGCCGTCATTTTTTCGGCACCGACAACGAGCGCGATGCGCCCGCGTCCCGCCTCGATGAAATCCATGGCGCTGTAAAGGGCGGCCGATCCCGTCGAGCAGGCGTTCTCGAAACGCACGGCGGGCGTATAGGCGAGGCGCTCATCGCCCATGGCCACCAGCGCGCCTTGAAAATCCTGCTTCGAGAAACCGTTATTCATCACGCCGACGAAAATGCCGTCTATATCGCCGACATCGACGCCGGCATGGTCTATGGCCGGCGCCACGACCGAAGCCATCAGTTGCTCGGTATTTTCAAGGGCCGATTTGCCGAAAGGCGAGTGCGCCCAGCCGACGATCTGTGCTTTGCTCATTTGCTCGTTCTCCTTGTTTGCCGTTTCGCGTCGCCTTCGCCGCGTGTGCGGGCGCGGCTGGCCATCATTTCCGCAATGCGTGTCTCGATGCGGGTTACTTCCTCGCGCAGCACTGCCGCCAGTTCCGGCTGACGCTCCGGCCGCATGCGGCTGTCGACGGCGGCAATGCTCAACGCCCCCGCCACCGCGCCATCCGGGGTTCGGATGGCAACGCCGATACCCCAGGAATTCGAGAGGATCAGACCCGGATTGAGCGAATAACCATTGGTTCTCGTCAATTCGACGTCGCGGCGCAGTCCGTCAAGCGTGATGCCGGGATAGTTCGCGGCGATCAGCCCGCTATTGGCGGCAATGACGCTTTCCACCTCGGCGTCGGGCAGCGCCGCCAGCATGGCGAGCGATCCCGCGCCTATGCCCAAGGGGTGCTCGAAACCGGCCTGAAGCGCGTGGGTGCGCACCGGCCAGGTGCCTTCTTCGCGATAAAGGCACAGTGCAAACGTGTCGCGGCGCACGGAAAGGAAGCTCGAATCCTCAGTGCGGCGGGAAATGCGCGTCAGACTGTCCTGGGCCATCTGCAGCAAGCCGAAACGGCGCGATGACAGGCTGCCCAGCACATAGGCTTCCTCGCCCAGATAATAACGCCGCGTTTCCTCATCCTGCTCCACCAGGCCTGCGCGGATCAGCGCCAGCAGCAGGCGGCGGGCCGTGGGCTTGTTCAGCCCGCTTTCGGTAACGATGACCGAAAGCGCCACACCGCGTTCGGCATGACGCCCCACCATCGATAGAAGTCCCAGCGCCCGGTCTACCGCGCGCGCGCCTGTCAGGTCGCTTTCTGTGGGAACCATCGTGGCCATATCAGGAGAACGCTCCCACCGCACAGCTTTGCCCGCCATCGACCGGCAGGCAGACGCCGGTGATGAACTTGGCTTCATCGGATGCCAGAAAGACTGCCGCGCGGGCGATATCGAAGGCATCGCCCATGCGTCCGACCGGGACCGCGGCATTGCGCGCCGCCACCATATCTTCGACGGAGGCATATTGATTGCTGATCTGCTTGTAGATCAGCGGCGTATCGATCATTCCGGGCAGAACGCAATTGGCGCGAATGCCTTGGCGGGCATATTGCATGGCCAGCGCCACGGTCGCCTGGTTTACGGCGGCTTTCATGGCGTAATAGGCAAAATAGGGATAGCCGGTCCAGCGAATGGAGGCGAGCGAGGAGATGTTGACGATGGCCCCGCCGCCTTGCGCCAGCATTACCGGCAGTACGGCCTTGGCGGTGCGATAAACGGAGCCGATATTGAGATCGACCGAGGCTCGAAAGCGTTCCTCATCCAGCTCGACCGGGCCGCCCATATGGGTCACGCCGACATTATTGTGCAGGATATCGATGCCGCCGAAGACCTCGCAGGTCCGAGCAACCGTGGCCGATACGGAATCGAGCTTCGTCACATCGGCAGCAATCGCAATCGCCTCGAAACCTTCGCCTCGAATGATCTGTGCGGTTTCCTCGGCCGCGTCAACGGAGAGGTCGACACAGGCCACACGCGCGCCTTCGCGGGCAAATTGCATGGCCGCGGCCTTGCCATTGCCGAAACCCGGACCAGATGATCCTGCGCCAAAAACAATGGCGCGTTTTCCCGTCAGGCGACCTGTCAAAACAGTCTCCATTACAATCGTCAGAAATAGTCGGGTCGGCCCCGCCTGACGCGGGGCCAGTTATTCAGCGGACCGATCAGGTCAGGCTGGCGCCAACGGCCTTTTCGAGAATGGCCCAGGCTTCATCGCCATATTTGCCCTTCCATTCGGAATAGAAACCGGCTTCCTTGAGGGTTGCACGGAAGAGTGAGGCGTCCGTGTCGTTGAAGGTCATGCCCTTGGCAATCAGGTCTTCCTTCACCGAGGCGTTGAGTTTCGCCACATCGGCCCGCTCGTCCTTGCCGGCCTGATTGAGGTTTTTGGCAACGATGGCGCGCAGGTCATCCGGCAGGCGCTCCCAGGCGCGCTTGTTTGCCAGGAACCAGAAGCCGTCCCACATATGGTTCGTGACCGAGCAGAATTTCTGCACTTCGAACAGCTTGGCGGTAGAAATGATCGCCAGCGGGTTTTCCTGGCCATCGACAACGCCGGTCTGCAAGGCGGTGTAGACTTCAGCGAAATTGATCGAGGCAGGGGCAGATTTGAACGCCTTGAACATCGAGGTCCAGAGCGGGCTGACCGGCACGCGAATCTTGAAGCTTTCGAGATCGGCCGGCGTGGCGATGGGCTTCGAAGCGCTGGTGATCTGGCGGAAACCGTTATCCCAGATCGTGTCCATGGCAACGAGGTTCTGCTTGGCGATTTCGCCGCGCACATATTTGCCGAGATCGCCATCCATGGCCGCCCATACCGAATCGTAGTTCGGGAAGGCGAAGCCGATGCCGCTGATGGATGCATTCGGCACCAGCGTCGAGAGGATCAGAGGCGAAAGCGTAAAGAATTCAACACCGCCCGAACGTACCTGGCTCAACACATCGGTATCAGCGCCCAACTGGCTGCTGGGGAAGATGTTGATATTCACCTGGCCGTCGGTTTCCTTGGCGATACGGTCAGCCGCCTCCTTGGCGCGGATGTTCATGGGGTGCGCGGCAGGCAGGTTGTTGGCATATTTATAATTGAATTGCGCAGCGCGGGCGCGCGACACAAAAGCGGTGGCAAGAACGGCGGAACCGGCGCCGGCCAACACGGTACGTCTGTTGATATTCATTGCTTTCTCCTCCCAAAATAAAAGCATATGTCATTCATCGGCGTGGCGGATGGACCCGCCACGGTCTCAGAGCAGAATTGTCGAGAAGCCCGGAATTGCTGCAATCAGCAGCAGACCGATGACCATGGCTGCAAGATAGGGCCAGATGGCGCCCATGGCCTCATCAGGCGAGACGTTGCCAATCTTGCAGGCGATGTAGAAACCGATGCCGATGGGCGGCGCCATCAGGCCGATATTCATGGCGACCACCACGACCATCGAATAATGGATGTCGTTGATGCCGAGTGTGCGGGCGATGGGGAACATGATCGGTGCAAGCAATACGATTGCCGGCAGGCCTTCCAGCACGCAACCGAGGATCATGAAAATCAGGATCGACACGACCATATAGGTCATCCAGCCGCCCGGCAAATCGGTGATCATCGCGGTCAGCTGGAAGGCAAAGCCGCTCTGCGTCAGCCCCCAGGCCATCGCCGAGGCGCAGCCGAGGATCAGCAGGATCGCGCCGGAGAGGGCTGCCGTCTCCACCAGCATCGAATAGAGCTTTTTGAAGCTGATGCCGCCGTAAAGCACTGCGCCGATGATCAAGGCATAGAGTACGGCGATGGTGGAAACCTCGGTTGCCGTCGCCACGCCGCCGCCGACCAGACTGCGGATGAGGAAGGGCAAAACCAGCGCCGGGGCGGCAATCAGGGCCGCCTTGCCCACCAGTGGCCATGGGGTGCGTTTTGCGCCTTCCATGTTTTCATGGCGCGCCTTCCAGCGGGCCAGAACGGCCAGCACCAGAAGCAGCACCATGGCGATCATGAAGCCGGAGGTGAAGAGGCCTGCAATCGACACGCCAGCGGCCGAACCGAGAACGATCAGCACGATGGAGGGCGGAACCGTATCGGCCATAGCGGCGCCGGTGGCCAGAAGCGCAATCATTTCCTTGGGCTTGTGACCGCGACGCTTCATTTCGGGAAACAACGCCGGTGCAACCGTCGCCATATCCGAAACCTTGGAGCCGGAAATGCCCGAGACCAGAAACAGCGAGCCGAGCAGCACATAGGACATGCCCGCGCGAATGTGGCCGAACATCGAGGATAGCAGCTCCACAATCGCCTTGCCCATGCCGGTGGCGTCGAGCACGCAGCCCAGCAGCACAAAAACAGGAACCGACAATAGGATGATGCCCGACATGCCTTCGTCGATGCGCCCGATCATCACGATGGTCGGAACCCAGGTGGTAGAGGTCAGGTAGGCGAGGGTTCCAAGGCCGAAACAGAAGGCGATCGGTACGCCCAGCACGAGAAACAACGCCACGAACAGGCCGAGGAAGATCGCCAGATTGAAATTGCCGAAAGTTTCGAGCGTCGGCGATGCCAGATAGAGCAGGCCGGAGGCGACCGCGACGGTGACAATGGCTGCGACGATGTCCCGCAGATTTTCCCTGCGGAAGAGGTTGTTGAGAACCAGCAGCAGCATAAGACAGCAGCCAACCGGCAATGCCGCGGCGCGGTAGGACATTGGAATATTCAGCGCCGCCGAGGTAACGACCCATTCCTCAATGGCATATTCTATCGCCGGCTTGATAATGGCCGCAAGAAATGTCGCCACCAGCACGAGGGCGAGCGAATTGACATAGCCCAGAATGCGCTGCGGAAACATGTTGAGAAACAGCGTCAGGCGCAGATGTTCGCTGCGGTCGATGGCAATTGCCGCACCCAGCATGGCAAACCACAGGAAGCTCAACGACGCCGTTTCATCGATCCAGACGATTGGCAAATGCAGGGCATAACGCGACGCCACGCCCAGCAGAAGCAGGCCGATCATCACCGCCAGCAGCACCGCCGCCACGGCCTCAATGGGTCGCATGAACCACGAGCCTGTTACCGGGCCGGTATGCAAAAGCTCTCCATCGAGTACAAATACGTCGTCATTCGCGTTTGCGGTCATGGTTATCGGGGCCTCCTCTCCCACAGAACAACCTTCGCAACGGACTGCGGCAGACAAAGAGAATTTTACCCACGCCGAGGCCGTAATCGTGGCCTGCGCATCAGGATATATCTGTCATTGCCAGACCGGCGAGACCCCTCCAAAAGCCTGAAACTAGCGGTATATTGCCTCCACAATATGGACCGTTAAATAACTGTGCATTCGGGATACACAGGAAAATTGCCAAAATCAACTGTATAAATGCAGTATTGCGTGGTTTTCATTGCATGTTTACAGGTCCACATAGTGGATCGTATTGTAATTGATTGAAATTCATCTGTGAGGTAACGAGTACGCAGCAATTTCCGGGGCTTTTCGAGAGCCCGTCGAGACGAAAGCGCTTATGGTGCCGGGCGATCCGGATTGTCTGGCGCTATGCGCTGGAGAAGCCGGGGAGCGCATCCGCTGTCTATTGCGGCAATGACGGTCATAAAGTCGTCAGGTCGCACGGCTTCAGCGGATAAGGCTGCCCATGGTGGACATGCTTCCACGCAGGTAGCGATGCACAATCAAACGGTTGAGAATTATCAGTCAGGTAAAATGAAAGACGATTGGGTCCGTGTGACGGAGTACGGATGATCTTGCTTTATCAAACGCAGCAGCCGCCCGTTGGGGCGGCTGCTGTTTATCTGATGTTCTCTGTCAGCCTCAGGCGGCCTTTTCGAGTTCCTGTTTCCAGTTGCCCTTGGCGGCGAGGCTGTTCATCGCGGCGCGGTGCGTGAAGGCGCGCTGGCCGGCGGCGACGTTTTCCTGCTTGCCGCCCCAGGTCTTGAGGGCCGTATCCTGAAGCGCGCGGCCGTAGGAATAGGTCAGCGACCAGGGTAGGTCGTAGCCGGCATTCATGGCGGAGAGATGCGCCGTTGCCTCTTCGGAGGACTGGCCGCCGGAGAGGAAGGCGATGCCCGGAACGGCTGAGGGCACGGTGGCCTTCAGAACCTTCACGGTCTTTTCCGCCACTTCCTCGACGGAAGCCTTGCGGGCCTTCTTGCCGTCGATGATCATGTTCGGCTTGAGGATCATGCCTTCAAGGTTCACGCGGGCGTCGAACAGATCCGCAAACACGGTCTGCAAAACCCATTGCGTAACTTCCGCACAGCGGTCGATGTCATGCGTGCCGGGCTCGCCGTCCATCAGCACTTCAGGCTCGACGATTGGCACGATGTCCGCCTGCTGGCAGAGCGCGGCGTAACGGGCGAGCGACTGGGAGTTTGCCTTGATAGAGCCCCAGCTCGGACGCTGTTCACCGATAGTGATAACGCCGCGCCACTTGGCGAAGCGGGCGCCAGCTTCATGATATTTACGCAGGCGCTCGTAAAGACCGTCGAGGCCTTCGGTGATGAATTCATGCGGGTGGAAAGCCATAGGCTTGGCGCCAATATCCACCTTGATGCCCGGCAGGCTGCCGGCCGCCTTGATGATATCCACGAAAGGCGTGCCGTCGGCGGCCTTTTGGAACAGGGTCTCTTCATAGAGGATGACGCCGGAGATGTATTTCTTCATGGCGTCGTCGGAACGGAACAGCATTTCGCGATAATCGCGGCGGGCGGTCTCGGTCGACTCCAGATTGATGCTGTCGAAACGCTTTTTGATCGTTCCCGTGGATTCGTCGGCGGCGAGCAGGCCCTTGCCGTCGGCGACCATTTTGATTGCGATGTCTTCGAGACGTTCGGTCATTTGCTATTCTCCCAAGGCACAATAAATTTCCGATAACAGAAGTTCCAGGGCAGGGAAATGGCACGCTAACTCATTGAAACGATTGAAATCATTTCAATCGTTTGAAACTTTTCCTCCCGCGTGCACTTACCAAAAAACAAGGCCGGACAAGCATGGCTTGTCCGGCCTTGTGTCAGGCAAGTTAGATAAGTTTACTTGGCGGCGGAGAGGATGGCAACGCCCGGCAATTCCTTGCCTTCCATCCATTCGAGGAAGGCGCCGCCGGCCGTGGATACATAGGAAAAATCGTCCGAAACACCGGCATGGTTGAGCGCCGCGACGGTATCACCACCGCCTGCAACGGAGACGAGCTTGCCGGCCTTCGTGCATTCGGCGGCATGTTTTGCCGCAGCCACAGTCGCTGCATCAAAGGGCTCGATTTCAAAGGCGCCGAGCGGGCCGTTCCAGACCAGCGTTTCCGCACGGGAAATCCAGGCCTTGATGCTTTCAACCGATTTCGGGCCGACATCGAGAACCATGGCATCGGCGGGAATGGCGTTGATATCGACGGTTTCATTGGCCGCACCAGCCTTGAATTCGCGAGCCACCACGCCATCTTCCGGCAGCACGATGGCGCAGCCGGATGTCGCCGCCTCGATCATGATCTGCTTTGCGGTCTCGGCCAGATCATGCTCGCAGAGTGATTTGCCAACATTTGTGCCGCGTGCGGCGAGGAAGGTGTTGGCCATGCCGCCGCCGATGACGAGGGCGTCGACTTTCTTGACGAGGTTCATCAAGAGATCGATCTTGCTCGAAACCTTGGCGCCGCCGACGATGGCGACCACCGGACGGACCGGCTGGCCAAGACCCTTTTCCAGCGCCTCTAGCTCGGCCTGCATGGTGCGTCCGGCATAAGCGGGCAGGTGGCGCGCAAGTCCTTCGGTGGAGGCGTGGGCGCGGTGGGCGGCGGAGAAAGCGTCGTTCACATAGACATCGCCGTTGGCCGCCAGCGCCTCGACGAAGGTGGGATCGTTCTTTTCTTCGCCCTTGTGGAAGCGGGTGTTTTCCAGAAGCAGGATATCGCCGTCGTTCAGTTTCGCGACGGCGTCCGCCGCCGGTACGCCGATGCAGTCGGTCGCGAAGGAAACGGCGTGATCCAGCACTTCCTCGACGGCGGGCACGATCTGGGAGAGCGACATGTCGGCGACCGGTTCGCCCTTCGGACGGCCGAAATGAGCGAGCAGGATGACTTTCGCACCCTTGGAGGACAGCTCCAGAATGGTCGGCGCAACACGTTCGATACGGGTTGCGTCCGTCACCTTGCCATCCGCGACCGGCACGTTGAGATCAACGCGGACGAGAACGCGCTTTCCGGCAATGTCGTTGAGGTCGTCGAGGGTCTTGAAAGCGGGCATAGGTCGATCCTGATTTGTTGCGAGTTCGGCACGGACCATACTATGCCTGAATGCCGACGCAAGCGGGTCAGGTCTCATTTTCTCTCACTGTATTGGCAGGTGCCGGGGTGCTTTCTTCCAAGCCGGCGGGGCGCGGCTGGCGCTTCTCTGCGAGATAATGGCGCACACGGTTGAGGATTTCCGAAAAGCTGATGAAGATCGGCAGGCTGGTGGCCGGTTCTACCGGTTCGAGGGAGATGCCCACCCCGGTTATCGCCTCGTGTTCGTCCAGTGTGCGAACGATCAGAACGATGGAGCCGAGGCGCACGCGGTCGGCGTAAGCAGCCTTGCCGGCAAGGCGTGCTTCGATCAATTCTGCAACGCTCATCGTCTGTTCGGCGGCCGATAGCAAACCGGGACCATAGGCCGCGTCCAGTTCCTTCGCCGGGCGGGCGGGTGAGATCGCGAAGGTGCCGAAGAACTCGGCGTCGTCATCGGCAACCGGCAGGGCGCTGGCGAACAGCCGATCGATCAGGCGGGAATAGCCCGGTGCGATGAAGAGGTAGACGAGATCGTTCTCCCGCAGCCGCCCGGCATATTGATAGCGGATCGACTTGCCGTCGCGCACCACCAGCGAAGGCATGGCCCAGCGTGGAATGCGCTCGCCCTGCATGATGGCGCTGCCCTTCGCGACCCGGTAGGAGATCAGTTCATGATTGGCCGTGCCGGGAAGATCGACCTCCAGCTTGTCCACCTCGCCCATGCGCGGCGGCACGATCAGTCCGAGCCGTGTCGCCACGGGCTTGATGGTCCAGCCTTGCACGAGAAGTGACACCAGCACGATGATGAAGGCGGCGTTGAAATAAATCTGCGCATCGTCTAGCCCGCCGAGAATGGGCATGATGGCGAGCAGGATGGAGACGGCGCCGCGCAGGCCGACCCATGCCACGAAGGAGGTTTCCTGCTGGGTATAATTGAAGGGCATGAGGCTCAGCCAGACCGCAAGCGGGCGGGCGACGAAGATGAGGAAAAGCGCGAGCAGCACGGCCGGAATGGCGATTGCCGGAAATTGCGACGGGGTGGCGAGCAGGCCGAGCATCAGGAACATGATGATCTGTGCAAGCCAGGTCAGCCCCTCATGGAAACGGCGGATGGTTTCCTTGGCGAAAATCCGGCGGTTGCCGGCAACGATGCCAGCCACATAGACCGCCAGAAAACCGCTGCCGCCAATTGTACCGGTGAAAGAGAAGACCAGCAGCGCCAGTGCGAGCACGAAGATTGGAGCCAGTCCGCGGTCGGCGGCGAACCGATTGACGACGGTGGCGATCATGACGCCGCCGAGCAGGCCGAAAATCACGCCAAGCCCCATCTGCTCGATGAAAAGCAGCAGAAAGCCGCTGTCGATGCCGGCCAATCCCTGACCCTTGGCGATGATTTCAACCAGGGCAATGGTGAGGAAGATCGCCATTGGATCGTTGGTGCCGGATTCGACTTCCAGCGTCGAACGAACCTGATCGCGTATGTGGATGCCGCCGATGCGCAGCAGGAAGAATACGGCCGCCGCATCGGTGGAGGCGACGATGGCGCCAAGCAGCAGTCCTTCTAGCCAGGAAAGCCCAAGCAAAAGCGCCGCTGCGCCCGCAAAAAAAACGGATGTGAGGATGACGCCGACTGTGGCGAGAGTGACGGCGGGTGCGGCCGAAAGCCGGAAGGACTGGATGGACGTGCCGAAACCGGAATCGAAGAGGATGACGGCAAGCACCAGCGAGCCAAGCATATAGGCCAACGGATTGTTGGCGAATTGGATGCCGAGGCCGTCCACGCCGGCTGCAAGGCCGATCATCAGGAAAAGCAGGAGGAGAGGCGCGCCGAAGCGGAAGGCGATGAGGCTCGAAAACGCGGCGACGAGAACGAGAACAGTTGCGACCAGCAACAGAAGATAAAATGATTCCACGTCCACCCGCCTTACTCAAACCGCCTTGGCCGCTGCGATGATGGCTCTGCGCGTTTGCAGTCAATGCGCCACGGGTTGCGGTCTGTCACCGCTGTTTCGGGCGGCGTTGAAAGACGATGCAAGGCGGGGTGTATCGAATGATACGGCAGGGCCGCAGTGCATTGCGCACGACCATTATCCCTGTGTTTCTTGTCAGTCCCAAAATGGACCAGACAAAGGCAGGGAATCAGATTTTTTCCGGCGTGCAGGGAAAAATGCAAGGCGTGGAGACGCGGCGCATACCCCGCAAAAACAATTCACCTGCCCGTGTTTCAACGTAACATAGAGACAATGCAGCTGGGTTAGTTCTCGCCTCCGAATTGCTTTTTCATTACCGGAGCGATCGGATGAAACGGATAACTACCTTTATAATACTACTGGCCGCCGGCCCGATAGTTTCGGGTTGCTCGAGTACGGAGCAGACGGCGGCAAACATGGCCGCGCAACGAGAGCGCTGCCGCGTCTTCGGCTACTACGAAGGCTCGCGGGATTTCGCCGACTGCATGATGAAACTCTCCATGCAGCAAAGCGAATTGAGGCAACAGACTTTCGATACGATCTGGAGCAGCGCCGGGAACTCGGGTCCGGTCGTTATCAACAATAGAAAATGACGAGTGCGCGCGCCTCTTGCGGATGGATGAGGGACGGCTTGCATCGTCAATCGGCCGGTGACGGTTTTCGATCCGAAGCGCTCCGCCTTGTTTCGGGATCGACGCCGGCGGGATCCCTCAGTCCCGTCGGCATTTTTCAGGCAAACAAAAACCGGCAGGATTGCTCCTGCCGGTTCTTTTTATGGACGCGACGCCTGATTAGATGGTCTTCGCGAATGCGACAGCCGTGTCCGACATACGGTTGGAGAAGCCCCACTCGTTGTCGTACCAGGACAGGATGCGCACGAAATTGCCTTCCATGACCTTGGTCTGGTCGATTGCGAAGATCGAGGAATGGCTGTCGTGGTTGAAATCGCGGGAAACCAGCGGCTCGTCGGTGTAGCCGAGGATACCCTTCAGCTTGCCATTGGCGGCAGTCTTGATGGCTTCGTTGATTTCTTCAACCGTGGTGGCGCGCTTGGCAATGAACTTGAAGTCGACAACCGAAACATTCGGAGTCGGAACGCGGATCGACGTGCCGTCCAGCTTGCCCTTGAGGTGCGGCAGAACGAGGCCAACGGCCTTGGCGGCGCCGGTCGAAGTCGGGATCATGGACAGGGCTGCGGCGCGGGCACGGTACAGATCCTTGTGCATCGTGTCCAGCGTCGGCTGGTCGCCGGTGTAGGAGTGGATCGTGGTCATGAAGCCATGATCGATACCGACGACGTCATCGAGAACCTTCACGACCGGCACGAGGCAGTTGGTGGTGCAGGACGCATTGGAAATGACGAGGTGATCCTTGGTCAGCTGGTCGTCGTTGACGCCGAACACGACTGTCAGGTCCGCGCCGTCAGCCGGAGCCGAAACGATGACGCGCTTTGCGCCGGCCGTCAGGTGAGCGGCGGCCTTGTCGCGGGCGGTGAAGATGCCGGTGCATTCCAGCGCGATATCGACGCCGAGTTCCTTGTGCGGCAGCGTTGCCGGATCGCGAACGGCGGTCACCTTGATCGGCTTGCCGCCACCGACGGTGATCGTGTCGCCTTCGACCTTCACTTCGGCCGGGAACTTGCCGTGGATCGAATCGTAGCGCAGCAGGTGGGCGTTGGTCTCCACCGGGCCGAGGTCGTTGATGGCGACGACTTCGATATCGGTGCGGCCGGATTCGACGATGGCGCGCAGGACGTTACGGCCGATGCGGCCGAAGCCGTTAATGGCAACTTTTACAGTCATTTACAGTCTCCCGAACAAAAATGGGCGTGGTCTTTGCGGAGTGGTAAGGGCTTTTGAAGCCCTCACGCAAGTTTTGCCTCGACTGCGGCGACGACGGCTTCCGCCGTGATGCCGAAGTGCTTGAAGAGATCCTTCGCTGGCGCGGAAGCTCCAAAGGAGTGCATGCCGACGAATGCGCCATCGTTGCCGATGAAATAATCCCAGCCCTGGCGGATGGCGGCTTCCACCGCGATCTTGACCGGAGCCTTGCCGATGATGGCGTTGCGATAGGTTTCCGGCTGTTCCTTGAAAAGTTCGAAGCAGGGAACGGAAACGACACGGACGGAAACGCCGTTGTCCTTCAACGTTGCGGCGGCCTTCAGCGCCACTTCGACTTCCGAGCCGGATGCGAAGATTGAAACCTTGGCGTCGCTGGCGGAGACGATTTCGTAAGCGCCGTAAGCCGAGAGGTTCTTCTCTTCATATTCCTTGCGCGAAGGAGCCAGATTCTGGCGGGTAAGCGCCAGCGCCGAGGGACGGTGCTTCTGCTCGAGAGCCAGCTGCCAGCATTCCGCCGTCTCGGTTTCATCCGCCGGGCGGAAGACGAGCAGGTTCGGGATCGCGCGCAGAGCTGCGATCTGCTCGACCGGCTGGTGGGTCGGGCCGTCTTCGCCAACGCCGATGGAATCATGCGTCAGGACGTGGACGACGCGGATGCCCATGAGGGCAGCCAGACGGATCGACGGACGGCAGTAGTCCGAGAAGATCAGGAAGCCGCCGGCATAGGGAATGAGACCGCCATGCAGTGCGATACCGTTCATGGCAGCGGCCATGCCGTGTTCGCGGATGCCGTAATGCAGGTAACGACCGGAGAAATCCGTCGGGGTGATGGACTTCATCTGGCTGGTCTTGGTGTTGTTGGACGGCGTGAGGTCAGCAGAGCCGCCGATCATTTCCGGCAGCACGCCGTTGATGACTTCGAGCGAGTCTTCCGAGGCCTTGCGGGTCGCAACGGTCGGGTTGTTCTCGATGATCTTCTTCTTGAAGGCGTCGATCGAGCTGTCGAAGTTGCCCGTCAGGTCACCGGCGAAGCGGCGCTTGAATTCGGCCTTCTTAGCCGTCTCGGTGGCTTCGAGGCGTGCTTCCCAGTCCTGGCGGGTCTTGGTGGAGCGCAAGCCGGCGAGACGCCATGCGTCGAGCACATCTTCCGGAATGACGAAGGCTTCGGCTTCCCAGTTCAGGCTCTTGCGGGCGGCGGCGATTTCTTCTGCGCCGAGCGGGTTGCCGTGAACCTTGTGGGTGCCCTGCTTGTTGGGCGCGCCGAAACCGATGACGGTCTTGCAGGCGATGAAGGTCGGGCGGTCGGATTTCTGTGCGGCTTCGATGGCGGCGGCAATCGCGTCCGGATCGTGGCCATCG
Organism: Agrobacterium sp. ST15.16.055; assembly: GCF_027956555.1. Classification (NCBI taxonomy): domain Bacteria; kingdom Pseudomonadati; phylum Pseudomonadota; class Alphaproteobacteria; order Hyphomicrobiales; family Rhizobiaceae; genus Agrobacterium; species Agrobacterium sp. ST15.16.055. Next base: position 39,158 of record NZ_JAQKGN010000018.1, read on the forward strand.
ACGCGGATGGTGTTCCAGTGAACGGCCTGGAAGCGGGCGATCTGGTCGGTGCTGTCGGACAGGCCGACTTCGCCGTCGATGGTGATGTTGTTGTCATCCCAGAACAGAACGAGCTTGTTGAGCTTGAGATGGCCGGCAAGAGCGATGGCTTCGTGGCTGATGCCTTCCATGAGGCAGCCGTCGCCGCACAGGACATAGGTGAAGTGGCTCTGCAGGTCGGAGCCGAATTCCTCTTCCAGCTTGCGTTCGGCGATTGCCATGCCGACGGCGTTGGCGATGCCCTGGCCGAGCGGGCCGGTCGTCGTTTCAATGCCGGTCGCATGGCCATATTCGGGGTGGCCGGCGGTCTTGGAGCCGAACTGACGGAAACGTTTGATCTCGTCGATCGTCATGTCCTCGTAGCCCGTCAAATAGAGCAGCGAGTAAAGCAGCATCGAGCCATGCCCTGCCGATAGCACGAAGCGGTCGCGATCCGCCCAGAGCGGAGCCTTGGGATCGAATTTCAGGTAACGGGTGAAGAGAACGGTGGCGACATCGGCGGCGCCCATCGGCAGACCGGGATGGCCTGAATTGGCCTTCTCCACTGCATCCATGGCAAGAAAGCGGATCGCATTTGCCATCCGGTTGTGTTTGTCGCGAGAAATCATGGCTTTTCCGTCTGTTTCCGGGTGAAAGGAGATAGTTTTACGCAACTATCCAAAAAGCGGGTTGATCCATAGCAGGTGAGGCCGGCAAGTCAATAAATCCACGGGCGTTTGCGGTTCGTCCGAAGATAAAAATCGTTTAGAAAATCGGCTGTCACGATAAAATTCATGCGACAGAGGCTAGTGCTTCTTCGTTCATCCACAGAGCAAAACGCCTCAATGCACTGGTTTGATTGACGGGATGGTAAATCGGGTAATAACCTCTTGGATGTTGAAAAGGCCTGAAACCGGACGATTCGGCCGGTGGTGTGCGAGTTGGAAAAAACGATGTCGGCTGAGAAGACCGTACAATCTGCGCTGACGGAGCTGAATGCTGCCATCACAAATCTCGAAAACGCCATCGATATGCGTATCGAGCGGCAGAGGGAGACGGGCGAAATCGACAATGAGGTCAAGCGGGTCCATGTCGACCGCGCACGGCTGGCGCATGAGCTGGATCAGGCCGAGTTTCGCGCCAACCGTCTTGAAGAAGTCAATCGCGAGGTTTCCCGCCGGCTGGTAACGGCCATGGAGACGATCCGCGCGGTGCTGGATCGATAGGAGCGGTTTCATGGCCCAAGTCACTGTTATGATCGACGGCAAGGCCTATCGCATGGCGTGCGAGGCGGGACAGGAAGACCACCTGACCGATCTTGCCACGCGCTTCGATCGTTATGTCGGGCATCTCAAGAGCCAGTTCGGTGAGATCGGCGATCTTCGCCTGACCGTCATGGCGGGCATCATGGTGATGGACGAGTTGTCCGAACTAAATCGCAAGATCGAGAAGCTGGAAGGGGAGGTTGCATCCCTTTCTCTCAACCGCGACGGCATGGCCGAACACCAAGCGAAATCGGACGAAATGGTGGCGCTCGCCATCGGCGATCTGGCCGACCGCCTGAACGGGATTACCGAAAAACTGCTGGCGCGGCCGAAGCCCGCCGCGCATTGATGGCCTGAAGGGTTCTGAGGCGACAAAATTTCGCGCGCTGCCCTCTGGCGATTTCCTCCAATCCGTCCTATATCTGGGATGCGTTCTGCGCTTCCCGACAGGAACCACAATCCCTGGGGCCATACTCGATCCAAAGGGAGCTGTCCCTGGCCAGTCCCGTGGGGCTGGACACACGGTGCCCACCTACTTTTGTAGGCGCCCAGGATCGTAAATCTCCATCGGTCGCCGTGGATCGCGCTTGAAGTTTCGGATCACCCCCCGGGCTTCCCTGTACTCTTGATATATTCGACAGTCATTTTTCATAACTGCCGGACGCGGCTTTTTTATATTGCCGTCATTGCAATGGCGGAACAATTCCCTATTATCCGGATTGGTATGTCTGTCATGCCCTTTAAAAAAGGGTGCTGCGGTCAAAACCGCGACGTGCCGTTCAACAGCCCAAAGAGCTAAACTTGTTTACTGAAATTATGATCGTGGTCCTGCTCACCGTATTGAACGGTGTGCTTGCCATGTCCGAGCTTGCCGTTGTCTCCTCCAGACCGGCGAGGCTTAAGGTGCTTGCCGCGCAAGGCAGCAGGGGCGCTACCATGGCGCTCGGCCTTTCCGAAAATCCCGGGCGGTTCCTTTCCACGGTGCAGATCGGCATCACGCTGGTCGGCGTTCTCTCCGGTGCGTTTTCCGGCGCCACGCTTGGCGCCAGGTTCACCGGATGGCTTCTGGAGCAGGGTGTTCCCGATCGTGCCGCCGATGCCATCGGTGTCGGCTCCGTGGTCGTTGCCATTACCTATCTGTCGCTGATCGTCGGCGAGCTGGTGCCAAAGCAGATCGCCCTGCGCGATCCTGAAAAGATCGCTGCCCGTGTCGCGCCCACGATGGTGATGCTTTCACGTGTCGGCGCGCCGCTCGTGTGGCTGCTGGATAAATCCGGCAAGGTGGTTCTGGCAATTCTTGGCCATAGCGGTGAGTCCAACGCTTCGGTGACGGACGATGAAATCCGCACTGTTCTGGCTGAAGCCCATAGTGCCGGCGTGATCGAGACCGAGGAATCGGCAATGATCACCAGCGTCATGCGCCTTGCCGACCGCAATGCGCGCGGCCTGATGACGCCGCGTCGCGATGTGGAAGTGGTCGATATCGAAGACAGCGCGGAGGAAATCCGCGAGCAGCTTCGCCAGACGCAGCGTTCGCGCCTGCCGGTGCGCAACGGCGCCTCGGATGAAATTCTCGGCGTGCTTTTCGCCAAGGACGCTTTCGATGCGCTGGCTTCCGGCAAGGAACTCAATATTCGCGAGCTTCTGCGCGAAGTTCCGGTCGTATCGGATCTGACGAGCGCGGTTGATGTCATCCAGTCCCTGCGTCGCTCCACCGTGCACATGGTGCTGGTCTACGACGAATACGGTCATTTCGAAGGCATCATCAGCTCCGGCGATGTGCTGGAAGCCATCACCGGAGCCTTCCAGGAAGATGATGACGAGGAGCCGGCCATGGTCGAGCGCGAGGATGGTTCGTTCCTCGTCGCTGGCTGGATGCCCGCCGATGAGTTCGCTGATCGTATGGGCTTCCAGATCGACGAGGATGCCGAGTTCGAAACCGTTGCCGGTCTGGTTCTGGACGAATTCCGGCGCCTTCCGGAACTGGGCGAACACGTCACCCGCAATGGCTGGCGTTTCGAGGTCATCGATCTCGATGGCCACCGTATTGACAAGGTTCTCGTGAGCCGGGCCGCCTGATGCCCGGTGACGTTGCCGAAAAAGCAAGGTTGCGCGGCGAAAGGCTCGCCGTGCGCGATGCGCTGACGCTCGCGGAACGGCAGCAGAAAAGCCAGTCCATTGCGGCCCATGGCTCCGCTGGCATCCCCTTCACGCCGGGCGTCGTGATTTCCGGTTTCATGCCGATCCGCTCCGAGGCCGATACCCGGCCGCTGATGGAAGCGTTGCGGACAAGGGGCGGGCGTCTTGTCCTGCCCGTTGTGCTGGATCGTGAAACCATTGTCTTCCGCGCCTTTGAAACGGATACGCCACTGGTGAAAACCGGCTTCGGCACGACCGGGCCAGGCGAGGATGCGGCGGTTCTCGATCCGGACATTTTGCTCGTGCCTCTTTCTGTCTTCGATTGCAAAGGGCAGCGGGTCGGTTATGGCGCGGGTCATTATGACCGCGCCATCGCGCGGTTGCACGCCAGGGGCCGTCGGCCTGTTCTCATCGGCGTCGCCTTTGATTGTCAGGAAGTGGCGTCCGTCCCGGCGGAGCCGCATGATGTGCCGCTTCACGCCATTCTGACGGAAAGCGGCCTGCACTGGTTTTCCGCTCCGTCATCGATCTCCGATAGTGGGCAAAAGGTGCTTTAGCACTTTTTAAAAGATGGATTACCCGCTAGAGGGGACGGAATTTTTAAAACATGCGCAAGATCGGGGCGGGTGAATGAGGCTTCTTTTTCTCGGAGACATGGTTGGCAAGACCGGACGCACGGCTGTCTGGGAGCGATTGCCTGGGCTGATTTCCGATCTGAAGCTCGATTTCGTCATCGTCAATGGTGAAAACGCCGCCGGCGGTTTCGGCATTACCGAGGATATCTATCTCGAAACCATCAATGCCGGCGCCGATGTCGTGACCACCGGCAACCATGTCTGGGACCAGAAGGAAGCCGTTTCCTTCTGCGAGCGCCACGACCAATTCCTGCGGCCGGCCAATTATCCGGATGGGACGCCGGGCAAGGGTTCGGGCATTTTTTATGCCCGCAACGGCGCGCGTATCCTCGTCGCCAACATCATGGGCCGGGTGTTCATGCATCCGGAATTGGACGATCCCTTCAAGTCGGCGGAAACCATTCTTGCCGCCTGCCCGCTGAAGGAACAGGCCGACGCCATCATCTTCGATTTCCATGCGGAAGCGACGAGTGAAAAACAGTGTTTCGGCCATTTTGTGGATGGCCGCGCGAGCTTCGTTGTCGGCACGCATACCCATGTCCCGACGGCGGATGCGCAGATATTGAATGGCGGCACGGCCTACATGTCTGATGCCGGCATGTGCGGTGATTACGACAGCTCGCTTGGCATGGAGAAGGAAGAGCCGATCAACCGCTTCATTTCCAAAATGCCGAAGGGCCGTTTCGAGGCTGCGAGCGGGCCGGCGACGATCTGCGGCGTTGGCGTTGAGATTTCCGACCGCACCGGGCTTGCCGAAAAGATCGCGCCGCTGCGCATCGGCCCGCGGCTTTCGGAAACGCTGCCTTCCTTCTGGGCTTAAACTTCTGCGGTAAGCGTTCACAATGACGAGAGTCTGATCCTTTCGCCGTTCTTGTAACTGGACGCCCCGCAAAACCTGCCTCATCCTCCCAACCTTCGCAAGTTCAGGGGAGTGGCATGATGCTGCGCGTGCTAATGCTTGCAATGACAGGGCTGATCGCCTGTGCTGGAGCCGCCTTTTCGCAATCGGCAAGCAGGCCTCCAGTCAGCCAGTGCCAGGCGATCGCCAGCAACATTCCGGGGGTCATGTTCGCGAGCTTCAATCCGTCGGGTGTTCAGCTGGCGCAGGCGACGGCAAAGGAAGAGGTGAAGATCAGCTTCATCGGCCATTCCACCTATCTCATCGAAAGCCCCGGCGGTGTGACCATCGCCACCGACTATAACGGCGTCTATCGTCCGCCCGTCACGCCGACTGTCGTGACGATGAACCGGGCGCATTCGACGCATTTCACGCTCAATCCGGACCCGGCCATTCAATATGTGCTGCATGGCTGGAGTGATACGCCGGGAGAAAAAGCCGAGCACAGGATTCTGGTGGGCGATGTCTATATCCGCAATGTCGCAACCGACATCCGCAACCGCTGGGGAGATTACGAGTCCTTCCAGGAGAACGGCAATTCCATTTTCATATTCGAGGTTGCCGGGCTGTGCATCGGCCACCTGGGGCATCTGCATCATGAGTTGACGGATACGCATTATGCCGAGATCGGCCGTCTGGATGTTCTGATGGTGCCGGTGGATGGCGGCCTGACCATGGGGGCGGATAGCATGAGCCGGGTGGTCAAGCGCCTGCGCTCCGCCTTGATCTTGCCGATGCACCGCACCGGCCCGCCGCTGGAGCAGTTTCTGACGATGTTCGGGGAGAATTTCCAGATTGCCTACGCCACGGATTCGGTGATCCGGGTTTCGATGAGAAACCTTCCCCGCCAGCCGCAGATACTGGTGCCAAAAGGCATGTAGCATGGCGGCGGGCGAGGAAGGCCGGGGGAGCCGTTTCTCAGGCAAAGGTGAGATGCTGGCGAACGCCGACATCAGGCGTCTTGTCATCCGACATATTGGCCTTGGCGATTTCCCAGCCGAATTTCAGCGTGCTGTCGGTCGACGCCCAGATGTCTGCATCATCGACGTGAAGCGCCAGCATCGTCAGTTGGGGATCAGTCTTTCCATGCTCGTACCAGGCGGCGGTAACGGAATTCCAGTATTCGTCGATCTTCGCCATGTCGTCTCGCGCCTCCAGAATACCGGAGAGGCAGGCGTGGTAATCATGATCCTTGCCGACGACGCAGAAATGCGCGCGCGAGCCTGACTTCAGGGATTTTACGAGATCGGTATCCTTCTTGGAAAAAAACCAGATGGTGTTGGTCTTAGGGTCAGCATGAGGCGCCATGGGCTGCATGTGGTTGTGCAGTCCTTCGAGACCGAGCATGCCGGCATGGACGGAATTGATCTCGTCCCAGAGCTGGCGGGCCGGGGCTTCTCGTGCTTCAGTCAGGCTGACCATATGTTTTCTCCTTCCGGTCTGTTGCTGCGATGGAGAGAAATCATGTGCCCTTCCGTCGCGTTCATGATCAGAACGAAGAGCGGATAAATCAGTTCCTTCTGATGTTGCGGCAAGAGAAAGCGCTTGCGGGGTTGAATGGCGCGGCTATCGCACTTATAAGGCCCGCAATCTCCAAATTACGACAATCAGGTTTTCCATGGCTGGTCATTCACAGTTCAAGAACATCATGCACCGCAAGGGCAAGCAGGACTCCGTACGGTCCAAAATGTTTTCCAAGCTTGCGCGCGAAATCACCGTTGCGGCAAAGACGGGCATGCCCGACCCGAACATGAACCCGCGCCTGCGTCTGGCGATCCAGAACGCCAAGGCCCAGTCCATGCCGAAGGACAATATCGAGCGTGCGATCAAGAAGGCGTCCGGTGCGGACGGCGAAAACTATGATGAAGTTCGCTACGAGGGTTACGGCCCGGGTGGCGTTGCCGTCATCGTCGAAGCCCTGACCGACAACCGCAACCGCACCGCCTCCAACGTTCGCTCCATCTTCACCAAGGCCGGCGGTGCGCTTGGCGAAACCGGTTCGGTCTCCTTCTCCTTCGACCGCGTCGGCGAAATCTCCTACAAGGCTGAAGTCGGCGATGCCGACAAGGTCATGGAAGCCGCCATCGAGGCCGGTGCCGACGATGTAGAATCTTCCGAAGACGGCCACACCATCATCTGCGGTTTCGAAGCGATGAACGAGGTTTCCAAGGCGCTGGAAGGCGTGCTGGGCGAAGCCGAAAGCGTCAAGGCCATCTGGAAGCCGCAAAACACGGTGCCGGTGGATGAAGAAAAGGCGCAGTCACTAATGAAGCTCATCGACAATCTCGAAGACGATGACGACGTGCAGAACGTCTATTCCAACTTCGAAGTGTCCGAAGAAATTCTCGCCAAGCTTTCGGCCTGACGTCTCATGTTTCAAAAAAAGCCCCGATAGCGATCCGCTCCGGGGCTTTTTGTTTAGGCGGCCTTTTTTATAGAGGTTCGGACCTCTGCGAAAATCTCGAGCGACCGCAGCCGCTTTTCGATGTCATGGATCGGCATCGAGACAATCAGCTCATCCGCCTGCGTTTCCGCCAGGAAACCGTCGAGATGGCGCTGGATCGTCTCAGGCGAGCCCACGGCTGCGAAACGCAGCGTGTGTTCGACAGAGAAACGCTCCATCTCGTTCCAGTAATCGTCCATGCTGTGCACCGGCTTCGGAAACTGCGTGCGCACGTTGCGGCGCAGGTTGACGAATTGCTGCTGCGACGAAGTGAAGAGGTGTTGTGCCTCCTCGTCCGTATCGGCGCCGACCCCCATCACCCCCACCATCACATAGGGCTTGTCCAGTACTTCGGAAGGCTGGAAGCGCTCACGATAGATATGGATTGCTTCCATCAGCATATCGGGGGCGAAATGCGAGGCGAAGGAATAGGGCAGGCCTAGGGCTGCGGCGAGATGTGCGCTGTAGGTGCTGGAGCCGAGCAGCCAGAGGGGTACGTTGGAATTCATGCCCGGCACGGCAAGGATCGCCTGATCCGGCTGCGGCGGGCCGAGGTAACGCTGGAGTTCGACGATATCGTGCGGGAAGTTTTCCGCGCCGGCATCCAGGTTGCGGCGAAGCGCCCGTGCCGTGCGCATGTCAGTTCCGGGCGCGCGGCCGAGACCGAGATCGACACGGCCGGGAAGCAGCGCCGCAAGCGTGCCGAACTGCTCAGCGATGACGAGCGGGGAGTGGTTGGGCAACATGATGCCGCCGGAGCCGACGCGGATATGTTTCGTGGCCGCGCCCACATGGGCGATGACGAGCGATGTTGCCGCGCTGGCAATGCCCGGCATGCCGTGGTGCTCCGCCAGCCAGATGCGGTTATAGCCGTGCTCTTCAGCCTTGATCGCCATGCGGCGAGAGTTTTCGAGCGCCTCGCTGACGCTCTCGCCCTCGCCGATGGGCGAAAGGTCGAGAATGGAAAAGGGGATCATCCGACGCTCCTGCGAAATTGAAATCTTTGCTGCGGATGTAAGGCGCGTGGCCCGATTTACCAGAGAAGTCGCGCAGAATTGAAGGATGGTTCAAAAAAATTGGGGCCTCCGAAGAGGCCCCGGTCTTTTGCCTATCGACCGTCTCAGCCCGCCCGCCGGAATTGCCGGTTCGCGCGATGTCCAGCGGCCGCATTCTCCGGAGCCATTACGAACTGTCCGAGCCTGCCGTCCATTTCGCCCGCTTCGGAGGCGAGATTGTGAATGGCGGCCGTCGTTTCTTCCACCATGGCGGCATTCTGTTGGGTCATGGTGTCGAGGCTTGTGACGGTGCTGTTGATTTCCGAGAGCGTATGCGCCTCCTCGCGGGTGGATTCCATGATCTCCTCAATGCGCGCGCTGATGGTCTGGACATGCTTGCCGATGCCGGAGAGCGACGTGCCTGCTTTTTCCACCAGCGCCACGCCGGCGGAAACCTCGTCGGTGGAGCGTTTCAGCAGACTGGTGATTTCTTTTGCGGCCGCCGCGGATCGCTGCGCCAGTTCGCGCACTTCCTGCGCCACGACCGCAAAGCCCTTGCCGGCTTCGCCTGCGCGGGCTGCTTCCACGCCTGCATTGAGGGCGAGAAGATTGGTCTGGAAGGCAATTTCGTCGATAACGCCGATGATCTGGTTGATCTGGCGCGACGAGGTCTGGATCGCTTCCATGGCGGCGATTGTCTGCTCCATCACGCGGCTGGATGCCGTGGCCTCTGCACTGGCGTCGCGCGCGATCCGCGTTGCCTGTTCGGCGCGTTCGATCTGGTCGCGGACGGCTTCGGTGATCGCCTTGATAGCGCTTGCCGTTTCGGTGATGGAAGCTGCCTGCCGCTCGGTGCGTTCGGCGAGCTGGTCAGCGCCCACCCGCATTTCCTCGGAGCCGCCACGAACGGCGGCGGAATTGCCGCCGATGGCCTGCATGGTTTCGCTGAGCCGGGAAAGCGCCGTGTTGAAGTTATGGCGCAGGCTTTCCAGATCTTCGGGGAAGATGGTTTCTATACGATAGGCGAGGTTGCCGTTCGCCAACCGGTCCAGCCCCTCATCCAGCGATTGCACGACCATCTGCAGAGTGCCTGCCTCGGCCTCACGCTCGGCAAGATGCGCGCGCCGCGCCGTTTCGGCTTCCTCCCGCGTGCGCGAAGCAGTCTCTTCCATTTCCCGTTGAAGGATGAGTTTTTCACGGAAACTTCCGAGCGCTCGTGCCATACGGCCAATCTCGTCCTTCCGGTCCTGATTGCCGATTTCGGCATCGAGACGGCCCGCTGCCACTTCGCCGGTCAATCCTGCAAGCTTTTCCAGCGGTGCGAACAGACGCCGCGCGAAGAAGGCCGTCGCCGCGCACATCGCGGCCAGAACGCAAAGGCCGATCATGGCAAGCGTGCCGGCAATTGAAACCGAGCCCGCATTCAATTCACTGCGCAGCATGCTTTCCACCGCCAGATATTTTTCACCGGCGAAAGAGAAAGGGCGGGCATAGGCATTGGCCTCGCCATCCGCACGGTCGATCTTGGCAATCGTCATGCCTGTCGCATTCAACGCCTGCCCGTGGAAGCCATAGATTGCCGGATCGAGGCCAACCAGCCTGTTGCCCTCCACGCCGATAACCTTGCCATCGGCGGACACGATTGCGGATTGTTCGGAACTGCCGGCCGTCACACCCTTCGTGAGGATCTGGCTGAAGACCTCTTCCTTGACCCGGAAGAGAACGACGCCCTTGAACGCGCCGAATTTGACGACCGGAACGCCGAAATAAACGCCGGCCTCTTTCGTGGCCGCATCGATGCGCAGGCCGGAGAAGCTGGTCTGTGCCATGTCGTTCACGGCCTTTTCGGCATTCGCAGCGCCGCGTGCGAAGGCCGCGCCGAGGCCGCTTTCCGCCCAGGCGCCGCCTGCGACGGTCTCCCCGAAGGCCGGTCCTTTCAGGTAGGAATAATAGACTGTGCCGGCCGGATCGATGAAGAGGACGTCGCTGAACGGCGTTTCCTGCAAATAACCGCCAATATCCGTCTGGGTCTTCTCGTGGGTCGAATAATAAAAGCCGCTCGGGCTTTCCGGCTTGATCAGCTTTTCCTTTTCGTTGAAGGGGTTTTCCCTGACGAAGACGCGCTGCAGTTCCGCCTTCGCGTCGCCGGAGTTCTTCTGCACGGTTGCCCAGCCGCTGCGCATGGAAACAACGGCCATCTGCAGCGATTCGATCTTGGCGATGGAATCCGCCTGTGTTTTCAGCTGCTCAAGACGCTCCTGGAGCATGTCGCCACGAAAGACGAGAATGCTCTCCATGGATTTCGACGCCTGTTCTTCGAGAACGCCGCTGCTGCTCTGATAGCCGAGAAGTGTCAGAGCCCCGGTCGAGATCGCCATAAGCGCCAGGAAAATCGCCAGCACTTTGGTGGATATGGAATGAAAACGGTTCAACATGGCCGATGCAGCCCTCAATGCCGGATCAGTTCCCGCGCCATGCATGCATGGCGCCATCGGACGGCTGATATGGCGAACATATTGCGCTGCGGATCGTCATGTCCGCAGCTCCCCTTTTTTTGATTTTGTGGGGGAACAATGCGACACGCGGTTTAAGCAGAGGTAAATGCTGCACTGCAAATTTGACGAATGTTGTCGTTTTGTTCACTTATGGCTGGCAGGGTCGCAGCCGGAAAGATAAGGTGCCTCATGCAACAGACGATTCGAATCATCGGTATTGACCCCGGATTAAGGCGTACCGGCTGGGGGGTGATCGACACCCTCGGAAACAGCCTGCGGTTTGTCGCCTCCGGCACGGTGACGTCGGACGGTGATTTGGATCTGGCCTCCCGGCTCTGCCAGTTGCATGACGGGCTAGCGGATATCGTGCACAGCCATCGGCCCGACGAGGCGGCGGTGGAGCAGACTTTCGTGAACAAGGATGCGGTTGCGACCTTGAAACTCGGTCAGGCGCGCGGCATCGCCATGCTGGTTCCGGCACGCGCAGGACTGCCGGTCTTCGAATATGCGCCGAACGCGGTCAAGAAGGCCGTGATCGGCGTCGGGCACGGCGAAAAGCAGCAAATTCACATGATGCTGAAAATCCTGATGCCGAAGGCCGAATTCAAGGGTAACGATGCGGCGGACGCGCTCGCCATCGCCATCTGCCACGCCCATAATCGCGGCGGTGACAGGATGCGGCGACTGCTGGCGGCCGGTTAATATTTAAAGTCTCATTGCAGCGGGCGGCATCATGATCGGAAAACTGAAAGGCAGCATCGAGGAAATCGGCGCGGACTATGTGCTGGTGGATGTGCACGGCGTCTGTTACGTGGCCTATTGTTCGGCGCGCACGCTGGCGAAAATCGGCTCCGTCGGCGAGGCGGTGGTGCTGTTCATCGAAACCTATGTGCGTGAGGACCAGCTGAAGCTTTTCGGCTTTCTTTCGGCGCTGGAGCGGGAATGGTTCAACCTGCTGCAGAGCGTGCAGGGGGTGGGCTCGAAAGTGGCCTTGGCCGTGCTTTCCACGCTGTCGCCCTCCGAATTGGCCAATGCCATTGCGCTACAGGACAAAACGATGATCTCACGCGCACCGGGCGTCGGGCCGAAGGTGGCGGTGCGTCTTGTGACCGAGCTTCGCAACAAGGCGCCTGCCTTCGCAGGAGAGGCTTCCGCCTCGATCGGACTGAAGCAGGAGCTTGGCGAAGGCGTCGCATCCGCGCCGGTTGCGGATGCCGTCTCCGCGCTTACCAATCTCGGCTATTCGCGTGACCAGGCCGCCAATGCGGTTGCCGCCGCGCTGAAGAACGGCGGTGAGGGCGGCGACAGCGCCAAGCTAATCCGGCTCGGGCTGAAAGAGCTTTCGCGGTAAGGACGCCCGTCAAGCGGATATGGAGCCCGGTCTATCCTGAATTTCGTGAAGCGCTTTGAAGCGATAGTCGTGATATAGGGGCGACGACCACCTGATGAATTCGGTTAGAACAATGGAATGCCCTGAATGAGCGATGCGGAGAGACTGATCACCCCCGAAAAGCGCGGTGAGGACATCGACACCACCCTGCGTCCGCAATCGTTGGACGATTTTACCGGCCAGGCGGAGGCCCGCGCCAATCTCAAGGTATTTATCGAGGCGGCCAAGAACCGTGGCGAAGCGCTGGATCATGTGCTGTTCGTCGGCCCGCCCGGTCTCGGCAAGACCACGCTGGCGCAGATCATGGCCAAGGAACTTGGCGTCAACTTCAAATCCACCTCCGGGCCTGTCATCGCCAAAGCGGGTGATCTCGCCGCACTTCTCACCAATCTGGAAGAGCGCGATGTGCTCTTCATCGATGAAATCCACCGCCTCAATCCGGCGGTGGAAGAAATTCTCTATCCGGCAATGGAGGATTTCCAGCTCGACCTCATCATCGGTGAAGGACCGGCGGCGCGCTCGGTGAAGATCGATCTTTCCAAATTCACCCTTGTGGCCGCGACGACCCGTCTGGGGCTTTTGACGACGCCGCTGCGCGACCGTTTCGGAATTCCCGTCCGGTTGGCTTTCTATACCGTCGATGAGCTGGAACTGATCGTCCGGCGCGGCGCGCGGCTGATGGGATTGAACATGACCGACGAAGGCGCGCGCGAGGTCGCAAGGCGCGCCCGCGGCACGCCGCGTATCGCCGGGCGGCTATTGCGCCGCGTGCGCGATTTCGCCGAGGTGGCGCGGGCGGAAGCCGTTACCCGCGAGATCGCCGATGAGGCTTTGACGCGGCTTCTGGTCGACAATATGGGCCTCGACCAGCTGGACATGCGTTATCTGACCATGATCGCCGTCAACTTCGGCGGCGGTCCTGTCGGCATCGAGACCATCGCCGCGGGCCTTTCGGAACCGCGCGACGCCATCGAGGACATTATCGAGCCCTATATGATCCAGCAGGGTTTCATCCAGCGCACGCCGCGCGGGCGTATCCTGACCGCGACAGCCTGGAAACATTTGGGCATGCAACCGCCGAAGGATCTCGAGGCGGCGCAGTTCCGGCTGACGCTGGAAGATGATTGAGGGAACAAAGCAGACTTGTCGGCCTTGATCGTCTTTTAAACGGAGATGATCATGTCGGCATATCGCAAGGGTACGAAGGTTCGCTGGAAATGGGGTAATGGAACCGGCGAAGGAAAAATCGTCGAGATCTTCACGGAAGATGTGGAGAAGACGATTTCCGGTTCCAAGATAAAGCGCAAGGCAAGCAAGGACGAACCCGCCTATTTCATCGAACAGAACGATGGTGCGAAGGTTCTCAAGAGCAAATCCGAGCTTGAACACGCCGATTGAAAGGCGCCGCATCAGGCGTCACAGGAAAGGACGCCCATGCCGTACGATTCGTTGCGGGTCTTCCGCAAACTCGCTCGCAACAACCGCCTGGCCAATTTCAGGCTGCATCACGCGTGTTTCCAGCTTCCGCAGGATGATTTCGTCGCGCACCGTGTCAGTTTCTTCCCGACGCTCAGGGCAACGCTCAATCATATCTACATTGTCGACCGGTTTTATATCGACGCCCTCAAGGGCGGCACGCTTGGCTATGCCGCTTTTGTCGATGAGGAACCCTTTGCCACCATCGCGGCGCTGCACGAGGCTCAGGTGGCGCTCGATGAGGTGTTGATCGCCTTTGTCGATGGCCTCGATGAAGACGGTCTTGCTGCGATTGTTGATATCCATCGTGGCACGCGTATTCAGCAGGATCGGTGCGACGATGTCCTGTCACATCTCTTCCAGCATCAGACTCACCACCGCGGGCAAGCGCATGCGATGTTGTCGGGAACAACCATCAAGCCGCCGCAACTGGATGAATTCATTGTGGGAGATGATGCAAAAGCGAGAAAAGACGACATGGATGCGTTAGGGTGGACGGAAACCGATTTGATGTTTCCAGTCCGCAGGCCAGTACCATGACGCACGATACCAAGCAGGACACTCGCATCCGCATGAAATTCAAGCCGAAGCGCATCTTCCAGATGCGTGTTGCGGGATTGGCGTTTCGCGACGGCCATGTGCTCGTGCACCGGGCAACGCATGAAAAATTCTGGACGTTTCCGGGTGGCCGCGCCGAAATGGGCGAGCGTTCCGACGAAACGCTGGCGCGTGAAATGGTCGAGGAACTTGGTGCCGAGGCCAAGATCGGGCGGCTCCTCTGGGCAGTGGAGAATTTTTTCCACTACGAGGGCAAGGACTGGCACGAACTCGGGTTTTATTACCTGATGGATTTGCCGGACACACTCGCATTCCATCCCTCTGACATCATTCACCGCGTTCAGGACGGCGATAACGAACTCGAGTTCCGCTGGGTCGCGGCAACCCGGCAGGCATTGACGGCGCTCGATATTCCGCCCTATTTCATCGCCGACGAAATAGAGAACCTGCCGAAGGCCACACGACACCTCGTCTGGCATGACGGCGATCTGGACGATAAATGACCTCTGCGCCTGAACGCCACATGATCCGGCTGGAGCGGAAACCGCAGCTTTTCAGCATGCGGGTTGCGGCGCTTATTTTCCAGAATGATCATGTTCTCGTTCAGCGCGGTGTTGGCGACAGCTATTGGGCCCTGCCGGGTGGTCGGGCGGAAATCGGCGAAAGCTCTGAGGAAACCATTATCCGCGAAATCGGTGAGGAACTTGACCGGGATTGTTCGGTCGAACGCCTTCTCTGGTCGGCCGAGAATTTTTTCACCTTTGGCGAGTACGCAGCCCACGAGCTGGGATTTTATTATCTGATCTCACTTCACCAGCCTTTGCCGTTCCATGAAAGCGATATCGTGCATCGGGTGCTCGATGGAGTCGAAGTGGAATTCCGCTGGCTGGCCGCCCAGCGTGCTGCCCTGCTGCAAAATGATCTCCGACCCCGGTTTATCGCGGAACGTATCGAGGCGCTGCCTCCGTTGCACGCGCATCTTATCGTTCGGGAAGGTCGGGCCCGTGTAGCCGAAATTCTCAAGGAGACACTATGAGCGAGCTTGTGGTTTCGCTTTCAGGCGAACTCATCGAACATGGCCACCGCCTGACCCAGCGGGTCTATTATGAGGATACGGATTTCTCCGGCCTAGTTTACCACGCCCGTTATCTGCATTTTCTCGAGCGCGGCCGCACCGATTACCTGCGGTGCCTGGGCTGCGAACAAAGCGCGCTTCTGACCGCCGATGAGGAGGGTCTGGTCTTCGTTGTTCACCGCATGGAGATCGATTTCAAGAGCCCGGCGCGGATGGATGACGTCTTGACCATCACCACCATCACCGAAAAGGCGGGCGGCGCGAAAATGGTGCTCAATCAGGAAATCCGACGCGGCGAAACGCTGCTTGTCGCCGCCAAGGTCATCATCGCCGTCATCAATGCCAATGGTCGGCCGAGGCGCCTTCCGGAGACGGTAGCGGAAAAATTCCTGAAGTAATCGGCGGCCCGGTCCAGTAAACTCGTCCTGCGTCGCCGGGCTGTAACATTCCTTTAACCATAATGGTGTCTTACTTTAGCAACTGGTATTTGTGCGGCGCACGCCTTCCTTTCACCAAATTTATTGGCAAGTAAGGCTTACTGGCAAGTATCGGGGTATGGCTAAGGGGTTGGCGGCTGCGGCCGCATAGCTTCGAGCGTTAACACGCGTTTGAATCGCCCGGTCCCGTACCGGGCGTTTGGATTCGGGGATTGGATATTTATGGAACAGGCAGGTTTGGCAGCGGCGACGCACGATGTAAGTCTCTGGGCGCTGTTTATGCAGGCGGGCCTCATCGTGAAGCTCGTGATGATCGGACTTATCGCCGCCTCGGTCTGGACGTGGGCGATCGTCTTCGACAAGTATGTGAGCTTCGGCAAGGCAAAACGCCAGTTCGACCAGTTCGAACAGGTGTTCTGGTCGGGCCAGTCGCTTGAAGAGCTTTACCGCACGCTGGCGGAACGCCAGAACGGCGGTCTTGCGGCGATTTTCGTTTCCGCCATGCGCGAATGGAAAAAGTCCTTCGAGCGCGGCGCACGCTCGCCCATCGGTCTGCAGATGCGTATCGACCGGGCGATGGACGTGACGATTGCGCGTGAAGGCGAACAATACGAGGCGCGCCTCGGTTCGCTCGCCACCATTGGTTCGGCCGGTCCCTTCATCGGTCTCTTCGGTACGGTCGTTGGTATCATGACCTCGTTCCAGGCGATTGCCGGTTCGAAGTCCACCAACCTTGCGGTCGTGGCGCCGGGTATCGCCGAAGCGCTTCTGGCGACAGCTATCGGTCTTGTCGCGGCTATTCCCGCGGTTATCGCCTACAACAAGTTCACGGCCGACGCGCATAAGCTTTCCGCCCGCATGGAAGGTTTTGCCGACGAGTTCTCCGCGATCCTGTCACGCCAGATCGATGAAAAACTTCAGACACGGCAGGCCGCCCAATAAGCGGCCGCATGCTGTGCAGTAATTTGCCGCAAGGCAAAATGGAGTAGATGATATGGGTATGTCAGCAGGTGGCGGCGGCGGTTCCGGTGGACGCAGGGGGCGCGGCGGACGACGCAGGGGCGGTGCGATCAGCGAGATCAACGTGACGCCGTTGGTCGACGTCATGCTCGTGCTGCTCATCATCTTCATGGTGGCGGCGCCGATGATGACTGTCGGCGTGCCGATCGACCTGCCGCAGACATCCGCCAATGCGCTGAACTCGGACACGCAGCCGATCACGATTTCCGTCAATGCCAATGGCCAGATCCATTTGCAGGAAACCGAAATCCAGGCGGCCGAAGTGGCCGACAAGCTGCAGGCGATTGCCACGACAGGTTATAACGAACGCATCTTCGTGCGCGCGGATTCCGTTGCTGCATATGGCGTCGTTGCCGATGTGATGGCGCGTATCCAGGCGGCTGGTTTCAAGAATATCGGCCTCGTGACCCAGCAGAAACAGGACAATTGACGTAAAGCGATGAAGGGCAGCCTTACCACATCCGCGATCGTGCACGCGTCGCTTCTGGCTTTCGCCCTTGTTTCCCTGGGCTCGCCGGAGCCGCTTGACGTGTCGCAGGCAGAGGCCCTGCCGGTGGAACTGGTGCCTATCGAGGAGCTGAGCCAGATCCAGCAGGGCGACAAGAACGCGCCGAAAGCGGAAAAGTCAGCCCCGGTGCCGACTACGCGGCCGGATATTGTCGAGAACGCCCAGAATGTCGGCAACAACACGGCCGATATCGAAGCGCCGCCGACCCCGACCACCAAGCCCAACGACAATCTCAGCGCCGCCGCTCCGCCAAAGCAGGAAAAGCCGCAACCCGTCGTCGATACCAAGGCGAACGAGGTAAAGGAAATCGTCAAGGAAGAAACCTCGGCTCCGAAGCCGCAGGAAATGGCTGCCTTGCCGCAAACCAAGCCCGAGATCGCGCCGCAGCCGAAGCCGGAACCGCCGCCGCAGGAAACCAAGGCCGAAGAGCCGCCGCCCGCGCAGCAGGAACCGGCCGAAATCCCCGTGCCGCAGAACGTTCCTCGCCCGAATTCCCGCCCCGAGCCGCCGAAGCCGGAAGAGCCGAAGCAGGCTGAGACCAAGCCCGCAGAGCAGAAGCCCGCTGAAAAACCGGCCGAGACCAAGCCCGATCAGGCGAAGTCAACTGACAAGCCTTCCGACAAGAAACCCGGCGAGAAGAAGCAGGAGACTGCGAAATCGGCCTCTTCGAAGGAAAGCGATTTTAACGCTGACGATATCGCCGCGCTTTTGAACAAGCAGGCGCCTTCGGGCGGCGGCGCAAAGCGTTCCACCCAACAGGCCTCGCTTGGCGGCAAGAAGACGACGGGCGGTTCGACGCTCAGCCAGACGGAAATGGATGCGCTGCGCGGCGCGATCCAGAAGAACTGGCAGATCATTCCCGGCATGGCAGATGCCTCGGACGTTCGCGTCCGGGTCACCATGAAGCTCGACCGTGATGGGTCGATCATCGGTCGGCCCGAGATCGAGGCGACCGGCGGTTCCGAAGGGACGCGCCGTGCTCTTTCCGGCGGAGCGTATCGCGCCATCATGCGTTCTGCTCCTTTCACGAACCTTCCTGCCGATAAATATGACGCATGGAACGAAGTTGTCGTGAACTTCGATCCCAGTGAATTGCTATGAATGCTGAAAGGCCTGGCAACATGAAGATATTTTCGCCGATCCGGCTGGTGCTCGCTGTCGCGGCCCTCATGTCGGTTTTCTCCGCACCGGCTTTTGCGCGGGTGGAAATCAACATCAACAAGGGCAATGTCGAGCCGCTGCCCATCGCCATCACCGACTTCATGTCGAGCGACGGCATCGGCGCACAGGTTTCCGCGGTGATTGCCGCCGACCTGCAGCGCTCCGGCCTATTCGCGCCGGTCAACAAGAACGCTTTCATCGAAAAGATCAGCAATCCGGATCAGCAGCCGCGTTTCGAGGACTGGAAGGTCATCAACGCCCAGGCGCTCGTGACCGGCCGTGTCACGCGTGAAAGCGATGGCCGCCTTCGCGCCGAGTTCCGTCTGTGGGATACGTTCGCGGGCCAGCAGATGACCGGCCAGCAGTTCTTCACCCAGCCGGAAAATTGGCGGCGCGTCGCCCACATCATCGCCGACGCCATCTATGAGCGCATCACCGGTGAAAAGGGCTACTTCGATACCCGCGTCGTTTTCGTCTCCGAAAGCGGCCCGAAGACGGCCCGCAAGCGCCAGCTGTCGATCATGGATCAGGACGGTTTCAACGTCCGCAACCTCACCAATTCGAACGATATCGTTCTGACGCCGCGTTTTTCGCCGAACCGTCAGGAAGTGACCTACATGTCCTTCGAAGGCCAGCAGCCGCGCGTTTACCTGCTGCAGTTGGAAACCGGACAGCGTGAAGTTGTCGGCAATTTCCCCGGCATGACCTTCTCGCCGCGCTTTTCGCCGGATGGCCAGAAAGTTATCATGAGCCTGCAGCAGGATGGCAATGCCAATATCTACACCATGGACCTGCGTTCGCGCACCACAACGCGGCTGACGAATACAGCCGCTATCGATACCGCGCCGTCCTATTCGCCGGATGGTCAGCGTGTTGCCTTCGAAAGCGACCGTGGCGGCCGCCAGCAGATCTACATCATGAATGCCGATGGTTCCGGGCAACAGCGCGTTTCCTTTGGCGACGGTTCCTATTCCACGCCGGTATGGTCTCCGCGCGGCGATCTGATCGCCTTCACCAAGCAGTCGGGCGGCAAGTTTTCGATCGGCGTGATGAAGCCCGACGGTTCGGGCGAGCGCATCCTGACCAGCGGCTTCCATAATGAAGGTCCGACCTGGGCGCCCAACGGTCGCGTGCTGATGTTCTTCCGTCAGAACGCCGGCGCGGGCGGTCCGCAGCTCTATTCGATCGACCTGACGGGCTATAACGAACAGCTCATCAAGACGCCGACTTTCGCTTCGGATCCGGCATGGTCGCCGCTTCTGGACTGATATGACTGCCATGACGGCGTCGGTATGAACCGGCGCCGTCATGTTTTACTTGATACGATGGGGAAGTGCGCCTCTTTCTTGCCGCAAAGTGTTGTGAGGGAGCAAAAGGTGGGACATTTCCTTTCTGTTAACCATAAGCGTTTGCCGGCTATTAACCGCGATCAGTTAGTGTCCGGCAACGTTATTGAAATCCTAAGGAGAGACCGGCGATGAGCCGTACACACATTTCGGCACTCAGCCCCATGCAGAAACTGGCCCGTAACCCGGCTGTCATCGCCATGACGCTCGCGCTTGCTCTCGCAGGCTGCGCGAACAAGAAGAACATGCCGAACAGCGCCGGTGAACTCGGCCTCGGTGGCGCGGGCTCCGCAACGCCGGGCTCCCAGCAGGACTTCACGGTCAATGTCGGCGACCGTATCTTCTTCGACACCGACTCCACTTCGATCCGCGCCGACGCCCAGCAGACCCTGCAGCGTCAGGCCCAGTGGCTGGCCCGTTATCCGAACTACGCCATCACCGTTGAAGGCCATGCCGACGAACGCGGCACGCGTGAATACAACCTGGCGCTGGGCGCTCGTCGTGCGGCTGCAACCCGTGACTTCCTGGCTTCCCAGGGTGTTCCGGCAAGCCGCATGAAGACGATCTCCTACGGTAAGGAAAAGCCGGTCGCGGTTTGCGACGACATTTCCTGCTGGTCCCAGAACCGCCGTGCTGTGACGGTTCTCGGTGGCGCGGGCATGTAATGGCCTGACGTTATTGTGAACGAGAATGAAAGGCGGTCTTCGGGCCGCCTTTTGTTTTTTTCATAGTTTGGCCGAAGTTAAGTTGCTTTTTCGGTTGATATGGAAAAAATCCGGCTTGCGCCATTCCGGTGCAAATCAGTTAAGGCAGGACGAATGAGATGAAGAAACTTGTCGTGGCGGGAATGCTGGGGCTTGCAGCCTGCACCGGCTTGAGCGGCATCGCCGTTTCGGGTCCGCTGTTCGGTGCGGGGGGTAGCTTCGGCACGATCAACTCTCAGCAGCCCCCGGTCGTCCGGGTTCAAGCCAATGAAGCCTATCGGGTTCAGCAGCTTGAAGAACAGATCCGGCAGCTCAACGGCCGTATCGAGGAAATGAGCTTCCAGCTTCTGCAGATGCAGGAGACGATCCGCAAAGCACAGGAAGACAATGAGTTCCGCTTCCAGGAACTGGAAAGCGGCAAGGGTGCAAGCCCGACCGCTGCGCCGAAAAAGAAGGCTGAAGCCAGTCCGGTCAATCCGGCCACGCCACCGACCGACGACGTTGCAACGATCATCGAAACGCCACCCGAGGGTGGCGCTTCCGTTTCTCCGTCTGCTCCCTCCAGTGCTCCGACAGGCGCGCCGGGTGAGACGACGCTCGGCTCGATTGAACTCGATTCCAAGGGAATGCCGGTTGGCGGCACGTTGAATCAGGGTGCAAACAATTCCTCCGCCAGCCTTCCAGGCGTCAACACGGGCAATAGCCAGCGCAAGACCGATCCGGTGAATACGGCCGCGCTTACCAGTGAAGGCGATATCTATCAGGCCGCTTACGGCCATGTTCTTTCGGGTGACTACAAGCTGGCGGAACAGGGGTTCCAGCAATATCTGCAGGGTTATCCCAAGGGCGCGAAGGCCGCGGATGCGAGCTTCTGGTTAGGCGAGGCGCAATATTCTCAGGGCAAATTCAATGAGGCCGCAAAAACCTTCCTGAACGGCCATCAGGCCTACGGCAAATCTCCGAAGGCGCCGGAAATGCTGATGAAGCTCGGCATGTCGCTTGCCGCTCTCGACAATACCGAAACCGCCTGCGCCACGCTGCGCGAGGTGCCGAAGCGTTATCCCAGTGCCTCGAAGACCGTGCTGAACAAGGTTGCCAGCGAACAGAAGCGCCTGAGCTGCTGATTTTTCCCTGTCATGGCGGGTATTTCCATGCCGGTTGACGCCCGCATTCTGAGCGAAAAGACTGTTGCACCGCTCGCGGCGGCGAGGTCTTTTGTCAAAAATCTGCACACGCCCGCCCATATCCTTGTCGCAATCTCTGGAGGCAGTGATTCCTGCGGCCTGTTGCTGGCATTGCATGAGGCAGCGGCGGAGATGGGTCAGGAACGGTTACGCCTTTCCGCCGTCACAGTCGACCACGCGCTGAGAGCGGAATCCGCCGATGAGGCGCGCAAAGTGGCGACGCTCTGCGCCGAACTTGGCATCCCCCATTTCATCCGCCGATGGGGGGGCGACAAACCGGTCTCCGGCCTTTCCGAAGCCTCCCGGCTTGCCCGCTACCGCCTGATTGCCGAGGTCGCCCGCGAGACCGGCGCTGATCTTGTCGTGACTGGACATACAATCGGCGACCAGCGCGAAACCGTGGCGATGCGCGCCGCCCGGAACGGCGGTTCTGACAATCTTGGTCTCTCCGGCATGGCGGATGCGGTCTTATACGATGGCCGCCACTGGGTCATGCGGCCGTTCCTGAGGTGTGAGAGGCAGGCGATCCGCGACTATGTGTCTTCCCGCTCACGCGGCTGGTTTGACGATCCGAGCAATGAGAACACCCGATATGAGAGAGTGCGTGTACGGCAGACGCTTCTCGTCTCTCCCGTCCGGATCGATGCGGAAACCTCTTTCAAAAGGCAGGCGCTTTCCGAAACAACGGCCGCTTTCCTGCGCGGCCACACACAGGTCTTTCATGCTGCGCTCGCCAGATTGCCCGGCAATAGTGTCAATCCCGATCTTCCCGCGTTCCGGCATGGGCTGGCGACGCTGATCGCAACCCTTGGCGGAAGGGCATATTTTCCGGCCGCAAGCAGCTTCGAGCGCGTTTTGCGGTTCCTCGATAAGGCTGAAAACGGGCGGTTGACGGTTGGTCGCGTCCTGCTCGATCGCCGGCGGGACGGGCTTTATATGTTCCGCGAGCAGCGAAGCCTGCCAGAGCTTCATATTGGCGCATACGAACAGATGCTGTGGGACGATCGCTTCTTCGTAAAGAACGGATCGGCTTTTCCAGTGCATGTCAAAGCGCGCAGAGCGAGCAATGCTGCGGAAGCCGCCGCACTTTTTCCGTCATTACCTGTTGGCGTAGCGAAACAGGCAATGGCGGGCCTGCCGCAAATTGCCGTAGCGGCCGACGGGCCGGTTTCGTGGGTGGAGACTGTCACCATCACGCCGAGGCTTGCGCCTTTCGATCTTTTCCTACCGCGTTTCGACCTTGAGTTGGCGAACGCAATCTCCAATTTATTCGGGCGCGCCGCATATCCACAGCCCCCGGTTTAAATCCGGCCTCTTTTTCGTGAATTGCCATGGAATAGTTTTTACACCAAAACGCATCAGAAAATGCGCTTTGCCTTGGCAACGGCATATGTCGTCCTTATGTTAGGGGCACATAATGGCGGGCAGCAGATATGTCCGTGTGAGTTCGGGGAGTTCGATGAACCCAAATTTCAGAAATTTCGCCTTGTGGGCCGTGATCGCCCTGCTGCTGATCGCGTTGTTCAGCATGTTCCAGACGTCGCCAACACAAACGGGTTCGCGGGAGATTCCGTATTCCCAGTTTATTCGTGACGTGGATTCCGGGCGAGTTCGCGACGTGACCGTCACCGGTAACCGGGTTCTTGGAACCTACACCGAAAACGGCACGGCCTTTCAGACCTATTCCCCCGTCATCGACGACAGCCTGATGGAGCGCTTGCAGAGCAAGAACGTGACCATCGTGGCGCGTCCCGAAAGTGATGGTTCCTCCGGTTTCCTGAGCTATCTCGGCACGCTTCTGCCGATGTTCCTCATTCTTGGCGTCTGGCTGTTCTTCATGCGGCAGATGCAGGGCGGTTCGCGTGGTGCGATGGGCTTTGGCAAGTCCAAGGCCAAGCTCCTGACGGAAGCCCATGGCCGCGTGACGTTTGATGACGTTGCAGGTGTGGACGAAGCCAAGCAGGACCTCGAGGAAATCGTGGAATTTTTGCGTGATCCGCAGAAGTTCCAGCGCCTCGGCGGTAAAATTCCGCGCGGCGTGCTGCTCGTCGGACCTCCCGGTACGGGTAAGACGCTTCTCGCGCGTTCCGTCGCCGGCGAAGCCAACGTCCCGTTCTTCACGATTTCGGGTTCGGATTTCGTGGAAATGTTTGTCGGCGTCGGCGCGAGCCGTGTGCGTGACATGTTCGAACAGGCCAAGAAGAACGCGCCCTGCATCATCTTCATCGACGAAATCGACGCCGTCGGCCGCCATCGCGGCGCTGGCCTCGGCGGCGGTAACGACGAGCGCGAACAGACGCTGAACCAGCTGCTGGTCGAGATGGACGGTTTCGAGGCGAATGAGGGCATCATCCTCATCGCGGCCACCAACCGCCCCGACGTTCTCGACCCCGCACTTCTGCGTCCCGGCCGTTTCGACCGTCAGGTCGTCGTGCCGAACCCGGATATTGTCGGCCGCGAGCGCATTCTTAAGGTGCATATCCGCAACGTGCCGCTGGCGCCGAATGTCGACCTCAAGGTTCTGGCCCGCGGTACCCCTGGTTTCTCGGGTGCGGACCTGATGAACCTCGTCAACGAAGCCGCCCTCATGGCTGCCCGCCGCAACAAGCGCGTCGTCACCATGCAGGAATTCGAAGACGCCAAGGATAAGATCATGATGGGTGCGGAGCGCCGCTCTTCCGCCATGACCGAGGCCGAAAAGAAGCTGACTGCCTATCACGAAGCGGGCCATGCCATTACCGCACTCAAGGTTGCCGTGGCCGATCCGTTGCACAAGGCGACGATCATCCCGCGCGGCCGTGCGCTCGGCATGGTCATGCAGCTGCCGGAAGGCGACCGCTATTCCATGAGCTACAAGTGGATGGTGTCGCGTCTCGTCATCATGATGGGTGGCCGCGTTGCTGAAGAATTGACCTTCGGCAAGGAGAACATCACATCGGGCGCATCTTCCGATATCGAGCAGGCCACCAAGCTTGCCCGCGCGATGGTCACGCAATGGGGCTTCTCCGATGCTCTCGGCCAGGTGTCCTATGGTGAAAATCAGCAGGAAGTCTTCCTCGGCCATTCCGTCTCGCAGTCGAAGAACGTCTCCGAGGCGACTGCCCAGACCATCGATACGGAAGTTCGCCGCCTGATCGACGAGGCTTACACGGAAGCACGGCGTATCCTCACGGACAACCACGATGGCTTTGTCGCTATTGCCGAGGGTCTTCTCGAATATGAGACCCTGACGGGTGACGAGATCAAGGCGCTGCTGAGGGGTGAGAAGCCCGCGCGCGATCTGGGTGACGATTCTCCCGGCAGCCGTGGTTCGGCGGTGCCGAAAGCCGGCGCCAAGAAGGACGGTCCCAGCGAAGCGAAGCCCGATGGTGAAACAAAAGGCGACGGCGAGGCCGAAGGCGGCATGGAGCCGCAGCCGCATTGATCGTGCGCGCAAGCTGAGAATTGTAAAAGGCCATCCGGGTTTCCGGGTGGCCTTTTCATTTTGGTAACAAGATATAAGCCATTTTTGCGGTAATTTACGTGCTGTTTGTCGTGGTTTGTGGCATCTAGCCAAAAACGCTTCCGGCTGTTTTCAGCTTTTGCCGGAATGCTGGAAAAGATTTGGAGTTTAAATGGCACGCCGTTATTTCGGAACCGATGGTATCCGCGGACAATCGAACGTATTCCCCATGACGCCTGATCTGGCGATGCGTGTGGGCATTGCGGTCGGGACGATATTCCGTCGTGGCCATCACCGCCATCGCGTCGTCATCGGCAAGGATACGCGCCTTTCCGGCTACATGCTGGAGAACGCGCTGGTCGCCGGTTTCACCGCCGCCGGTCTCGATGTCTTCCTGCTCGGGCCCATTCCCACACCGGCCGTCGCCATGTTGACCCGCTCGCTGCGCGCCGATATCGGCGTGATGATCTCGGCCTCGCACAATCCGTTCTCCGACAACGGCATCAAGCTTTTCGGACCGGATGGCTACAAGCTCTCCGATGAGCTGGAACTGGAGATAGAGGATCTTCTCGACAAGGATATCTATGCGCAGCTTGCCAAGCCGAGCGAGATCGGCCGTGCCAAGCGTGTGGACGGCGACATTTATCGTTATATCGAATTCGTCAAGCGCACCTTGCCACGCGACGTGACGCTGAGCGGTCTGCGGATCGCCATCGACTGCGCCAATGGCGCGGCCTACAAGGTGGCGCCCGCTGCGCTCTGGGAACTCGGCGCGGAAGTCGTCACTATCGGCAATGAGCCGAACGGCATCAATATCAATCTCGAATGCGGCTCCACTCATCCTGAAGCCCTGCAGAAAAAGGTGCACGAGGTGCGGGCCGATATCGGCATCGCGCTCGATGGCGATGCGGACCGCGTCATCATCGTCGACGAGCGCGGCGAGATCGTCGACGGTGATCAGCTCATGGCTGTCATCGCCGATAGCTGGGCTGCCGACAACATGCTGCGCGGCGGCGGCATTGTCGCGACCGTCATGTCTAACCTCGGGCTGGAACGCTTTCTGGGCGACAAGGGCCTTACCCTTGCCCGGACCAAGGTGGGCGACCGGTATGTCGTCGAGCACATGCGCAACCACAACTTCAACGTCGGCGGCGAGCAGTCCGGCCATATCGTCCTGTCGGACTATGGCACGACGGGCGATGGCCTTGTCGCGGCCTTGCAGGTTCTCGCCAAGGTCAAGCGCTCGGGCCGCACGGTCAGCGAAGTCTGTCGCAAGTTCGAGCCTGTGCCGCAGCTTTTGAAGAATGTGCGGATTTCCGGCGGCAAACCGCTCGAAAACCCTGTTGTGCAGCAGGCAATTGCGGATGCGGAAAGCGCATTGGCCAATAATGGCCGTCTCGTCATTCGCCCTTCGGGTACGGAACCGCTGATCCGCGTCATGGCGGAAGGCGACGACAGTGCGAAGGTGGAACAGATCGTCAACGATCTCGTCGGCGTTATCGCCAACGCCCGCTCGGCGGCGTAAACGTCCGCTATGGTAACGTGTAAAAAAGCCGGCTCTGCAGCCGGCTTTTTATTGGGTATTTGTTGATAAATGGAGTGGACGGTCGTGGTTGTCATCGAAGCGATGGACTGTCTGAATAGATTCGAAGTTCGTTGCCGCCTTCGGCCTGCCGCCATAGATACCGGGACGGCGCTTGGAGCCAATCTGCGCCTTGACCTCGGCGAGCCGGATCAGACGGCAACGCGGTTCGGGCAGCACATCTCTCCTGATTTCCTCGGCCTGGTCGTTGTCCTTGGCGTTTGACGCAGCAAACTGATCGGGTCATGTGCACGTATCCTGCCCAGGGCCTTCGAAGGTGACCAATGGCAGGATTTGACGAACCGAAGCTAAAAGCATGTCGCATCCCGCCATGCTATGTTCAGGTTCAACATGTTCTGCCTCGTTATGACTGAGACCGTCGCGGCACGGAACAAAAATCATGGCTGATGGGGCGACCCTATTCATAAAAAGTGCATCGTGAAATGCGCCCGACAACATGCGTTCGGTCGGAAAACCACGCTCCCGCGCAGCGCGGTCCAATGCCGAGACGATGCTATCCTGGAAATTCGCGGGTGACATGTCGAATATCTGTTCAATCTTCGCGTCGCACTTTTGGCCCGTCGCAGCTTCGTGCACGATCGCGCGGATTTTGCTCTCCATCTTGGCGAGCGTTTCTGATGATGGATGCCTGATATCGACGGTAAAAGTCACGGATTGTGGAATGGCATTGACGGCGCCAGGTTGCAACGCCATTCGGCCGACGGTGAACCGGGCCGCAGGATCCTGCGGCATCATGGCGGGGAAAAGCGATCCCAGTGCATTGACCGCCGCATGAAAGGGATCGCGTCTGTATGCCAAGGCTGTTGTGCCTGCATGGGCGGTCTGGCCGGTGATTGACACCTTCAGCCAGCGTGTGCCCTGTATGCCCGTCACGATCCCGATGGGAATGCCCTGTTTTTCAAGGGATGGACCCTGCTCTATATGCACCTCGACAAAAGCAAAGACCGGAAAACCAAGATCGCGCATGGTCGCTTCCGGCAGGCTTTTAAGGGTGGCGTCAAGCTCACCTGCAAAACCGGCGCCGTCATCCGTTGCCACAAGATGAAGCCAGTTGTCGGGGATATTACCGGAAGCAAAAGCCATGGAACCCATGCAGCCGGGAGCGAAGCGGCAGCCTTCCTCATTCGTGAAGGCGACCACCTCAATGGGGCGCTCCGTATCGATTCCGAAATCTTCGAGCGTTTCGAGAACCTCGAATGCCGAAAGCGTTCCCAGCGCTCCATCAAACCGGCCGCCTGACGGCTGGCTATCCAGATGGCTGCCGATCAGAAGCGGTGCAAGGCTCTCGTCGCGGCCACTCCTGCGAATGAAAAGATTGGCAAGGGGATCCTGAAACACGGAAAACCCCCGATCAATGGCGAGTTTCGCCAGCAGTCGTCTCGCCTCTCGATCCAGTCCGGTCAATGCCTGCCGGTTGACGCCGCCCTTTTCAGTCGCGCCGATCGCCGCAAATCGATCAAGATTTGCCAGCAGTCTCTCGCCGTTGATCGAAAGTTTTGCCATTGCTGTCTCCTTTTCAGCCATCGAGGCCGCTCTGAGCCGCTGCAACGAAAGAACGTACCCGGGACAGTTCGACCGGGTTCCACCAGACACCGCCTTCCTTCAGCGATGAGGCTACGATCACGCCGCTGGTGCGTTTGAGGATGTCGATGATATTGCCTTCATTGACGCCCGACCCGACCAGCAGCGGCAAATGTGTTGCCGCACCGATTTCCTCGATTTCTTCCAGGGTCGCGCTGTTGCCGGTGCGCTGGCCCGTGGCGATGACCCCGTCGGCGTCGAAGAAGGCAAGGTCGCGAGTCAGTTCATCAATGCTACGATCCGCCGTTATGGCGTGGGCGCCATGCTTGACATGGCTGTCGGCAAAAACCTTTATGTGCTCTGCCCGCAGCAACGAACGGTAGCGCATCGCCTCGGCTGCACGCCCCTCCA
The DNA here is from genome assembly GCF_027956555.1 of Agrobacterium sp. ST15.16.055. Taxonomy (NCBI): domain Bacteria; kingdom Pseudomonadati; phylum Pseudomonadota; class Alphaproteobacteria; order Hyphomicrobiales; family Rhizobiaceae; genus Agrobacterium; species Agrobacterium sp. ST15.16.055. The sequence goes on from NZ_JAQKGN010000018.1 coordinate 67,882, forward strand.
TGAAACCCTCATTGGCCACATAGGCATTGGCCCATTGATTGACACGGATGAACTTTGCCCCGCCCGCCATTGCGATGGCGAAGGCAGGAATGGGGGCATTGGCCAGCACGTTGACGCCAACGGGAACGCCGGCGGCGCGAACGATACGGTCTGTCACAACGCTCATGAAAGCCGAGGTTTCCGGCCCGATATCGTCGGGCTTGGAAAACGGCACGTCGCCATGGTTTTCGATCATCAGACCGTGCATGCCACCTTCGACAAGCCGTTCGGCATCGCGCATGCACGCATCGTAGATGGCATCCATGCTCGCGTTGCGATAACGCGGCGCTCCGGGAAAGGCCGGGCAATGGATCATGCCGATCAGCGCCTTGCTTCGACCGAAAATTTCCTTGATAGCATTGGCCGCATTGTCGGATATGGTCTGCATTTCAGTCCCTTTCGAAAGTTCTCCATGCGCGCCTTTGTTATCGGCAATATCGCACTTGATGAAACCTATTCCATTGCCGCGCTGCCCGAGGCAGGCGCTTCAATCTTCGGCGAGCAGGCCTCGCGCAGTCTGGGTGGCAAAGGCTGCAACCAAGCCATCGTTCTTTCGCGGTGCGGTGTCGAAACCACGTTGGTCGCCGCCGTCGGCAGGGATGACCGCGCCGTTGCGATCAGAGAAGCGCTTGCCCGCGAACGCCTGACACCAAAACTCATTCCCGTCGACAGCACCAGTAGCGATATTTCCATCATTCTGACGACCCCGGACGGCGAAAACTCGATCATCACCACCCGGTCGGCAGCCGCAGCGCTTGATAAAGACGCGGCTCTGGAGGCATTCGGTGATGCCGTATCGGGTGACCTCGTTGTCCTGCAGGGCAATCTATCGGAAGAAACAACCCTCGCCATTCTCCATGCGGCGAGATCAAAGGGGCTGACGACTGCCTTCAATCCTTCGCCCCTGCAACCCTGGTTCGCAAGCGTCCTGCCGCTCATCGATATCGCCGTCCTCAATCGCATCGAGGCAGAGGTGCTATCAGGCGAGAGTGGCGCTGCGGCCGGCGCTTTTCTGCTGCGGGCCGGCGTCGGCCTCGTTGTCGTCACACTCGGCGGACAGGGCTGCGTGCTCGTGTCTGCCAATGGTGCAATCGAGGTGCTGGCCGCGCCCGCCACGATTGTCGACACCACGGGTGCCGGCGATTGCTTCGCGGGTGTTGCGCTCGCCTCCGCCACGCGTCGCGGCGTCGCGGTGGATGCGCGTGCCCTTGAGGATGCCGCGAGGGCCGCAGCCATCACGGTCGGCCGCCGTGGCACGCAGGACGCCTTTCCCAGCCATGAAGAACTGACAACCATCCTGCGGGCCTGAGCCTGCCGATCACGGCTTTTCCGTCAGCCAGCCGAGAATGTTCTTCCACAGGCGCCCATAGCCGTCCCACTCGCAGAAGGCGGGAGAGAGCCAGTGGGGGCCGATGTCCGAGGTCCATGCGGCCGTGCGGCCCTGGCCGAAACGTCCGGTGACGAGCAAAGGATGGGAACCCTGATCTTCCGGCAGACGGGCAACCACCTCGACATCGGCGCGGTCACGCACCTCGACCTCGTTCACCCCCAGCAGAAGCGGCCATTCGCCGGAAAGGCCTGCGACGGTTGGATGGTCGGGTTTAAGAATATCGGCTGTCGAGCCCTCCGGAATTTCCACACGGTCGTCCCACGGAAGGCAGGTAACGGGAAGGGTGTCTTCCACCGGCGTGCGACGCCAGCGCGCCTTGCCGTCGATGCCCTGGAAGGAAAAATAGCCGCCGACCATCAGCAGGCCACCGCCCTTTTCCACCCATGCCTTGATGAGCTTCAACCGGTTCGGCACGGTCTTGGATTGCAGCCAGACGGCGGGTGGCAGCAGGAGCGAATTCGCACCGATATCCGAGAGAATGATGACGTCATACGCGTCTAGCCCGGCCATCTCGAAGGGGAACTTTTCCACCGCATCATGGGCTGTCATGTAAGTCAGCTCATATTCGCTGCCGTCTAGCGCTTTCACCAGCGGCTCGGCACCGAGGTGAAACGTCACGCTGCCAAATTGATCGAAGCCCTTGTAGTGGGTGGCGGAGCTGACCCAGCTTTCACCGACGAGGAGCACTTTTTTTGTCATGATCTTTCCATTTCCATAGTTTCGTCAGGTCTTTGCCTGGAAGACCGAGCGCGGATTATCCCGCATGAGGGTTTGAAGGGTGGCGTCGTCGAGCCCGTACCGCTTCAGGCGCGGCAGGAAGTGCTTGAGAATATAGGCGTAGCCATTGCCGCCATATCGCGTCAGCATCATTTTCAGGAAGACGTCGTGGGAAAGCAGAATGCGGTCGAGGTAACCGCCCTCCGCCAGCGTGACAATCGAACGGGCGGCATCCTCGTCGCTGGGGCACTGCACCTGCTGGTCGGCATAGAAAAAATCCATGCCGATCATGTCATATTCGATAAAGGCGCCGCGGCCTGCGAGTTCGCGCTGGTAGGTAATATCCGCGTGGGAAGGGTTCATATGGCAAAGAACGGTGTGGTTCAGATCCGCACCTTGCTCCGCGACGATGTCGAGAACCTTATGCCCCAGCCGCAGCCATCCCGGCAGATGAACCATCAGGGGCAGGCCGGTGCGAACATGCGCCTGCGCCGCTCCCCGCAGGGATTTTTCCTCCGCTGCCGTGAAATCCGCGGAAACACCGATTTCGCCGATCAGGCCGATGCGGACATCGGTCCCATCGACACCGTGGAGCGCCTCGTGCACGATCTCGTCGGCTATGGCTTCGACCGTCAGCCCGGCCACCTTTTCGGGGTGAGAGGACGCAAGGTAATAACCCGCCCCCATGACGATATTGAGCCGGGTTGCCTCTGAAATCCTGCGCAGCGCCAAGGGATTTCTGCCGATACCCTGACAGGTCGGCTCAACAACCGTCTGTCCACCGGCCGTGGCGAAATCCTTCAGTTCCGCAATCGCCAGCGGTTCGTCGTCAAGCGTGATATTGTGCTTGTTGACGAAGGGATCCTGACGCAGCTCACCGAGGATTTCCATGCAGACGAATCCCTCGGCAAGATATTGCCGCTCCGGTGTCTTGGGGGCGTGCCACCAGCAACGGCAATCGTTGAGGATGTGCTCGTGCATCAGCGTGACGCCGAGTTGATCCGCAGCGATTGCGCCGCGCACGGTCATGACCTTTCCCGACCGGATATGTCCTTCAGACAGTTCCGTGGTCATCGCATCAGCCCTTTCTCTTCGCGCCCAGGCGGAAGTTCGCGGTGAAGATGCGCGTATTGAGCCAGATTGCGGCAAGGATGATGGCGCCCGTCACGATCTGGGTGAAGAAGGGAGAGATGTGCATGAGGATCAGACCGTTGCCGATCACGGCGATGGTCATGGTGCCCAGCACCGTGCCGAGAATGGTGCCTCGGCCGCCCATCAGCGATGTGCCGCCCAGAACCACGGCCGCCACCACCTGAAGCTCGAACCCGACTGCCGCATTCGAGGATCCAGACCCCAGCCGCGCCGCAATCATCAGGCCGGCAATGGCCGAGGCCACGCCCGCAGCCAGATAGACGGAGGCGAGAATCCATTTGGCGGGCATTCCCACACGGCGCGCAGCTTCGGGATTGGAGCCGACGGCCACGACGCGACGACCATATCGGGTGCTCGAAAGAACGATATAGGCAATCACGGTGACGACGACGCCGATCAGGGCGGGCACAGGCATGCCGAGGAAATCACCCCGCCCGAGGTAAAAGAAACCGGGTGCTTCCGGTATCGGCACGGAATAACCCTGCGTGATATAGAGGGCAACGCCGCGCAGGATGGAGAGGCCGGCAAGCGTGACGATGAAGGCTGGAATGCCCTGATAGGTAATGAACCAGCCCTGCACGAGGCCAAGGCCGCCGCCGAGCACGAGCATGGCGACGACAACCAGCGGCCAGGGGTAACCGGCTGCAAGCAGGATCGCCCCGACGGCATTGATCAGGGCAACCATGGAGCCGACGGACAGATCGATACCGCCGGTGATGATGACGAATGTCATCGCGACGGAGACGATCAGGATAGGTGCGGCCTGACGGACGACGTTCAGAAGATTGCCGGCCGTCAGAAACGTATCCGTCGTCGTGGAGAAGAACACCAGGCAGAGGGCAAAAAAGGCCGCGATGGAAAGCACCTGCGCATTTTCGGCAAAAAAGTCCGAAAGCGGTGAGCCTTTGGCGCGTTCAGTATAGACGGTCAATGACGTTGCCCTCCCACGATCAGCCTTACGAGATCCTCAAGGCTGGTGTCGTTGATCTGGCGCTCCGCCACCTTGGTGCCCTCATACATGACGGCGATGCGGTCACAGACCCGAAAGAGATCCTGAAGGCGGTGGGTGATGAGAATGACCGACACGCCCTTCGCCTTGACGCGATTGATGAGCGAAAGCACCGCTTCCACTTCCGCAACGGCGAGCGCGGATGTCGGCTCGTCCATGATCAGGACCTTGGGATTGAAAGAGGCCGCCCGCGCGATGGCGATTGCCTGCCGCTGGCCACCGGACAGTTTTTCCACCTTCGCGGTGAGACGCGGAATGCGGATTTCCAGCGCATCCAGCATCTTGCGGGCTTCCGAAAGCATGGTTGGCCGGTCGAGAAACGGCCCCCTGGTAATCTCGCGTCCGAGGAAGAGATTGCCGACGACGTCGATGTGGTCGCAGAGGCTCAGATCCTGAAAGACCATTTCAATGTTGCGGTTACGAGCATCGGCGGGGCCTGAAAAGCGAATGGCTTCGCCTTCCATCGTGATCGTGCCTTCATCGGGTATGTAGGTGCCGGAAATCACCTTGGTGAGGGTGGATTTACCGGCCGCATTGTCGCCGACGAGACCGAGGCACTCGCCAGGGAAGATATCGAGATCGACGCCGCGAAGCGCCTGATGCGAGCCGAATGTCTTGCGGATATTGCGCAGGGAGATACGCGCTTCACGGTCGGGCTGCCGGGAGAGAATATCTCCCCCGGCGCCGTCGACAGCGCCTGTGTGCTGTCCGGCCGCAATCATTTGAAGACCGCGCGGTAGGGTTCGACGTTGGCCTTGGTGACGATGGTAACCGGCACGGCGATGGTCTTTTCAACGGTGCCGCCGTCGGAGACGGTCTTGAGCGCCTTGACCGCCGCTGCACCCATGGCGGAAGGATCCTGCTGGATGACGCCTGCGACATAACCCGCATCGATGCCGGCAATCGCCTGTTTGGTCAGGTCCCAGCCAAACACCTTGATGTCTTTCTGCTTGCTCTGGCTTTCAACGGCGGCGACCGCTCCAAGAAGAGCCGGTTCACCCGTGGCATAAATTGCGGTCATATCAGGATTGCCGGTGATGAGGTTTTCCGCTGCCGACAGAGCGGTGTCCTGAACGTTCTGGCCATCGACGACGCCAGCCGTCGTGATGCCGGACTTATCCTTGATCGTGTCTTCAAAGCCCTTCTGGCGGATGTTCTGGATGAAGGAGTTCAGCGCGCCGACGACGCCGATCTTTGCCTTGCCGCCCATGTCCGACTTCACGTAGTCGAGGAAAAATTGCCCCATGTCGGCACCCGCCTTGCCATTGTCGACGCCGATCTGCGCTTTTTGCGGCCCTTCCGGCAAAATGGCGTCAATCGCGACGACGGGAATATTGGCGGCAGCAGCCTGCTTTACGGCCGGCATGATACCGTTGACATCGATGGCGACCACGGCAATGCCGTCCACCTTCTGCTGGATATAGGTCTCGATCGCGCTGTTCTGGGCGGCGGGATCATTGTTGGCGTTGAAGATCACCAGCTTGACGCCGGCTTCCGTGGCGGCCTTTTCCGCGCCTTCATTCATCTGGTTGAAAAACAGCGCCTGCTGGTTGATCTGCACCAAGGCGATTGTTTTTTCGGCGGCGGTGGCAAGACCGGCAGACAGGGTCGCGCCGGCAAGAACGGTCGCAGCGAGCGCTGCGGAAAAATATCGACGTTTAAAATTCAGCATTATCGTTCTTCCTCTGTTGGTTTCGTTGCTTTTTATTTGATCGCGGGCGGCGCAACGGATTCACGCACGACGATTTCGACGGGCAATAGCTCCTCTGACAGCAAAGGAGGTTCCTGGTCCCAATTGGTTTCGAGCAAAAGCGACAGGGCGCGTTGGCCAATGGCGCTGACAGGCTGGCGAATGGCGGTGAGCGGCGGGGCAAACAGATGCAGCGGTCCGACATCATCGAAACCGATCATCGACACATCTTGCGGGATACGCACGTCTTCGGATCGCAGAACTTCGATGAAGCCGATGGCGATTTCGTCCGAACTGGCGAAAACAGCCGTTGCCGGGCGCCCCTCATCCAGAAAGCGGCGCGCGGCAGCCCGGCCAAATTCCACTGTATATGCGCCGCAATATCTGGAAATCGAAAGCTCTGCCTCCGCCACCCGCTCGGTGAGAGCAGATTTTAGACCGCGAAAACGACGCTCCGTACTGATCATGTCCTCTGGTCCTCCGACATAAAGGACATGTTTATGCCCATGCATAGCCAGATGCGCGCCAGCCAGACGACCGCCCTGCTCATTGTCGCAGAAGAGTTTCGGCACGGTGGCGCCGGGCACGTCTTCATCGACCACCACGACCTTTCCGGTGGTATTGATCAGCTCCGCCAGTTCATCGGTATTGGGGTGGTTCGTGATGAAAACGAGCCCATCGACATGATTGCGGGCAAGCAGACGAAGATAGGACAATTCCCGACCCGTACGGTTCAGCGTGGCGAAAAGCGAAAGGGCAAGTCCTCGCCTGTCGGCTTCTTCTTCCACGGCCGCAACGAGCATGCCGAAAAACGGGTTTCCAATATCAGGAACGACAAGGCCGATCGTGTCCGAGCGCCCTCGGCTCAAACGTCTGGCATGGGGATTGGGCACGTAATTGAGTTCACGGATCGCGGCCTCGATGCGCGCTTTCGTTTCTGGCGGCAGCTCCAGCGTGCCGTTCAGAAGCCGCGATACGGTCGCAACTGAAACGCCTGCCGCCAAGGCGACATCTTTGAGGCTGGTCGCAGGGTTTCGCGCCATCACACTCCCGCTTTCTGTTCCACTCTACCGGGTCTTTTCGACCTCTGTTTGGCTTGTAAAGCGATTTACTAAACCGCTTTACAAAAAAGTCTAAAAGCTAGGCCGAGTCAACACGGTTTTATAGCCTCTTTAAAATTTGTCTGTTTCACCGGAGCCGGATCAGGGGACCTGAAAGCCCATGGCGGAGCCTTGCAGCTTCATTTTTCTCCAGAATCTCGAATAGATAGAGACACCCAGGCATGGCGGGTCTCCTCATAAACGCTCTGCGTGGGTTCCATGGCGCTTGAATCTTCAAAACAGCCCAAGGCGATGGCGACGAGCCTGGGCCGAAATTCCGGTAACCAATAAACCGTGGATCCGCAGGCGGGGCAGAAGCGGAACTCCAGGTTCTTTCCGCTATCTCCGGGCCGCATGTAGGTTTTGTACTCTCCCGACGCAGTGACTTGATCGGCTTCATAAAACACTGCGACGCCGAACGCTGAGCCGGTGCGATGCTGGCACGCACGACAGTGACAAACGGATACCTTGCGGGGTTCTCCATTTGTCACGACAGTTAGCTGACGACATGAGCAATGGGCCAAGCGCACAATGTTGTTCCCAGTTCTGAACCCGGACTTTTCGGCTCCGAATATCCCCGCCACAACCGTATCGGAGCAGTCGATTTTGATAAAGGTAACAGTCGGGAAGAATATCAGAACTTTTGCGCCGACATGTCGAAGTAGGGATAAGGAGGCACTGACCCTTGCCTACCAAGCATCTTCGTAGATTCTGGCGGCATCGGACAGCGACACCGTGCGTGGATTGTTAACCAGCAGGCGTGTCTGTTCCATCGCATTTTCCGCCAGCAAGGCAAGCCCGTCTTTTGGTATTCCAACATCTCTCAGTCGCACCGGCAGGTTCAGGCGCACGGGAAGCAAGGCCAGCCCTTCCAGGAAGCCGGCAAGTCGTCCTGACCTGTCGGCAGGCTCCAGCTGAGGAAAAAGACATGGCGCCAGTTCCGCATAGGCATCGCCGCACACCGTTGCGTTGAAATGCAACACATGCGGCAGGACCAGGCTGTTGGAGAGCCCGTGTGGAACATGATAGAGACCGCCAATCGGGTAGGCGAGAGCATGAACGGCCGCCACCGGCGAGTTGGCAAAGGCCTGACCGGCCAACATCGCACCAAGCAGCATGGCCTGTCTGGCAACCATGTCGGTCCCGTTCTTTACGGCGGCCTCGATATTTGCTCCAAGTAGCCGGAGCGCCTCTTTGGCAAGTGTGCGGGAAACAGGATTGTTGTTCGCGCTTGCGGAGGTGAAAGCCTCGATGGCGTGGACCATCGCATCAATTCCCGTCGCCGCCGTTACCGCCGGAGGAAGGCCGACTGTCAGACTTGCGTCCAGGATGGCCGCATCCGGCAGCAGGGTTGGCGACACGACGCCCTTTTTCTGGTGTGCATCCGTGGTAACGATGGAAATCGGTGTGACTTCCGATCCGGTGCCTGCCGTCGTCGGAGCCAGCACCAATGGCAGGCGTTCACCGGTCACCTTGCCGACCCCGTAAATATCGCAGAGCGCTTCACCGCTCCTTGCCAACAGCGCCACGAGTTTTGCGACATCGAGCGATGAGCCGCCGCCGATGCCCAGTATGCCGGTGGCCCCGAATTCGATTGCACGCGCCACAGCGTCGTGGATGACGGCTTCCGGAGGATCAGCGACAACGCCGGTGAAGATCGACGTTTCGGCCCCGCCCTCCGAAAGACTTGCAAGGGCGGGCTGAACAAGCCCAGCCCTGACGACGCCATCGTCGGAAATTACCAGAATACGCGACCCAAGCCCGGTCTTCAGCTCCGAAAGTCTTGAGATACTACCGGGGCCTGCGATTATCTGCGGGACGGTTGCGAATGTGAATGTGGACATCTTATCGGTCTCTCACTCATGCCATTTGACGAGATGCCGATAGTGATGCGGCTGGCGCATAAGGACAAGACCATTTCGCCGGACAATGTTCGTCGGATAGGGTGCATCGGAGTTGGTGGTGTCGGCTGATGCGGCCGCAATCCCGTCCTCGTCCACAATTGCCGGTTTCTGGCGCGGAAAGCTGCGGAAACCCGGCCGCAACACAGCATTTTTTGCCCAAATACACCCGTTGTGCATCCAGCATGTCGTTCACCGAAATCAAGGGCATCGTCGGTTTCGGAGACTGACCGTTACAACCCATCTCCTATCGTGACGCGTTCATCGGGACTCGCCTCGAAATCGGGAAGCGCTAGACCTTCATCCCCATCGCGCAGTGCCGACAGCGATAACAGGGCCGGTTGCCTGACCAGTCGGCGAGCCGCCGAAAGGTTCGACGCTGATGGCGAAGGTTGTGCCTTCGGTGATGCTGTTGCGCATGTCGGCGGGGATGATGAGGTCGCCATTCGTTCCGGGCTGGAAAACGCCGAGCGAGCGGGTCTTGCCGCCGTCCATCACCAGCCACAATTCCAGTGATTTTTCGTCGGTCTTGCCGGTTGCAACAGGCACAATCCGCATCCGTCCGGATTCCGCGTCGTAGGAGGCAAGGAGATTGACCTGGCTGTCCGTCGTTGCAAGTTCGGCCACCAGCGGTGCGGTGCCCTGCCGCTTTTCGGGGAAGGCGGCGTAAACGACGGCGGCAACGGCGGTTGCGCTGGTGGCAACCGAAATCCAGCGCCACAAGGATGCGGAATTCCACAGGCTGCCATTGGTATTGACGGCCTTGCTTCCGAACAGTCGTTGTTCGATACGCTCAAGAACAGTGGCGCTCGGTACGTGCTCCTCGTAATCGGCATTGAAGTCGGAAAATTCCGCTTCCCAACGCTGTACCAGCTGTGCGAAGGCCGCGTCGTCCTGCATGCGTCGTTCCAGTTCCCGACGCTTTTCAAGCGGCAGGACGCCCAGAACATATTCACCGGCGAGGATATCGTCGCGCGAATGCTTGCCGCCGCTCTGTTCGCCCGTGGTCATCGCTGCATGCACTCTCTGAGTTTGAGGAGACTGCGTCGTAGCCAGGTTCTGACCGTGTTGAGCGGCACGCGCAATTCCTCGGCGAGTTCGAGATAACTCAAGCCCTCGACATAGGCCCGGCGAACCGCCTGCGCGTGTACGGTCTCAAGTTCGCGCATGCAGTCTTCGATCCTGCGGCCTTCATCGGCGAGAACGATCTGCTGCTCAGGATCGCGGACGCTCTCGTCGGCAAGATCGTAGGCTTCCTCGATGTCATCGGTTATGGGCTTGCGCGCCCGGATCGTGTCGATGGCATGGTTGCGGGCAATGGCGGCAAGCCATGTGGTGGGTTTTCCGGCACTGGCGGCGAATGTTCGGGCCCGCTGCCAGACCTTGATATAGATTTCCTGCAGAGCCTCTTCGGCTTCCGTCCTGTCCCGCAGGATTTTCAGGCAGATTGCGAAGAGCTTCGGACTGGTCGCCTGGTAAAGCGAGACGAATGCTGAACGATCACCCATGCCGACGCGGTTGATAAGGCTTGCGATCTCTGTGGCCTGCATTCGAACCTTCCTTGCTGCGTCTCCCTTATAGAGCCGTCTTTCGCAGGAAGACAAGAGATGTATGCCGGGAACCCGGCAACGGATACGCTGCAGGGGTATCGGAACGAAGCTGCCGGTAAGAGAGGATGTCGTCATCACAGGCCCGCCGGATTTTCCAGCGGGCCGACGAGCCGCGCCGTTATGAGATAGCCGATTGTGGCCGCCGCTGCGGAGACGAAGGTTCCCCATAAAAGATCGGCGACGGTCAAGGTCGTGGACCAGCTTTTCAACGTCGCCTGATTGGTCAGGTCGTAAGTGGCGTAGGCCATGAAGCCGACCACCGCGCCATAAAGCAGCGCGGTCGTCCATTCCCCCGTCTGAAAGGCCGGGCGAACCGCAAGAAAGGTCAGGCCGGCGGCATAGATGAGGTAAAAGACGACCGCTGGAGCAAGCCTGAAATTGTCCGCCAGAAGATCGCCGATAGCCGGGCGGTAAAGGCGCGACGCCATCGTACTCAACCAGATGAAATCGATCACCAGAAAGGCGACGAGGGTAACAAGGTATGCCGCGAAATAGGTCTTCATCGGTGTTTTCCTTTGCAGGACATTGATGCGGAAGCGAAGATGCGAGGGCAAAGCAATGTGGAGATGTGGCTAGTCGATCCTTGTCCAGTTTATGCCCTTGCACAGCAGACCGGCGACGATACAGCCTTTCGTGGTCATGCCGTTGCCGTTCACTGTCACTGTTATACTGTAGGACTTGTCACGCTGGGGGTCGAAAGCGGTGCCGGAATAGCTGCCCGCCTCTGTCTGCTTTATGTCCATGATCAACTGGTCCCCGGTTTTTTCTTTCGGGGTTCCCGGCTTGATCCAGGTATTTGTGGCGCAGATATTTTCGCCGCAGGGCGCGATCATTACTTTCGCCTTGCCGTCTCCGCGCGCCCAGTTGCCGTCGATATCGGCCGCCATGGCGCTGGATGCAACCAGCAGTGGCCACAGGACGGAAGCAGCTGTCAATCCATTGATCATCATTGTCTCACTCCGTAGTTTGGTCCCGCCTTATCCGTGTTCGATGGTGTAGAATCCGACGTTTATGGTCCCCTCGGCAAAACCTGCCTCGCAATAGCAAAGGTAATAATCCCAAAGCCGCCGGAAGCGGTCATCGAAACCGAGCAGGGATATCGTCTGCCACCGCGCATGAAAACGCTGACGCCATTCGGCGAGCGTGAGCGCATAGGACTGGCCAAAAAGCTCCTTATCCGTGAGCTTCAGGCCGGCCTTGCCGACCGCCTTTTCGAGCGCGTCATTCGAGGGCAAAAAACCGCCGGGAAAGATGTATTTCTGGATGAAATCCGCCTTACGCCGATATGTATCGAAGCGGCTTTCTTCAATCGAAATGATTTGCAGCACAGCGCGGCCGCCGGGTTTCAGGCATCTTTTCAGCGTTTCGAAATAGCTTGGCCAATAGGCTTCGCCGACTGCTTCGAACATTTCGACGGAGACAATCCTGTCGAATTGGCCATTCAGGTCACGATAATCCTGCAGTCTCAGATCGATGCGGTCCGTGCTGTCGGCTTTTTCCGCTGCATTTTTTGCCCATTTCAACTGGGAGGGGGAAAGGGTGATGCCGGTGACGTTGGCTTTGGCCTGGGTGGCAAGGTGAATGGCGAGTGCGCCCCAGCCGCAGCCGATCTCCAATATGTTTTCGCCGCCACTCAATTGCAGTTTATCGACGATACGTTCCAGTTTTTTCAGTTGGGCGGCCTCGAGCGTCGATGCCGTGTCATCGAAGATCGCCGATGAATACAGCATCGAAGGATCGAGCCATTGCCGGTAGAACTCGTTGCCGAGATCATAATGTGCTTCGATATTGCGGCGGCTGCCCCGTCTGGTATTGGCATTCAACCTATGCGCAGTGCGGTGGAGAAGGCGCATGGGCAGGCTGCCGCGCATCGACCTTGTGAACGCCTCGCGATTTTGGGCCGCGAAGCGAATAAGCGCCGTCAGATCCGGTGTTGTCCAGTCGCCTTCGATGAACCCCTCGGCAAAGCCGATGTCGCCGTTCAGCAGCATTCGCCGGAGCGCGCGCCAGCTATGCAGGACAATGGTCGCCTCGCTGCCATTTGTTGCGCCGGATTTTTCAATGAAACCGCCGCCGGGAAGAATAACATGTAATCTTCCTCGGTCGATATTGCTCAACAGCCGGCTGATGAGCCACATGCCAGGGCTGATGCGGCGGTCAAGACGCGTATTTTTCACCGATGATTCCGTGAGATTGTCAAACGGGGTCATGAATTTTGGCCTCGGTTTGCGACGATGAAGGATGAAGGAAGGAGACTGGACTGGCAGGCGGCAGCGGACGTTTTCTGAAACGCACACCCTTCAGCCAAATTTTCAGCGCCTCCCAATGAATGCCCAGAATGACCTTGAGCGTCAGGAGGGGGATGGCGAAGAAAGCTTTCACAAGTGCGCTGTCCGTCAACTCGACACGTCGGGCCAGATGGCGGGCGGTCAGGACCAGGCCGTCATCGTCGAAAGTCTCGATGACGATTTTCAGCCTGTCGCCGGGTGGGGTGACGCGGAAAACATAACGGAGATCCATGTCCATGAAAGGCGAGACATAAAAGGCCTTTTGGCATCGCTGGACGATCTCGGTCGATTTGCCGGCTTCCACGGGGATCAGGTATGCGTGTCTCTCGCCAAACGTGTTGTCCACTTCCCAGAGGATAGCTTTGAGCGACAAGTCGCGCCCGTAACAGAAGAAGACACTGAGTGGGTTGAAGGCCCAGCCGAGCACACGCGGCATGGTGAGCAGACGTATCGGTCCTCCGTCCACCGGCATGCCTGCCGCCGTCATGGCTGTTTCGATCTGCTGGCGCAGCCCGATGGCGCTGCGGCTGCCGCGGTCCCTGCTGTGGAATGAGAAAAGGTTGAACCGGTCTACGGAGAAAAACCGCAATTTTCGGTCAAGCACATTCAACTCATCGAGGTCGAGGAGCAGCGAATAAATCCGGTAGGCGAGTTTATGGGTTTTCGGCTTGAAACGCGCATGCGTTACATGGCCAGGAAAAAGCGCCGAGTTGAGGGGGGACGTCATGCCATCACCTCCATCACTTCCGTGCCTGCCGCAACTGTCGCCAAATTCAGGCGAATGATCCGGCCATTGTCATCGGCAACCTTCCATGGGCGGGATACGCCGCCAAGATCTTCGGCGACGGCGAGGCCGGCCTGGAGGCCGTCCTCGTGGAAACCGGATCCGAAATAAGCGCCGCAGAACCAGGTGTTTCGCAGGCCCTGCAAGGCCCATAGCTCCTGACGCATCTGTTCGGTGCCAGCGTCAAAAACCGGATGGTGATAGGTTTCCTCTGCGATGATTTTTCCTTGATCCGGTTCCCGCGCCGGGTTCAGCGTTACGAAAACGTCCGGGATTTCGCCCAGCGGCTGAAGCCTGTTCATCCAGTAGGTAATGCTCGGCTGGCCCGTTTTAATGCACGTGTCCGCCACATAGTTCCAGCTTGACCAGGCAGCGCGGCGGCGCGGCATGAAGCTGCTGTCGGTGTGAAGCACGGCGCGGTTTTGGGTATAGGTAAAAGCGCCGAGAATGCGCCGTTCGGCGCGTGTTGCGTCGGCAAGGATGTCGAGCGCCTGATCCGCATGGGTTGCGATCACCACCTCATCGAAGCGCACGGCTTCGCCGTCCGCAGTAGTGATTTCGACGCCGTCCGGCAGGCGGTGGATGCGCTTCACCGGTGTCGAGAGGCGAATTCGATCCGCAAAAGGCGCCGTGATGCGTTTCACATATTCGCGCGAGCCACCGACGACGGTGCGCCAGACCGGCCGATTGCGCAGCAACAGCAGGCCGTGATTGCGGCAGAATTTGATGAAATGCGCCGCCGGATAACGGCCGACCTCCATGGCCGGCGTGGACCAGATGGCCGCAGCCATGGGATAAAGATGATCGTCGCGAAACGCTGAACCATACCGGTTGCGGGAGAGATATTCATCGAGAGACAGATCGCCCATCACATGCAGGTCGCGTGGGGCGTTGCGGTAAAAGCGCAAAAGGTCCGCAAGCATCGCCCAGAAACGTGGCCTCAGGATATTGGACTTCTGGGCCAGCAGGCCAAGGCCGGTTCCGCCGGAATATTCGAAACCGCCATCATCCAGAGAAACAGCGAAAGACATGTTCGAAGCCGCCGTGGCCACGTCCAGTGTTCGAAAAAGAGCGGTGAGATTGGGATAGGTCTGCTCGTTGTAGACAATGAATCCGGTGTCGACATGGACTTGTCCGTGGTCCGTCCTGAACGTCACCGTATTGGTGTGGCCGCCGATGCGATCAGCAGCTTCGAAAACAGTTACATCGTGCCGTTGCGACAAAAGCCAGGCCGCCGACAAACCGGAAATTCCCGTTCCGACCACGGCGATGCGGCGCCGGCTTTGTTGTTTTTTCGCTTCGGTGTCGACCATTTTTCCTCGCTATCGCATTGCCAATCCAGTCTTTGGGTCTGCGACATGTACGAGGAGGGCGCCCGATCAGTTTCACCGGCGCATTGATTTTCTGAAATTTTGTTCGACGCCTGAAACTCTTTTGCCGGTTCGGTCGTATTTCCCATCACGAAACCCGACCTCAAACTGTTCACAAGGGCGAGCAAAGTGGTGATATTTTCTGTTGTCCTGGCGCTGGCCATTCTTATGTCGCTTCTGATGGCAGGCGCCTGGGCGTTGCAGAGAGCAACCGGTTCAAGCGGCTGGATCGACACGGTGTGGGCGGCGAGCGTCGGGCTTGGCGGAATTTTCGCTGTTGTTTTCGCCGGCGGAGACGGCTGGCGGCGTGGCGCTACACTTTTCCTGGTCGTTGTCTGGTCCCTGCGGCTTGCCGGCCATATCGGCATGCGCACGCGAGGAGGCGGGGAAGATCCCCGTTATGCAAAGCTTATGGAGCAATGGGGGAGCGCTGCCGCCCTGCGGCTCTTCATCTTCCTGCAAATACAGGCAATCGCTGCTTTTGTGCTCGTTCTCGCGGTCTATCTCGCCGCAAGCAACACCCATGGTTTTCCGCGTATCGTTGACGTGATCGCCATGGTGCTTGCCCTTGGCGCGCTGGCAGGCGAAGCGCTCTCCGACGCCCAGCTCTCGAAATTCAGAAAGACCGCAGCGGCAAAAAACAGTGTCTGCGAAACCGGCCTGTGGCGTTATTCCCGCCATCCCAATTATTTTTTCGAATGGCTTTTCTGGTGCAGTTTTCCGCTGCTGGCCATTCAGGGGCCGGCCTTGTCATGGGCGTCGCTCGCCGCACCGGCGATGATGTACTGGCTGCTTGTCCATGTCTCCGGCATTCCGCCGCTTGAAGACCATATGCTGCAATCGCGCGGGGAAAAATTCCGCGCCCTTCAACAACGCGTCAACGCCTTTTTCCCGGGGCCGCGCAAGAACGAGGACAGGCCATGAACATGCTCGCACTCGCCATCAACGCCGCCGAGCGCACGCCGCTTAGCGATAGCGTGACGCTTGCCGGAATAGATATGCTCTGCGGACGGACGAAGCGGCGGCTTGCCGCCATCCCAGCCGATGCGGAAGAGGTTTTCGCGGCGGATATGGTGAAATTTCCCGTCGCCAGCCATACCGACGACGCGAACAAACAGCATTATGAAGTGCCAGCGGCATTTTTCGCGCTCGTTCTGGGAGAGCATCGCAAATATTCCTGCTGTTATTATGATGATTCAACGGCGACGCTGGATGAAGCTGAAAATGTTGCTTTGGCCAAGACCTCGGCCCATGCCGACCTTGAAGACGGCATGGATATTCTGGAACTTGGCTGCGGATGGGGTTCGTTGTCACTTTATATGGCCGGCCGTTTTCCCAATGCGCGTATCACGTCAGTCTCGAATTCCGTGTCGCAGCGCGAATATATAATCGGTCGTGCGCGAGAATCTGGGTTTTCAAACCTCTCTGTAATAACGGCCGATATGAATGATTTCACGACGAACGATCGCTTCGACCGTGTCGTATCGGTGGAAATGTTCGAGCACATGTCGAATTGGCGCGTGTTGTTTGAGCGTGTTCACGCGTGGCTAAAGCCGGACGGCAGGTTTTTCATGCATGTGTTTAACCACCGCGACCGATCCTATCGTTTCGACCATAACAATCCTGCCGACTGGATCGCCCAGCATTTCTTCACCGGCGGCATCATGCCGGCCTTTGACCTTCCCCATCGTTTCAACCAGCTTTTCACCGTCGAGCGGGAGTGGCGCTGGTCAGGGTCGCACTATCGTCGGACAGCTCTCGATTGGCTCGAAAACTTCGACAGAAAAATTGATCGCATCCGACCCATTTTGCAACAAACCTATGGCGCCGATGCGCGGCTTTGGGAAAGGCGGTGGCGATTGTTCTTCTTGGCCACCGCGGGGCTTTTCGGGCATGATGGTGGTGACGTGTGGGGGGTGGGGCACTACCTCTTGAAGGCGGTGTAGTGTTAGCGCCCCGCAATCGGCATGGGCGCGTTTCAAAAACCGCTCTCGAAACGTTTGCCGAAACGAACGTTTACATCCCCGCAATAATGAATAGGCTGGCCGCATCTTTTGAGCAGGTCGAACGTTCTTGCACAAGGAGCAGCTGGAGAAAGTTATGAGTTCAGTTACGCCGAAACTGGATAGTTGCGGCGCCGAGCCCATCCATATCCCCGGCGCTATTCAGGAGCATGGGGCTCTTCTGGTCTTGTCTGCGCGGGAATTTTCCGTGGTGCAGACCAGTGACAATTTCGCTGACTATATTGGTCGGGCAGTGCCGATCGGTGCCGTTGCAAGCGAGGTGGCGTTGCCGTTTCTCGCAGCATTGTCCGCCTGGTATTCCAGTGAAGAGAGCATTTTCCGATATGTTTGGGCCGAAAAGAAACTCGATGTTTCGGCGCATCGATCCGGCCCTCTGATTATCGTTGAGGTGGAAAAGACGAGGGAGGGCGAATCTGCTGAAAGGCTGATGGGCGAACTCACCCGTCTGGCGCAATATCTGAATAGCGCGCCGTCGCTGGAAGATGCGCTTTTTCGAACAGCGCAACTGGTCTCCGCACTCAGTGAGTATGATCGCACCCTGATTTACGACTTCGGGCCGGACTGGAGCGGCCACGTCGTGGCGGAAGCCGGTAGCGGGGCTTTGCCGTCTTATCTTGGACTACGTTTTCCGGCGGGTGATATCCCGCCGCAGGCGCGGCAACTCTATACCATCAACCGTTTGCGAATGATCCCCGATGCCAATTATCGGCCCGTCCCGGTGAGACCGCAGGTGAATGCGGAAACGGGGGCGGTACTCGATATGAGCTTTTCACAGCTGCGCAGCGTGTCTCCGGTTCATCTTGAGTATATGCGCAACATGGGCACGGCCGCTTCCATGTCGGTGTCGATCATCGTTAACGGCGCCCTGTGGGGCCTGATCGCCTGCCACCACGCCACACCTCATGCGGTGCCCCTTGCCGTGCGAGAAGCCTGTGATTTTGCGGCGCAGTTGCTGTCGATGCGGATAGCGATGGAGCAGAGTTCTCAGGATGCATCCCGCCGCGTGGAGCTTGGCCACGTTCAGGCGCGTCTGCTGAAGCGGATGGCGACTGCCGAAAAATGGGTTGACGGTCTGATTGCAGGCGACGACGAAAGAGAAGACCTGCTGAAACAGGTGGGAGCCGATGGTGCTGCGCTTATTCTTGGCGACAAATATGAACTGGTCGGCAAGACACCTTCACGGGAGCAGGTTGAAGAGCTTGTCCTGTGGCTTGGTGAGCAGGATTTAACCGATGTTCTTGCAACCGACAATCTGGCAGGCGATTACCCTGCTGCTTCGGCCTATGCATCCGTCGCCAGCGGGATTATCGCGATGCGGGTTTCGGAACTGCATGGAAGCTGGCTGATCTGGTTTCGGCCGGAGGTCATAAAAACAGTGCGCTGGGGTGGCGATCCGCATAAGACGGTGCAGGAAAGCGGACGCATCCATCCGCGCATGTCCTTCGAAATCTGGAAGGAGCAATTGCGCGGCACGGCGTCTCCGTGGTCGGAGCCCGAGCTTGCAGCCGCAAGGGAGCTGCGCAGCGCGATCATCGGTATTGTCCTGCGCAAGGCGGAGGAAATGGCGGATCTGACGCGGGAACTGCAACGGACCAACAAGGAACTGGAGGCTTTTTCCTATTCCGTTTCGCACGACCTTCGCGCGCCTTTCCGCCATATCGTCGGTTTTGCGCAATTATTGCGTGAGCGCAGCAACGCCTTGGACGAGAAATCCCTGCATTATCTTCAGATGATATCCGAGGCGGCGCTCGGCGCCGGCAGGCTGGTGGATGATCTTCTGAATTTTTCTCAGCTTGGCCGCACGCAGATTACCATGAAGCCCGTCGATATGCAGAAGGTGGTGAGCGAAGTCCGCCGTTCTCTCGATCCGGCGGTTGCTGAGCGCCAGATCGAATGGCGGATCGGAAAACTGCCGGTGATATTCGGAGATCCGACCCTGTTGCGGCAGGTCTGGTACAATCTGATCGAAAACGCCATCAAATATTCCTCCCGGGAGCCGATTTCGATCATCAGCATTTCAGCGGTTGAAGGCGAAGACGACGTCACCTATTCCGTCGAAGACAATGGTGTCGGCTTCGATATGGCCTATTACGGCAAGCTTTTCGGCGTGTTTCAGCGGCTTCAGCGTGTCGAGGATTTCGAGGGCACGGGCATTGGACTTGCGTTGGTGAGACGAATTGTCGAGCGCCATCACGGTTCGGTCGGCGCTGAGGGAACTGTCGGTGAGGGAGCCACGTTCTCCTTCCGATTGCCGATTGTGAAGATTAAAGAGGACGACATTGCCTGAACTCAGACCTATTCTGCTGGTGGAAGATAATCCGCGCGATCTGGAATTAACGCTGACCGCTCTCGAGAAATGCCAGCTGGCGAATGAGGTGGTGGTGGCGCGCGACGGCGCCGAGGCGCTCGACTATCTCACTGTCGCTGGCAGCTATCACAACCGGCCTGCCGGCGATCCGGCTGTCGTCCTTCTCGATCTCAAACTCCCGAAAGTGGACGGGCTTGAGGTTTTGCAGAGGGTAAAGGGCGCTGATCATCTGCGGCACATTCCGGTCGTCATGCTGACGTCATCTCGAGAGGAGCAGGACCTGGTGCGGAGCTACGAACTCGGCGTTAACGCCTTTGTCGTCAAGCCCGTGGAATTCACACAGTTTTTTAAGGCTATACAGGATCTCGGAGTTTTCTGGGCTCTCCTGAACGAGCCGCCACCCGGTGCACGTCGCAATGGTGGATGAGGCGGTGCGGCGAATGGAAGCAGGCAAGCTTCTTCTCCTTGAGGACAGCTCGGTCGATGCAGAACTGATTGAGGACCAGCTTTCGCGTATTTCACCACCTCCGCTGGTGACCAGGGCGGTCGGCAAGGCGTCGTTCATAGAGGCTTTGGAAAAACAGCCGTTTGATATCATTCTTGCGGATTTCTCCCTGCCGGACTTCGACGGCATGGCGGCGCTTGACGTCGTCATGCAGACCCGACCCGATACGCCGTTTATCTTCGTGTCCGGAGTTTTGGGCGAGGATGCTGCAATCGACGCATTCCGGCGCGGCGCCACGGATTACGTGCTGAAGCAGCGGCTGGTGAGATTGCCGTCCGCCGTCGAGCGCGCGTTGGCGGAAGCGCGGGAAAAACAGGAGCGGAAACGGGCGGAGCTGCACAAGGAACTTCTTGTTCGTGAGCTGAGCCATCGCGTCAAGAACACCATGGCGATGGTCATATCCATTATCCGCAGAACGGCAAAAGGCAGCACCTCGATCGAGGATTATCAGGAACGGCTTGTGGCCCGCGTGAGTTCACTGGCGGAGAGCCATGCCCTGCTTTTTCAGAGCAATTGGGGAGAGACTGACCTGAGAGACGTCGTGAAGCGCGCGATCGAGCCGCATAATGTCTTTGCGAACAGGGTCGAACTTGACGGTCCGGATGGCGTGCATGTGTCGCCAAAATCAGCTTTGGCGCTGGGAATGATCCTGCATGAACTGGCGACGAACGCGCAGAAATACGGTTCTCTGTCCGGCGCAAACGGAAAGGTCGAGGTTTTCTGGAAGAAGTTGCGTGACGGAGATGGGCGCAACCGTGTTGACCTAAGGTGGCAGGAAAGCGGAGGCCCGCCTGTTTCCGCGCCGAAGGAAACCGGCTTTGGAACGACCCTGATAACAAAAGGCGCGCAATACGAATTGCAGGCTGAAAGTGAAATTCGCTACGATCGCGGCGGCCTGAAATATCAGGTCCTCTTTCCCCTGGATTGAATCGCCGGATGAAAAGATGCCGGATGAAAAGATGAAGGTGGGGCGCCAAGCCGCGATCGGCTCGGCCCTAGTCGATCAGTGAAAACTCATTGGCCAGAACACGCGAGAGATTGTCGAAATCGCAAGGCTTGGAAACGACTGTCAGCCCGTCTAGCTGAGCCCGGACACCGGGTACTTCCGCATATCCGCTGCAGATGACGAAGGGAATGTTCGCCGCCTTGAGCTCTTCGATGACGGGGAAGGACAATTCTCCCCTCAGATTGAGATCAATGACCGCGCCGTCGAGATCGGTGACGTTTATTTTTTCGAGCGCGGCGTCAACATGGGAAACCGGCCCGACAACATTGACACCGAGGTCGGAGAGAAAATCTTCCATATCCATCGCGAGAAGTGCGTCATCTTCCAATACGAGGATCTGTTTTCCCTGGAAATCGTAGCTCATTGTCACCGTATTCTCATTACTTCGGCCCCGCAGGCCGCTTTCAATCAACATTGCAAAACCCCTGAACCCCGCGCTGGTTCCACGGATCGATAAAAAGAAAACAGTCGCCTCCGGTGTTGTCATACTCTAGCTTGCACAGCTAATTTAGCGCCTACCGGGAATGTATTGCTGTGACTGGTTTTTCACCGTTTGCCAAACGAAGCCTTTTGATGCTGGCCGTGGGTGTTGCGATTTTGATTGGCATGGTCTCCGTGTCTTTATGGCTCGTCCAGGTGAACAACAGGTACTCACAGGAGACTGCGGAACTCCGACGTTTTCGTGCCGCGGTTTTCGATGTGCTGACGGCGATGCAGGACATTGAGACCGGGCAACGAGGATATCTGCTTGCCAACAACTCGGAATATCTAGCGCCTTATGAAGAGGCTCTGCGTACATTGCCGCAACGCCAGTCGAGACTCTTCGACCTGCTGAAGGAACAGCCTCAATATGCGCAGTCTCTTTCCGGTTTGAGGCGGGCGATCGAAGCCAAGCTGGCGGAGACAAGCGAAACCATTGAGCTGCAGCGCACGGGTCGAATCACGGAGGCAATTGAGATCGTTCGCAACAATGACGGCAAGCGCTTAATGAGCGAGATCAGAGGCATCTTGTCCAATCTGCAATCGAATGTCGACGATCGTTTGCGTGTCATTGTTAATGATCAGCTCGATGCCGCCAATACACTCCGATGGGTAACCGTGGGCGGCGCGCTTGCAATTCTCCTTGTCGTCGGCGGTTCGATCTTCCTTGTCTTCACCTATATCAAGGCTCTGACCCGGTCTCGGGAGGATGTTGACGAGCTTAACCGGAATCTGGAGGAACGTGTAGAAGGCAGGACACGCGATCTCCGCCGCGCCAATCAGGAAATCCAGCGCTTCGCCTACATCGTTACACACGACCTGCGGGCGCCGCTGGTAAATATAATGGGCTTTCTCTCCGAGTTCGACACCTCGCTGAAATCGGTGAATGCTTATGTCCTTGCGGATGGGAAAACCCTGGCTGACGACGTCGTCCGCGAGGCGCGGTTGGCGGTGGAAGAGGATATTCCCGAGGCTATCGGCTTTATCCGCTCATCCACCCGCAAAATGGATCAGCTGATCAACGCGATCCTTAAAATTTCCCGCGACGGCCAGCGCAAGCTGCAGCCCGAGAAGGTCGACGTAGAAACATTGCTCTTGTCACTTTCCGAGACGGTACGCCACCAGATCACGGCGAACGGCGGCGAGATCGATGTCGACACGCCGAAGCTGACGATCGTGACCGACCGCATATCCCTCGATCAGATTCTCGGAAATCTGTTCGACAATGCGGTGAAATACCAGATGCCTGGTCGTCCGCTGCGGCTGACGGCGCGCGCCTATCCGGCCGGGCGTGGTGCGATCTGTATCGAAGTCGGCGACAATGGGCGCGGTATCGGTGAAAAGGATCTCGAAAGGGTTTTCGAACTCTTTCGCCGGGCGGGCAATCAGGACCAGCCGGGAGAGGGTATTGGCCTTGCCCATGTTCGTTCGCTAATCAGAAATTTAGGAGGTGACATTAGAGTTGAGTCCAAACTCGGTGAGGGCAGCACGTTTTTCCTGCTGCTGCCGAGTGACCTCAGACGAGTGACGAAGGAAGGCGACACATGAAAGCGACCGGTCAGGAAGTGACGATCGTGATGATCGAAGACGACGAGGGCCATGCGCGGCTGATCGAAAAGAACGTGCGGCGGGCCGGCGTGAACAACGAGATCGTGCCGTTTACGCTCGGAGCTAAGGCGCTTGACTATATACTGGGCGAAAGTCGAGATGGCCTTGTCAGCAAAGACCGTTATCTTCTTGTCCTGCTCGACCTCAATCTCCCTGACATGTCGGGCATCAACATTCTCGAGCAGATCAAAAGCAACGAATACACCCGTCGTTTGCCCGTCGTGGTTTTGACAACTACCGATGACGAGACTGAAATTCAGAAATGCTATGATCTGGGCGCGAATGTTTACATAACCAAGCCGGTCGATTATGAGGGCTTCGCGACTGCCATCAAAAATCTTGGCCTGTTCTTTTCCGTAATTCAGATACCTTGAAGGCACGATGGCTCTGCGCGTTTTATATGTCGATGACGACCCGGCTCTGGCCCGGCTTTCGAGCCGCGTTCTTGGTCGCCACGGAATGGAGGTGGTTCATGCCGCCTCCGTGGCGTCCGGACTCGAGCTTTTTCAAAACGGGCAGTTCGATATCGTCGTTCTCGACCATTATTTCCAAACCGCGACGGGCATGGAATTTCTCGCCGCTATCGAGACGATACCGGCGCGTGTTCCCATTCTTTATGTGACGGGGTCCAACGAGGCGCAGATCGCCATGGATGCGCTCAGGGCAGGTGCCGCCGACTACGTCATCAAGAATGTCGGAGATGATTTCTTCCCGCTTCTGCTCACAGCCATTAATCAGGCATTGGAAAACCATCGCCTGCGCCAGACGAAGGAGGAGGCCGACCGTTTGCTGGTGAAGGCCAAAGAGCACGCGGAAATGATGGTGAAAGAGATGAACCATCGTGTCGCGAACAGTCTCTCACTGGTTTCCGCCATGATCCGACTGCAAATAAATACCCTGAAGTCGCAGGAAGCAGAAACCGCGTTGCTGGAAACGCAGAGCAGGATTTCGGCAATCGCCGGCGTTCACCGCAGCCTCTATAACACCGCGAATGTGGGCCTGGTCTCTCTCAATTCCTATCTGACCTCGATCATCGGCGATCTGTTTCAGGCCGTGCCCGGCTCTTCCTCCATCACTGTTGAAACGTCGCTGTGTGAGGTCGATTTGAATGCGGACCATGCCGTTGCGCTTGGCGTCATCATCACAGAACTTCTGACCAACGCGCTCAAATATGCCTACCCCGATCAAACCGGCGCTGTCCGGGTCAATCTCTCTGAAGAGAATGGGCAATTCATTCTGGTTGTGGAAGATGACGGGATAGGGTCGAACCCGCACATATCGCCGAAGGGCACAGGGTTGGGCACGAAACTGATCATGGCGATGGCGCAGAACATCGGCGCCCGTGTCGAACAGACACATACCCACCCGGACCGGAAGGTGGGTACGCGTTATACGATGAGTTGGAGCGAGAGATAGGGGCGGCGTTCTCGCCGGCTGTCCCAAGGTTCGCTTCCGCCATCGTGCCGTCCGGCGCATTCAGCACGCCAACCTGGCGGAGCTTTGTCACGATTTCTTCTGCCTTGCGCGGCTTTTCGCTGCCATTTTGTCAGGGGGCCGTCTGCCTTCCGTGCAAAGAGAGATGCCGAATTTTGTAAGGCTTTCATCCATAACCGGATCAGCGCAATAGCTTTTGCACTTCCTTAACCTATGCGTTTTAGGGTTAAGAAAGCGCAAACCGTATCAGTGTGTTTACCATTTTCAGTAACGATTGTTGTAATACAGGTTTCCATTTTAATCGGGACTTAACCATTTTACGACAATCTTCATGACTGAAGAATTCACTGGCATCTGACGCCAAAACCGCATGTGTCTCTTCTGGAGTGGAAGTCATGAAAAACGCCCTGGCCGGATTTCTGGCCGTCCTGCTGACCGGTACCAGCGCCATCGCTGCCGATCTCTATCAAGCCGAGCCTGCCCCTGCTTATGTCGATGCACCCGAAGTGACCGTCACCCAGGCGAGTGGCTGGTACCTGCGCGGCGACGTCGGTTATTCCTTCAACAAGCTGCGCGGCGCCCATTATTATCAGGGTGGCCCCGGCGGCTATCTCGCGGATTTTGACACCGCGACGATCAAGGACAGCTATGTCATTGGCGCCGGCGTCGGTTATCAGTTCAACAACTATTTCCGTAGCGACTTGACCTTTGACTATATGGGTAAGTCGGATTTCCGCGGCTCCACGAGTGGCTCCTGCGGAGGTGGCCCGTTCGGGAGCAACACTCCCTGCGTTTCTACTGATCTAGCCGCGTTGCGAGCCTACACGCTGATGGCCAACGCCTATGTTGATCTCGGAACCTATGGTCGGGTCACGCCTTATGTCGGCGGTGGTGTGGGTGCGTCCTACGTCAAGTGGGACAAGCTTCGTAATACGTCCTGTGCAACGGACGGATCTGGCTACTGCGACCCGACCACTGAACATGGCGGCAAGGGCAAATGGCGCTTCGCCTACGCCCTGATGGCCGGCGCATCCATCGATGTCACCTGTAACCTGAAGGCCGATATCGGCTATCGTTTCCGCCACATCAACAAGGGCGATATGTTCGCTTATGAAAATGGCGGCGGTCCGGGCCGTGACAAGGGCCTTTATTCGCACGAAGTCCGCGTCGGCGGCCGTTATGTCTTCAACGGCTGCGATACCGCGCAATACATGCCGCCCGCCGATATTCCGCTGCAGCCTGCCGTTTATAAATAAACGTCACGCCCTGCTGGTAGTTTCAGACCGTCC
The DNA here is from genome assembly GCF_027956555.1 of Agrobacterium sp. ST15.16.055. Taxonomy (NCBI): domain Bacteria; kingdom Pseudomonadati; phylum Pseudomonadota; class Alphaproteobacteria; order Hyphomicrobiales; family Rhizobiaceae; genus Agrobacterium; species Agrobacterium sp. ST15.16.055. The sequence goes on from NZ_JAQKGN010000018.1 coordinate 93,586, forward strand.
GCATCCTCTGGGTGCGGGCGGTTTTGTTTTACCGGCACCTGACGCGGCGCATGACGCATATGGACCAAGATTCTTCTGTGTAGCGACATATTCCGCTTGACTGGGATGGGCGACAGGAATAGCAACGGCGTCAGGACACTCCACCCTAACGTGGAGCGCCTATCTGGAAGGGTAGTCAAATGACAGATATCGTGAAACCGGACGTCCGTCCGGGCAATACGCATTTTTCCTCTGGTCCCTGCTCGAAGCGTCCCGGTTGGTCGCTAGATGCTCTCTCCGATGCGCCGCTCGGTCGCTCGCATCGCGCCAAAGTTGGCAAAGCCAAGCTGAAGCAGGCCATCGATCTCACCCGTGAAGTTCTGAACGTTCCTGCCGATTATCGCATCGGTATCGTTCCCGCATCCGACACCGGCGCCGTTGAAATGGCGCTATGGTCGCTGCTCGGTGAACGCGGCGTCGATATGCTCGCCTGGGAAAGCTTTGGCGCTGGCTGGGTCACTGACGTCGTCAAGCAGCTGAAGCTGAAGGACGTCCGCAAATTGGAGGCCGATTACGGCCTGCTGCCGGACCTTGCCGAAGTCGATTTCGACCGTGACGTCGTCTTCACCTGGAACGGCACGACATCAGGCGTTCGCGTTCCCAATGCCGATTTCATTCCGGCTGACCGCAAGGGTCTGACCATCTGCGACGCCACTTCGGCAGCCTTCGCGCAGGACATGGATTTTACGAAACTCGACGTCGTCACTTTCTCCTGGCAGAAGGTTTTGGGCGGCGAGGGCGGCCATGGCGTCATCATCCTTTCGCCCCGTGCCGTCGAGCGTCTCTTGAACTACGCACCCGCATGGCCGCTGCCGAAAATCTTCCGCATGGTCTCCGGCGGCAAGCTGATCGAGGGCATCTTCACCGGCGAAACCATCAACACGCCGTCCATGCTCTGCGTTGAAGATTATATCGACGCGCTGCTGTGGGCGAAAAGCCTCGGTGGCCTCAAGGCCCTGATCGGCCGTGCCGATGCCAATGCCAAGGTTATCTACGACTTCATCGAGAAGAATAACTGGATCGCCAATCTGGCCGTCAAGCCGGAAACCCGCTCCAACACCTCCGTCTGCCTGAAGATCGTCGATCCCGAGGTGCAGGCATTGGATGCGGCTGCACAGGCCGATTTCGCCAAGGGCATCGTCGCCCTGCTCGAAAAGGAAAATGTCGCCCTCGATATCGGCGCTTACCGCGACGCCCCGTCCGGTCTGCGCATCTGGGCCGGCGCGACCATCGAGACGGCCGATATGGAAGCCGTCATGCCCTGGCTCGCCTGGGCTTACCAGACGCAGAAGGCAACACTTTCCAAGGCTGCCGCCTGATTTCGATACCGGCCCTGCGTTGATGCAGGGCCGCCGATTTCCCGTTCTCAAAAACCACCCCCCTTTTCAAGGAGCCCGTGAACCATGGCACCTCGCGTACTTGTATCCGACGAACTGTCGGAAACCGCCGTCCAGATTTTCCGTGATCGTGGCGTCGAAGTCGATTTCCAGCCGAAACTCGGCAAGGACAAGGACAAGCTGGCTGAAATCATCGGCAATTACGATGGTCTTGCCATTCGTTCGGCCACGAAGGCGACCGAAAAGCTGATCGAAGCCGCGACCAACCTCAAGGTCATCGGCCGCGCCGGCATCGGCGTCGATAACGTCGATATCCCGGCCGCCTCGCGCCGCGGTATCATCGTCATGAACACGCCCTTCGGCAACTCCATCACCACTGCCGAACATGCGATTGCGCTGATGTTCGCAGTTGCCCGCCAGCTTCCGGCAGCCGACAGCTCCACGCAGGCCGGAAAGTGGGAAAAATCTAAGTTCATGGGTGTCGAAATCACCGGCAAGACGCTTGGCGTCATCGGTGCCGGTAACATCGGCTCCATCGTCTGCTCGCGCGCACTTGGCCTCAAGATGCATGTTCTGGCCTATGACCCCTTCCTGTCGCCGGAACGCGCGCAGGAAATGGGTGTGACCAAGGTTGAGCTGGACGAACTTCTGGCCCAGGCCGATTTCATCACCCTGCATGTGCCGATGACCGACAAGACGCGCGGCATCCTGAACGCTGAAAACCTCGCCAAGACCAAAAAGGGCGTGCGTATCGTCAACTGCGCCCGTGGCGGTCTTGTGGATGAAGCGGCCCTTGCCGAAGCCATCAAGTCCGGCCATGTCGCCGGCGCCGGTTTTGACGTGTTCGAAGTCGAGCCCGCCACCGAGAGCCCGCTTTTCGGCCTGCCGAATGTCGTCTGCACGCCGCATCTCGGTGCTTCCACCACGGAAGCGCAGGAAAACGTCGCCCTTCAGGTTGCCGAGCAGATGTCGGATTATCTGGTCAAGGGTGCGGTTTCCAACGCCATCAACATGCCGTCGATCACGGCTGAGGAAGCGCCGCGCCTGAAGCCCTTCATCCGTCTGGCGGATGTTCTCGGCTCCTTTGTCGGCCAGGTGCAGGAAAGCGCCACCAAGGAAATCGAAATCCTTTATGATGGCGCAACCGCCAACATGAACACCAAGGCACTGACCAGTGCCCTGCTGGCCGGCCTGATCCGCAGCCAGGTTGCGGATGTGAACATGGTTTCGGCTCCGGTGATGATCAAGGAAAAGGGTATCATCCTTTCCGAGGTCAAGCGCGACAAGACCGGCGTTTATGACGGCTATATCAAGCTGACGGTCAAGACGGAAAACCAGATCCGCTCGGTTGCCGGCACGGTCTTCTCGGATGGCAAGCCGCGCTTCATCCAGATCAAGAACATCAATATGGATGCGGATGTCGGATCGCACATGATCTACATCACCAATACCGACGTTCCCGGCATGATCGGCTTCATGGGTACCACGCTCGGCGAAGCTGGCGTCAACATCGCCAACTTCCAGCTCGGCCGTGAAAAGGAAGCCGGCGACGCCATCGCGCTGCTTTATGTCGACGGTCCGGTTTCCGAAACCGTGCTCGACAAGCTGCGCGCCAACCCGGCGATCCGCCAGGTCAAGCCGCTGACCTTCAACGTCGACTGATATCGTTCCTCCCAAGGGGACAATAAGGCCCGGCGCAGGGGAGACCCTGTGCCGGGTTTTTCGTTTATCCAGTGTCTCTTTCGTCGCAGAATATATGTGACTATCGCATTGGTTGCATATCACGAAAAATTTAAGGTAACTGCTCTAAAAATGATGATCATGAGTTGCTATATCGCCTGCTGACATGCCGCTCATGGGAGGGCGGCCAACAGGAGATAACGATGTTTGCTGCCTTTCGGCGCTTCAAGGGTTTGTTCGCAGTCGCCGCGCTTGGTATCGCGGTGTCTTTCGTGGCGGTTGATATGGCGGAAGCGCGTCGCGCCAGCGGCGGTTTCGGCAGCCGCGGCACGCGGACCTATTCCGCTCCGCCTTCGACCAGCACGGCACCCGGCCAGACCGCGCCGATAAACCGCAGCATGACTCCCAATACCAATCAGGCAGCGCCGAGCGCTGCTCAGCCGGCCCGTCCCGGCGCGCAGGCGCCGCAGCAGAGCCGCGGCTTGTTCGGCGGCATGATGGGTGGTTTGATGGGCGGCCTCTTGATGGGCGGTCTGTTCGGAATGCTGCTGGGCGGCGGTTTTGGCGGCATGGCCGGTTTCTTCGGTATGCTGTTGCAGGTGGCTCTGATCGGCCTTCTGGTGATGCTCGCCATGCGTTTCTTCGCCTCGCGCCGTCAGGGCCAGCCCGCTTACGGCGCGGCCGGTGCCTCGCAGCGTAGGGATCATTCCGGTTCTTCCTATAATGGCGGTTCGCAGCCGGGTTCTGCTGCATCCTCCTTCAAGATTCCGAAGATCGGCGCGCTGGCCGGCGCTGCGGGCGGCGTGGCCGCCAATGCTGCAACGGCAAAGCCTGCGACTCATGCCCCCGCGCCTCATGCCAATGCCATGTCGGAAGGCGATGAAATCGGCATTACCCAAGGCGATCTCGAAACTTTCCAGAAAATGCTGGAAGACGTGCAGGCCGCCTATGCCGCCGAGGATTATGGCACATTGCGCAAGCTGACGACGCCGGAAGCCATGTCGTATCTCGCCGAAGAACTGAGCGACAACGCGACCAGCGGCGTGAAAAACGACGTGCGCGATGTGACGCTGCTACAGGGCGATGTTGCCGAAGCATGGCACGAAGAGGGCCAGGATTATGCAACGGTGGCTATGCGCTACTCCGCCATCGACGTGATGCGCGACCGTACCTCCGGCAAGGTGATCGAAGGTGACGAGCACCAGCCTTCTGAGGCGGTGGAAATGTGGACCTTCGTCCGACGCCCCGGAAACGATAACTGGCAGGTCGCCGCTATTCAGGCGGCCGCCTGACGAATCGTAGCTTATTTACCCAATAAAGGCCCGGCGGTTCTCGTTACCGCCGGGCCTTTGCTCGTCACGCTCGCGGAAAACATGGTCACGCCGACGCTCGCTCGGCTAAGGGACAACAAGATGCGGCCAAAAAACGACTGATAAATCTAACGGGTGATATCTCCCGCGGCCATCGGCGGTGAATTCCGCTTCGTCCTGCTATGCAACGCTTTTAGCCCTGTTTGTCGCGACATGTTACCCGCGCATGGCTCTTCCGCTTCACGCAATTGCCTTTTTTCATTCATCCGGCATTCAGTCCCGGCGTCCTAACCACAGGGCACACACATCGATGTGACTTTTCGCGCCGGTTCTACACCGCTTTGGAAAGGGAACCTGAGGCGCGAAACAGCGTTGACAATCCATACCCGGCCCTCCCAAGCCGGGCTGGATGGCCGGGCAATGCAGGCCCTGCGAGAACGGAGAGCTATCGAGATGAAACGCTTTGACCTGATCGACGGGATGCGTGGTTACTTCCTCGTCTTCATGCTGATCAACCATCTGGTGTTTGCCGGCGGCTTCTGGCTGGTGGAAATCAATCACCGGCAGTTTGCTTTTGTCGAGGACGCGCAGGGCTTCGTGTTCCTGTCCGGCCTGCTGATCGGCATGGTTTATGCGCGCAAGATGATGAAATATGGCTATGACGCCGGCAAACAGATGATCTGGAACCGCGCGATGGAGCTTTATCGCTATGCCATGGGCCTTGTCATCGCCGTGCTGTTTTTCCGCATGGTCATCCCGCATGCGCCTTATATCTGGTACAACTGGCTTGGCATGACGTCGTTCGACGATCCGCTGCGTCTCGCGGCGATTGCGACATTCCTCTTCCAGCCGACCTTCATGGATATTCTGCCGCAATATATCGTCTACATGATCTTTGCGCCGGTTCTGGTGAAGCTTTGTCTGGATGGCAAGTGGGCCTATGTCATGGCCGGCTCCTTGCTAGTCTGGATGGCAGGCCAGCTTGGCCTGCAGCAAATTGTGACGACCCCGCTCAACGAACTCGTCAAGGGGGCGGATGAGCAAGGTATCCGTGTCAGCTTCAACCTGCTCGGCTGGCAGCTGGTATTCTATTCGGCGCTGGTAATGGGCGCGATGACGGCGCAGAACCGCATTCCGTGGAAGGCGATCTTCTCGCCTGAGCGTACATGGTTGCCGAAAGCGGCGCTCGCCATCTGCCTGTTCTTCATGCCGCTGCGCATCGCCACTGCCTGGGGCCTGATGCCGGATTTCATGATGGGCAAATTCTCTACCATGGAGATCCGCGCCGATTTCGGCCCGGTCTATCTCATCAACTTCCTCGCCGTCGGCGTCGGCTTGACCTGGCTGGTGATTGCCGGTCCGAAGCACCACCGTCCGCTCGTGCGTTCCATCGCCGAAGGCGTCATCTGGGTGCTGTCGCTGAAGTTCCTGCAATTGCTCGGCCGCCATTCGCTGCAGGTCTATGTCTGGCATGTGGCGATCGTCTACGGCGTCTATTATCTCGACGGCCGCACGGCAGAACTGTCGCAGCTCAACAAGACGCTGATCGCCGTCACGGCGATTGGATTGCTGGCCTTGCCAGCCCTGTGGCGGGAGCGCGACAAGTGGTTCGGCAGCAGCGGCCAGAAGACGGCTGGCGCCTGAGGGCCGGGTCCTAGCCCGAATCTGACGGCTTTGCGGGGCGGTTTTCCGCCCCGTACTTGCGTGCGCGGCCATTCCTTTCTATATGCAGCCCTTAAATCCGCAGGATGATGAGACAGGATGGCCAACGAATGGCCAGGTTTCTCGCGACGGATGACCGACAGGCGGCGGGGCCTTTACCCCCGTTATGACTGACGATGGGAAAAAACGTGAATACGCTCGATTTTGACAAGAGGCCGGAAGATACCCGGATCGTTGTCGCCATGTCCGGTGGCGTCGATTCTTCTGTGGTGGCCGGTATCCTCAAGCGTGAGGGCTATGATGTCCTCGGCATAACGCTCCAGCTTTACGACCACGGTGCCGCTGTGCACCGCGCCGGCTCCTGTTGCGCCGGGCAGGATATCGACGATGCGCGCCGGGTCTGCGAAACGCTCGGCATTCCCCACTACGTGCTGGATTACGAAGCGCGGTTCCGCGAAACCGTCATCAACCCCTTTGCCGAAGCCTATGCGATGGGCGAAACGCCGATCCCCTGCGTGGCCTGCAACCAGACGGTAAAATTCGCCGATCTGCTCGCCACCGCGCAGGAACTGGGCGCCGATGCGCTGGCGACCGGTCATTACATCCGATCGCGCCCCAATCCCGTTGCCGGCCAGCCGGGGCGGCGTGCGCTCTATCGGCCGATCGACAGCGACCGTGACCAGAGCTGGTTCCTGTTTGCAACCACGCAGGAGCAGATCGATTATCTGCGCTTTCCGCTCGGCGGCCTCTCCAAGGCCGAAACACGGGCGCTGGCGGAAGAGATGGGGCTTGTCGTCGCCAAAAAGGCCGACAGCCAGGACATCTGTTTCGTGCCGCAGGGCAAATATACCGATATCATCAACAAGCTGAAGCCGAATGCGGCATTGGCGGGCGATATCGTTCATCTCGACGGCCGTGTGCTCGGCCGCCACGATGGTATCGTGCATTATACGATCGGCCAGCGCCGCGGTATCGGTGTCGCGACGGGGGAGCCGCTTTATGTCGTGCATCTCGATGCGCGCGGCCGCCGGGTCATCGTTGGCCCGCGTGAGGCGCTGGAAACCCGCCGGGTCTATCTGCGTGACATGAACTGGCTGGGTGACGGCGAACTGGCCGTCGACGCCGTGCAGGGCTTTGCCTGTTTCGCCAAGGTGCGCTCCACCCGCCCGCCGACGGAAGCGGTGCTGCATGCGGACGAAAACGGCATCTATGTCGATCTGATGACTGGGGAGGCCGGTGTCGCTCCTGGACAGGCCTGCGTGCTTTATTCCGCGCCGGGGGCCGATGCCCGCGTTTACGGCGGCGGGTTCATCGAACGGTCGGAACGCTCAGTGGATGCCGAGGCGTCGCTCAAGGCGCTTCTCGAAAAACCGGTTGCTGCCTGAAACCATTCGCTTTTTGCCATGATGCGGAAAGCGAATTTTTTGCGCATCTTGCGCTTGACACTTTGGGGAGCGGCACCTTATAAGCCGCTCATCCTGATGGAACGGCCGGTCACATGACTGTCACGTTTCCCCTGTGGCGGGGTAGCTCAGGTGGTTAGAGCAGCGGAATCATAATCCGCGTGTCGGGGGTTCAAGTCCCTCTCCCGCTACCATTTTCCTTGATATGAAAAATCCAGACCGCGCCGTTCTGCGCCCGTGTTTCGTTGCTTTTCCGAGGCGGAGAAGCGATTGATTCTGCCAGCAAGTTTCGCCCAAAAAAAGGGAAACCCGCTTACTGCAAAAATGCAGCCAGCGGGTCTCAACCTCTACCCCCTCCCACAAGGGCGGCTGCACAAAAGCACATTGAAAGAATTATGGCAAGATCAAGGCGACCATATTGTTGCTGTTGATGGTCCTGTTCGCCAATTTAGCGGCGGATGGCAGAGCGTGACCTGTTCCGTGTGCCGTTCGTAAGGGGAGCGATAGGACACGATATTTTCGGTGCAGTTCATTTGTACGGGATTGGAATAGGTATTTTCGATCCGCTGCGGTTGATGATGTGTTTTGTGCGGTAAAACCCGTTCCTCACGATAAACCGTGGTATCGGCGGCATGCGATGTGCCGGGTATCGACGAGGCGGCGAATGCGGCAATCAAGAGAATTCTTCTGGGATATGCGGACATGGCTCTTCCCCACGTTGAACAACGCAGGAGAACGTGCTGTGCACATAAGCTGTTCCAGCGACATCGGCAAAAAATGCCCGCTCAAGGCGGGCAATCAGAGGGGAACTGAGGTTAGGAGCCTCGCGTCTGAAACGGACATCTTCCGCATAAGTTCCGCTTGCGGAATAATTTCCGTCGCGCTCTGCGGATAGGCGGCTGCGAAGGCCAAATTTCAAGCCGCACGACACGGAACGATGCTCCGCGCGCGAACGACTATATTTAGAAGACAATTCTATCTTTAGTGTCCGACTTGAGAGATAGGTGACGTTTTGTACCGGAGACATGGGTAACACTTTTCGCTTTGCGGGAGGTGTTGATGCCGTGGAGAGAGACTTCGGTTATGGAAGAACGTCTACGCTTTGTCGCCCG